>JBIIXZ010000075.1:0-11813 GCA_044347055.1 Bdellovibrionia bacterium | reverse complement strand
TTCTTGAAGCGGGTGCGGGTCGATACAAACCGGCGGGCATCATGGAAGCAGATGCAGCAGCTATCGAGTATTTTGCCTGAGCCGGATGTGGTCGGCGGCCCGCAGGTGCCGACTGTTCCTGTCGTGCGCGCGAGCTTCAGTACTTCATCCGCCCATTCTGCTGCGCCCTCGAGTGCGATGTTGTCATCGGCACTGCTGGGCGCCGAGATCACCAGGCTTGATGCCGCGGAGAGCAGGATGGTGAGGAACATCGTCGATAGCATTTGCGCAACCCCATTGGCTCGGGCCCTCAAATCAGTTTTGTATCGGCAGAATATCGTCTGACCTTGAGTTGGTGTAATTCCTCGGCTGTTTTGACGATAAGCCCAACGATGAGGTCCGTCCTGAAGGGCATTCCAAACCTGCGCCGGGTGGCTGCTGCGTTTTTGATCGCAGTGGTCGCGAGCGCGCTAGCGCCCTGGGCTCAGGCCTCGGAAGTGAGCGACGGACTCGAGCAGCTCGACGCCATCGTGCGCGAAGCCGGTTCCACGGAGACATTTCTTTCTGAAAGCCCGCAAGGGCAGGTCCTGCGAGATCGCTACTACCAGCAGTGGCTATCGATGTACCCGCAGGGCGAGAGCCAGTTTCCACGGCCGAACTTTGATGCCGTCATTGCCCAAGCGAGGAAGGCAGTACGTGAGCATCCGGAGCTGGGTACGCGCCTCTTTGAGACCAGCGGACTAGGAAAGACGTTTCAGGTTCAGATCGATGCGGAGAGTTCCGGGCTTGAGCTCAAGCAGGGCGAGTGGAAGAGCTTCTACGAAGGCTGGCGCAAGAGGCTCGAGCAAGGCTCGGTGCGGATTCGAAAGCTGGATGATAAGGCTCGGGCGAGCGAACTCCAGCAACTGAGCTCCGAACTCGAATCCGAACTCGTGCGCGAACGCGCCCGCATTCAAGCACTACCCAAGGACAAGAAGCTTGAACGCGGCACGGCCGAAGCCGAACTTCAGAAGCGACTCCTCAATGACCCGAGAACCCAGGAGCTGGCTTCCTTTGCAGTGCATGAAAAAGTCTTCGGAGAAGAGGGTGAGGCCCTGCGAGACATCCTGAACTCCGGAGATGCCGACCAGATGCTGATGGGGATGAAGCAGATTCAGCAAAAAGGAAACCTTCCCATTCCCGAATCGCTTCATTCAATCGTGGTGAAAAGCGCCGTTCCAGCCTTGGAGCAACCCAAGCTCGAACTCGACGGATCAGGCAAAGCAGCGGAGTCCGAACTGTTTCGAGTGAAGCTCAGAAAAACCAATCGCGGCAAACTCGTTCCGGAAGGGCGAGTGGCCAGAACTACGCTTGAGTTCCAGGCGATTCCGAGGCGAATCCATGGCCTGTTCAAAGGCATTTCGATCCGGGAGTGCGTGGGCGGAGGATCGTGCGAAAGCCTGAGCCCCGAACGCTGGGGGACGATCGCACTTCAGGACAGTCAGCTTCATCTGGTCGTCGAGAATGGAAGCCTGACTCCGGGCTTTACGCATGGCGTTCCAGTCAAAGTAGGTGAACAGACCTTCCTATCGATGGACATCCAGGCACCTGCGCTCAACAAGACGGGCGTCAAGAATACGGGCGCATCCGTCGAAAAAGTCGCCGCCTATCCGTTGTGGCTGAAAGAGCAGCAGAAGCAGCTGCCGACCAGGTACCGTAAGATGCTTGTGGGTTCGAGCACTGCGATGAGCAACGGCGGCAATCGTCCGACCGTGACATCCAGCAATTCGTACCTGCTGGGGCGCTCGCTTGAGACTACCCGAGGGGCCACCGTAGCGGATGCCCGAATTCGGAGGGTGCTGCTCGAGCAGGCGGGTGGAAATTCTCGGTACAACTACGGTGGAAATCTCATTACCGAAACGACGGTGCAGAAAGCCGGCGCGCTGACGCAACTGCTGCCATCGCTGGAGACATTGAGCGAGGCTCAGGTCATCAGCATTTTGGAGCGTGGGCGTCCGGAGTTTCGTCTGCAGCTCATGAAAAGCGAGCGTCTCCCCTCGCTGAGAAAAAGGTATCCAGCACTCGGAAAATCGAGGTCCTATTGGCAGCTCCTCGAATGGGGCTTGAGTCACGAAGAACAGATCGTGCGTGCGGCGGCAGCCCGTTCGCTTTCGAGTGAGTCTGGACCCGAAGCGTTGAAGCTGAAGGCGAAGGCGATTCAGGATCAGGACCTCGAGGTGCGTCGGGCGGCAGCCGAATCCCTTTCAAAGGAGTCCGGTCCCGAGGCGCTGAAGCTCAAGGCGAAAGCGATGAAGCACCAGGACCATGCGGTGCGTCTGGCGGCAGCCGTGTCGCTTTCGAAGGAGTCTGGTCCGGACGCGCTGAAGGTGAAGGCCAAGGCGATGAAGCATCAGGACCACTTGGTGCGTGTGCAGGCAGCCGGGTCGCTTTCGAATGAGTCCGGCCCTGAGGCGCTGAAGGTGAAGGCCAAGGCGCTGGATCATTCCGACCGGTATGTGCGTCGATTGGCGGCTGAATCGCTCTCTCGAGAGTCTGGCCCGGAGGCGCTGAAGCTCCAGGCAAAGGCGATGAAAGATTCTCATTCGGATGTCAGGGCTGCAGCGCAGTCGCTGCGGATTGCCCCTCGAAGTGCGCCGATTCAACCGGCGCGCGGCGTGGAGGCCGTGCCGCCGTCTCGTGGTTCGTCCGCCGGAGCGACGTCTGTCAAATCGGGTCTCGCCCAGAGCCTGATGAGCGTCATCATGAATCAGGATCTCCAGGAGCGCGGGCTGGAAGGCCAGGCCGGCTACCACTTCATTCAAGGAATCGGTGATGCCGATAGCGTGATGGATCTGACCGTGAAAAAGCCGCTGCAGTCGCGCGGACTTCAGCTTGCGAGAAGTGGGCTCGGACTCGCCGCTCGCGGCATTGGCATTTACGGCGCAGGAATGAGCGCTGCGCAGCTTCGCCAGGCGCTCGCTGACGGCGACGCCGGAGGTGCCGTCACCGCTGGTGCGAAGACCTCCGTGCTCGGCGGCTCGGCCCTGCGGCAGTTTGCCAAGCCCGTCGCAGGAAGACTCCTGACCGAAGGCGGAGGAGCTCTCGCCCGTCGTGCGGGTTCAAGCGGTGCAGCCAAGGTACTCGGCACCGCGACCGGCCCGGTGGGTCTCACGGCGCTAGCCGTGGGCGATATCGGAGCCATGGCGATGGAATGGCGCGCGGTCGCCTATTACGGGTCGATTGAGAAGATCTATTCGCAGTCGCAGCAAGAGCTCCTGCGCTTTGGCCCAGGATTCGAGAAATCCGTGATGACCAACGCCGGCATTCGCGCCTCTCTGAAGCACCTGCAGACGAACATCGAGCCGGAAATGCGCGATGCTCGTTTTCAGCTGGAGGCCAAGGCCCTGAGCGAAAGCCTGGCCATGCGCGAAGTCCTCGGACTCTCGACGGAGCCCATGGGGGCCGATACTCCGACAGCACTCGCGGAGGAGCTGAAGAGCAACGGCGCCTTCAATCCCCTGGCCAGCAACGTCCCGCAATTCATCAAGGACCTCTGCAAAAGAGGAGAGCTGACGTGCAAGCGGACCGAGAAGCGATACGCGGTCGGCATGGGCGGAGTCGGATCCGTCGCACAGTCCTCGTATGAAGCGGAAGTCGAGGACTACTCCGTCGCCATGGCCGACTACCTCCTGAAGGAAAAGGCCAAGGCCAAGGCGAAGTTCGAGAAGGAATGGAAGGAGGCGCTCACCTCCGGAAAGGCTGACGCCGACTGGCTGGCCTTCATCCAGGAGAAGGAAAAGCTTGAGCGCGAGTACGCACCTCGACTTCAAAAAGAAGCGGAAGAGCTGACCAAGAAAATGGACGCCACGCCGGATGAGCAGACTCCACTGCAGAAGGAGTACGCTGGAAAGATCGACGAGGCTTATGCCCGTACCATGCGTGCCGCGCAGCTGGTGGATTCGATGCTCGAGCACGCTGGCATTGATCGACACGTGACAGCCGCGGAGAAAAAGCAGCTCCGCGACTCGGTGAACCAGGCCACCGCTGGCGGCAAGAGCGGTCCGCAAACGATCAAATCGCTGCAGTCCGAGCTCGTCGCACTCGAGTCGCAGGCACTTTCACGCAAGACCGGTATTCCCGCTGAGCAGATTCGGAGCAATCCGGTCGAGGCACGCCTGACCTCACGGAAGCAGGATTTCCGAGAAGGCATGAAGGCTGAGGGTATCGAGGTCGAGCAGCTGCCTTCCGGCGTCCGCGACGCAGTGGATGAGGTCTTGAAGCGCAAGCTGGAGCTCGAAGCGAAAACGGGCCTGCTCGAAGAGGCCTCCCCCGAGGTGCAGGCAGAAATGGATCAGGCCAACCTGCAGCTCGAAGCCCTGCTTTACGGCATCCAGATGGGCAAGCGCGAGCCGCCGCTGACCGAAGCGCGAGTCGAGGACTACGCGCGCCGATTCCTCGGCGCAGGATCCGGCGAGCGGAAGGCGGCCAGCATTACTTCCGAGGCGGCGGAACAGCTCGAAAAGGCGCTCACACCCGAGGAGCAGGTGGGACGCGGCGATCGTCGCGAGTTCGAGCAGCGTTCAAGGACTCGCGGCGCGACCCAATCCGTTTCACCGCAAAAAAAGCCCGAGGCGGCGGCTGGGGCCTCCTCGTCCGTCCGTTCCTCAACGGCTCGGTGAGTTTGCACTCGGTCGCGGCAGATCGAAAATCTCGCGAGTGAGGCCATAGCTCAGGCCCCCGAGGCGAGACAAGGGCTCGAGCTGATCGATCAAAAGCTTGCCATCGCGGATGGCGCTCTCATCCACCTGCACGGCCACGATCTTGCCGATGACCAGCGTCGACGAGCCCTGCGAGCCATCGCCGATCTCGACTGTTTCGTAGAGCTCGCACTCGAACGCGAGCGGACATTCGGCGACTCGCGGCGGGCGCACACGCGCCGATTCAGCAGGCGTGAGGCCGACCTTTTCGAACTCGCTCACGCCGTGTGGAAATTCCGCCGAGCAGGCGTTGAGCTTCTCTGCCAGCCAGGCAGGCGAGGAGTTGACGACAAACTGATGGGTCGCTTCGATGTTCCGAAGCGTATCCTTCTTCGATCCGTCGTTCTTGCGCGTGATCGACACGGACAGGCAAGGCGGATTGCTCGAGACGGCATTGAAGAAGCTGAACGGTGCCAGGTTCGTCACGCCTTCCGAGCTGATCGTGCTGACAAACGCGATCGGGCGCGGAAGCACGCCACCGATCAAGAGCTTGTACATTCCCACCTGTCCGACTTCGTTTGGGTCGAGCGTGAGGATCTTTCCGGAGCTCATGCGTTCTTGCCGATCTGGGTCGACCACTCGAGCATCTTGAGTAATGGAGCCTCGGCGCTCATACGGAGCTGTTCCGTCATTGTGATCTCCGGCGTTTCATCACGAAGTGCTGCATGCAGCTTCTCGAGCGTGTTGAGCTTCATGTACGGGCACTCGTTGCAGGCGCAGTTCTGGTTCGGCGGAGCCGGAATGAGCTCTTTGCCCGGTGCCTGCTTGCGCATCTGATGCAGGATGCCTTCTTCCGTCGCGATGATGAAGGTCTTCTTCGGAGACTCGATGACGTACTTCAATAGCGCCGAAGTACTTCCGACAAACTGGGCCTTCGCGAGCAGCGACGCTTCGCACTCCGGATGGGCGATCAGCTCGGCCTCGGGGTGCTCGACCTGAAGAGCAGCAATCTTCCGCTCCGAGAAGGTTTCATGGACGATACAGGCGCCCTGCCAGAGGAGCATCTTGCGGCCGGTCTTCTTTTCGAGCCAGGCGCCGAGGTTGCGATCCGGAGCGAACAGGATCGGGCGATCGGCCGGAATCGATTCGATGATCTTTACGGCGTTGCTGCTGGTACAGATGACATCGCTCTGGGCTTTGATGGCTGCCGAGCAGTTGATGTAGCTGACGACGAAATGATCGGGGTGCTTCGCGCGAAGGGCGGCGAACGCATCCGGAGGGCAGCTGTTGGCGAGCGAGCAGCCGGCCCGGAGGTCGGGCAGGACCACCTTGCGAGCGGGGTTCAGGATCTTCGCCCCTTCGGCCATGAAATGGACGCCGGCAAAGACGATCAGGTCGGCCGTCGAGCGCTGGGCGGCCCGGGCGAGCTCGAGGCTGTCGCCCACGAAGTCGGCAACGTCCTGGATGTCCGGGTCCTGGTAGTAGTGGGCCAGAATGACAGCATTTTTCTCGCGTTTGAGCTGCTCGATCCGGCTGAAAAGGTCGTCTCGTTGTGGCGATTTCACGGAGGTCTGATAACCCGTCCCGGGCGTATGCCGCAACGCTTCATTTCGGCCGTTCGGGGACTCAAAAATCCCCTAAAAAGGGCTTCAAATCGGCATTGCTTCGGATTGGCGATCTGGACTAGGGTGCGGGCCAAGGAAAACACGCATGGCCAAGTGGAAGTTTTTTGGAGCCGGTAACGGCTCCCTCGGTGCAACCCCCGCCTCTGCCTCCTCAGGACTTCGGGTCTTGAGGAAGGGGCATGCCATGCGGGTCATCTTCTTCTATCCGGGAGAAGAGGGCACCTACATCGACAACGCCGATGTCACCATCTTCGAAAACGGCATCGTCCACCTGAAGTCCAATCTCGAAGAGACGACGACCCACCTTCAGAACTGCGAGATCCTTTGGCGCTTCAAGCTCGAGGCCGAGGACCGCAATGCTCCCAACAAGATTCGTCTGCTCAAGCCCCGCAGTGGAGAGCTTGAGGATCCTTCGAAGAACCCCGAGCCCCTATAAGCTCCCGGCCAAGCTCCATGCTAGACTGAGGGCGTGACCGCCCGTCTGGCTTCTTGCATCGGATTCCGTGTCGGAATCTCATTGTGCATTTTGGCGGCCTCGCTTGTCGCGAAGGCTGCCGAAGCTCCCTCGCGCGTCCTGTCGGTCCTGACCTATGACAGCTTCATGGCTCAGGGCGGACTTGGTCCGGAGGCCGTGTCGCGTTTTGAGAGGCAGTGCGGCTGCCGCTTGAAAATCCAGGTCGCTGGCGATGCTGCCCAGATGGTCTCGCGGCTTCAGCTCGAACAACTTCGCGGACGCTCGGAAACGCAGGTCGTCGTTGGCGTGGACCAGGCTCTCTGGCCGCAGGTTCGGTCGATGGCCTTGAAGTGGACTGCAGCAGGAGACTTCGAGCACACGGTCGATCTTGGCTTCACGCCGCTCGACTACGGAGTGATGGGCTGGATCTGGAATCCGGAGTGGCAGGGCTTTGCGGGTTCGCCACAACAAGCGCCTTCAAGCTGGAAGGACCTGCTCGATCCGAAATGGAAGCGGCGTCTTCTGCTCCAGGATCCTCGCACCTCGACCCCCGGACTGGGTTTCGTGCTCGGCGCGCAGGCAGCACTGGGTAATGACGGACGCGCCTTCATCAACCAAATTCGCCGCCAGTGGATGACGCTTGCAGCGGGCTGGAGTGGAGCCTACGGACTCTTTCTGAAAGGCGAGGCCCCGCTCGTGTGGAGCTACACGACGAGCCAGGCCTATCACCTGTCCAAGGATCCGAAGTCTCCGCTTCGCGCTCTCGTATTTGACGAGGGCAATCCGATCCAGATTGAAGGCTCATTCATCGTGGAGAAGGTCGTGACCGACCCGGCCCGGCAGCAACTGGCCCGGCAGTTCGTTGAGCTTCTTGCATCGCGAGAGATTCAGGAACGGATTCCAAAAACCCAGTGGATGCTGCCTGCGCTCAAGGGCGTGGCGCTTCCACAGGAATTTCAGTCCATCCCGTTGCCAAAGAAGATCCTTCGGCCACCCGCCGACTTCGATCTTCGCGCAGCCCTCCGCCTCTGGGAGCTCTCGATTCGATGAGTGCTCGCCAAAGCCCGTTCATCACGACGACACTGGTGACCGCGGCATTCCTGCCGTGGCTTGCAGTATTCTTCTTGCCGGCGCTCTCGCTGCTGCGCGCGGGGCAACTCACCGGAAATGCCTGGACGTTCTCCGGTTTTTTCGCGGGCCTGGTGGACCCACTTCTGCTCGCAAAGGTACAATTCACGGCAGGGCAGGCAGGCCTCTCTGCGCTGATCTCCTGCCTCTTCGGGCTTCCCTTGGGAATTTTTCTGCGCCATTCGCCTCGTGCCGCCGACTGGCTCAAGATTCCGTTTGGGGTGCCGACGCTGGTCGCTTCGGCAGCATGGGTGAGCATTCTCTCTCGGACTTCGACGATCTATTCCTTCACGGCAGTTCTGCTCGCGCATGTGGTGCTGAATATTCCGTGGGTGGCCTCGCTCGTCGCCGAGGCTGCCGGCAGCGTTCCTGCTGCATGGGATGACCTGGCTCGATCTCTCGGAGCGCGCACGTTCCTGCGCTGGAGGACGGTGTACTTTCCGGTGATCGCACCCGCCCTGTTTTCCGCGTTCTCGCAGGTTTTCATTTTGTGCTCGATGAGCTTCACGCTGGTGACTCTCCTGGGAGGCGGCCCGCCGGTCGAAACGCTGGAAACGGCGATCTTTGCCTCCGTTCGAACGGGCACGCTCGATCTCGTGACCGGCGCGAACCTGGCTCTCTGGCAGCTGGTGCTCTCGTTGCTTCCGTGGGTGGCGCTTCGGATGTTTTGGAAGCCCGTGGCCATTCCTGCCGTGCGACCTGCATCGGGTGCGACGGAACCGAGGTGGCATAGGGTGCTCGCGCTGGCCTGGGTGGCTCCTTACGTCGTCTTTTTCAAGGACGTCGAGCCGGCAGTCCTGGCGTCTTCCAAGTTCTGGGTCGAGATTCGCTCGCCGCTCCTGCTGAGCCTGGGACTGGCGATCTCGGTGGGCCTGATCGCGGTGCTGTGGTCCGCACTCGCCATTGCCGCGCTCTCGTCGATGCGAGACGGGCGGAGGCAGAAGGTGGTTGAAGTGCTCTTTCTGCTTCCTTCCGGAGTCAGTACGCTCACGTTGAGCCTGGGATTCTGGCTGGCCTATTCCGCCTGGATTGATCCTTTCGAAGGCAGCCTCGCTGCTCTGGTAGTCGTTCAGGCGCTGATTTTTTTTCCGCTGGTCTTCCGGTGGCTCTGGCCGCTCGCGCGGCTTCGGTCTCAGGCCGCTTTGGATGTGGCAAGAAGTCTTGGAGCCTCGCCGATTCGCGCGTGGCTGGAGGTCGAGTGGCCACGACTGCGGCAGCCGTTGATCCATTCCGTGGCGCTCGTCAGCGCTGCGAGCACCGGGGAGCTCGCGGCGGTGAGCTTTTTTTCTTCGGAGCGGATGGTGACGCTTCCGCTTCTCGTCTCGCGCTGGCTGGCGCAATATCGTTTTGAATACGCGCACGGGGTGGCAGCCATTCTTCTGGTCATATCGGTAGTGCTGACCCTGGGGTCGAGGTGGAGGAGTTGAATGCAGTACAATGATGGCACTCTGAAGCTTGAAGGTCTTCGCGTCTGTTTTCCGAAGCTCACGATCGATGCGGAGTTTTCCGTTTGCAGGGGTGAGCGTCTCATCCTGTCCGGACCGAGCGGCAGCGGCAAGACGACGATCTTTCGTTTTCTCGCAGGCTTCTCCGTTGAAGGATGCGAGTCGGGCCGAGTGCTCCTGGGATCGCAGGACCTGACGCATCGGGCGCCCGAACAGCGCGGCTTTGGCATTCTGTTTCAAGAGGCTGTGGTCTTTCCGGCGCTTTCGGTCCTCGAGAATGCTGCATTTGGCCTGAAGGTGAGGGGAGTGGGTCAGGACGAGCGCCGGCAGCTGGTAATGCCGTGGCTCGAACGCTGCGGACTCCTCCAGCATGCGGATGCCGATGCGACCACACTCTCGGGAGGCGAGAAGCAGCGGCTTGCCCTCGTCCGGGCGCTGTGCTGGAAACCGCACGCAGTCCTCCTGGATGAGCCGTTTTCAGCGCTCGATCCGGCGCTTCGATCCGAAATGGGACGATGGTTGCTGGAACTCCATGCCGCTCAACCGGTTCCGCTGGTGCTTGTCACCCATGATTCCGAGGAGGCTGGCAGGCTGGGCACCAGCACCCTGATGATGAAGGATCACGGGGAAGTCCACCGTTGGAGAAGCCCCGGGTCGGCAAAGTCTGCCGACTAGTGCCTGTGCGTTCCGGGGCTTAAGCTGAATCCATGCTCCGCCAGCATTTCAATCAGTTCGGCAATTACAGCCATCGGCTGATTCGGGCCGTATCCTCTCCCCTGGTGCTGTTTCTCGTGCTCGCGGGTAACGGGGTCATGTTTTTGGCTGCTTACCTGCTGTTTCAGTATGAGTCGCCGGCAAATCCCGGCCTGAAGCACTACAGTGATGCCCTGTGGCTGGCCATGACCACCGTCACGACGGTGGGATTTGGGGACATTGTTCCACAGACCGGGCTAGGGCGCGCCATCACTGCCGGCCTGATGATCCTCGGAAATTTCTTTTACCTCAGCTTTGGCGCCGTCCTGGTGACCATGCTCTACAACCAGGAGCGCGACGAGGTCCTCCGGCAGGAGCGCCTGACCCGGGCCGAGGTCGACCGGTTGATCCAGGAGCTTCAGAACCTGCGCCAGGAGATCCATCGGGGGCGAGGTAATCATTGACCTTCTGCCGCCGGGTTGAATAGACTCCGGAGCAAATTTCACGCGGATTTTCACATCCCGACAGTCACCAAGGAGACTTCTCATGTCCGGCACCGCTCCGTCCTTCAAGTCGCTCTCGGCTCCGACCCAGGGCCAGCGCATCACGATCGAAAATGGAAAGCTGAATGTTCCGAAGAACCCGATCATCCCCTTCATCGAAGGCGATGGCACCGGTCCGGACATCTGGCGCTCCGCCCAGGCGGTCCTCGATGCAGCTGTTGCGAAGGCCTACAAGGGCGATCGCAAGATCGAGTGGTTCGAAGTCTATGCCGGCGAAAAGTCGTTCAACAAGTTCAACGACTGGCTGCCTGAAGATACGCTGACCGCGCTTCGCCACTACCTCGTCTCGATCAAGGGCCCGCTCACCACTCCGGTCGGTGGTGGCATTCGCTCACTGAACGTGGCTCTCCGCCAGATGCTCGATCTGTACGTCTGCCTGCGCCCGGTGCGTTGGTTCAAGGGCGTGCCTTCTCCGGTGAAGCACCCTGAAAAGGTCGACATGACGATCTTCCGTGAGAACTGCGAAGATATTTACGCCGGCATCGAATTCGAGCAGGGCAGCGAGAACGTCAAGAAGGTCCTCGATTTCCTCAAGGCCACATTCCCCAAGGAATACGGCAAGATCCGCTTCCCAGAGACTTCGGGCATCGGCTTCAAGCCTGTCTCGAAGGAGGGCACGGAGCGCCTCGTTCGTTCCGCGCTCGAGTTCGCCGTCGCGAACAAGCGCAAGTCCGTCACGATCGTCCACAAGGGCAACATCATGAAGTTCACCGAGGGTGCCTTCATGAAGTGGGGCTACGAACTGGCTGACCGCGAGTTCGGCTCGAAGGTGTACACGTGGGCAAAGTGGGAAAAGACCAAGAAGGAAAAGGGCGAAGAAGCCGCGAACGCCGAAATGAAGGCCGAGCAGGCTGCCGGCAAGATCATCGTGAAGGATGCCATTGCCGACATCGCGCTCCAGCAGGTGCTGACGCGTCCGGATGAGTTCGACGTCATCGCGACGCTGAACCTGAACGGCGACTACCTTTCCGACGCCCTGGCAGCCCAGGTCGGCGGCATCGGGATCGCTCCGGGTGGCAACGTGAACTACCTCACGGGCCACGCCGTATTCGAAGCCACCCACGGCACCGCGCCGAAGTACGCCAACCTCGATCGCGTCAACCCGGGATCGGTCATCCTTTCGGGTGAAATGATGCTGCGCCACCTCGGCTGGAACGAAGCCGCGGACCTCATCATCAAGGGAATGGACGGTGCAATCGGCGCCAAGACCGTGACCTACGATTTTGCTCGTCTGATGAAGCAGGAAGGCG
>JBIIXZ010000074.1:0-11819 GCA_044347055.1 Bdellovibrionia bacterium | reverse complement strand
AAGCTCATCCGAAAAGAGCGAATCGGCTCACGGATCCGAAAGCAGTACGAGAAGCCCAAGACGCCCTACCAGCGCATCCTCGAGTGCCCGGAAGTACCGGAGGAGCAGAAGACGAGGCTCAAGGCGCAGTACGAATCACTCGACCCATTCGAGATGAAGGCCAGGATCGAAGAAAGGCTTCAACTCTTCTTCAAAACGCTCCGAGACGAGCAACGACAGAGCGAAGCACTCAAGCTTGCGGCGTGAGTCCAGATCATTCAGCTCTGGTGCGATTCACTTTTGAGGCAATACGAACCGGCCAGCTCGGCTTGAAGACAGAGCACGAGCTTCGGAAAAGCCTTCATTCGAGTGCCATACCAGGACCAGGGTTCGCCATCTGTCAGCAGCACGCGGGTCTCCGGCAAGGCCGACTGAAGCTCGGCGACGTGCTGGTCCTTGAAGGGATAGGGTTCCGAAGACAGCAGCACCAGCTCCGGTCGACGCTCGACCAGCTGCTGGAGGGTGAACTCCGGGTACCTGACCTTGCCTTCGACTTCGGCTCCAAAGACATTGTCGAGTCCGGCGGCCTTCAGCAGCGAGTCGATGTAAGTCGTCGGTCCTGCCGCCATCCAGGGCTTGCGCCAGATGAGATAGGCCGTCCGAAGAGGCCGCGGAAACGGCAGAAGTCCACTCCACGCCTGCGAGATCTCGTGCTCGAGTGCAACGGCCCGGCTCTCGGTCTTCGTCAGCTCGCCAAGCCTGCGAATCATCTCCCAAGCACTCTGTGGATCGATGACCTCAGTGACGTAGACGGGCGCAATCTCCGAAAGCGCCTCGACCATCTCGCGGGGATTCTCCTCTTTTTCGGCAATGATCAGGTCCGGGGCCAGCCGCCGAACGACCTCGAAATCCACCCTCTTGGTTCCCCCCACGCGAGTGGAGGTCGCCACCTCAGGTGCAGGATGGATGCAGTACCGGGTCGAGCCGACCACCCGGCCCCCGAGCGCCAGGTCAAAGAGGGTCTCTGTTTGCGACGGACAGAGCGAAATGATGCGTTCCGGGCGCTCCGGAACGATCAAGGCGCGGCCCAGCATGTCGGTGATGGCTTTGGTGCTCATCGAGCTCATTTGCGGCCGATCCGGCTCCCGGAAGGGTTCCGAACGGCCTCGTGATCCCACGGGCAATGGCGGCAGCCATTTCCGCAGCAATAGCCGCGTTCCAGGTGGGCACACCGGGTGGTCACCCAGTACTGGGTCACCGGATCCAGGTAGAAACGCTCGCCCTTGGTACAGGCCTCCTCGTGGAGAGCCACGATCCGGGCCGCCAGGCCCTTTTCGGGACCACCCTCAAGCTCGCTGTTTTGCTGGTTTTTTGGTACGTCGGTCGTCATGGCTCAGAACCCTGAAGTCGCAGCTTACCAGGCAAAAAACAAGATCCGCATCGTGACCGCGGCCTCGCTCTTTGACGGGCACGACGCCGCGATCAATATCATGCGCCGGATCCTGCAGTCGACGGGCGCCGAGGTCATTCACCTGGGCCATAACCGCTCGGTGGCCGAGGTCGTCGACTGTGCCATCCAGGAAGACGCCCAGGCCATCGCCATGACCTCCTACCAGGGCGGACATGTCGAGTACTTCAAGTACATGGTCGAGCTCCTGAACGAGCGGGGCTGTGGCCATATTCGGATTTTCGGCGGCGGCGGCGGCGTGATCCTGCCCTCCGAAATCGAAGAGCTCCATGCGGCCGGAGTCACCCGCATCTATTCTCCTGATGACGGCCGAGCCCTGGGCCTCCAGGGAATGATCAATGACCTGATCCAGAAAAGCGATTTCGCCACGGGCTTGGGACTTCCCCAGTCCGGCAAGGAGCTGGATCAATTTCTCTCGCGTCTCCAGGCGCGAGAATCCCGAATCATCGGCAACGCGATCTCCGCTGCCGAGAATGCTCCCGAAGAAAACTCGGGCCTGATCTCGGCCATCCGAGCTGCTGCCGATCGCCGCGAGAAGAAGGCGCCGGTTTTGGGAATCACCGGTACGGGCGGCGCGGGAAAATCCTCGTTGATTGACGAATTCGTCCGCCGCTTCATCACGGACTTTCCAAACAAGAGCATCGCCGTCATTTCGGTCGACCCCTCGAAGCGCAAGACCGGCGGCGCGCTTCTCGGCGACCGCATCCGCATGAACTCCGTCCACCATCCGGGAGTCTACATGCGCTCGCTCGCCACCAGGCAGGCGAACCTCGCGCTCTCGAAGCATGTCAAGGAAGCGCTGACCATCGCCCAGGCCGCAGGCTTTGACCTGATCGTGCTCGAAACATCGGGCATCGGCCAGAGCGACACGGAGATCACCGAACATTCGGACGTTTCGCTTTATGTGATGACCCCCGAGTACGGCGCCGCAACCCAGCTCGAAAAGATCGACATGCTCGACTTTGCCGACGTGATTGCGCTCAACAAGTTCGACAAGCGCGGCGGCCAGGATGCCCTTCGCGACGTGCGCAAGCAGTACCGCCGCAACCACAAGCTCTTTGATGGCAACGATGAGGAGCTGCCAGTCGTCGGAAGCATTGCTTCGCAGTTCAATGACCCCGGAATGAACCGGCTCTATCGCACGCTCATCGATACGATCGTCAAGAGAACCGGAACCCTGTTCACTTCATCCGTGGCTGCGACGCGCGAGGAATCACGGAAGATCCACATCATTCCACCGGAGCGCACGCGCTACCTTTCGGAAATCACCGAAACCATCCGCCGTTACGACGAGTGGACGGCAAAGCAGTCGGAGCTTGCGCACCAGCTCCAATCGCTTCGTGAGTCGCTGGCCGTCCTTCCGCAGAGTGCCGAACTGAAGCCCGCTCGCGACGCGCTTTCTGCACAGGCTGCCGCGCTCGAGCAGAAGATCGATGCCGAATGTCGAAAAATCCTCGAGCAGTGGCCCGAGAAGGTGAAGGCCTACCGTGATCCGGTCTTCATCTATCAGGTCCGCGGCAAGGACATTCGCGTCGAGACCCACACGAAGTCGCTCTCGCATCTAATGATCCCGAAGGTCTCTCTTCCTCGCTACCGCGCCTGGGGAGACATCCTCCGCTGGAGCCTGCAGGAAAACGTGCCGGGAGAGTTTCCGTACACGGCCGGCGTGTTTCCGTTCAAGCGAGAGGGCGAAGACCCGACCCGCATGTTCGCGGGCGAAGGGGGCCCGGAGCGCACGAACCGTCGCTTTCATTACGTTTCGCGCGCGATGCCGGCCAAGCGCCTGTCGACGGCCTTTGATTCGGTCACTCTTTATGGCTTCGATCCGGACCGCCGCCCCGACATCTACGGCAAGATCGGCAATGCAGGCGTCTCCATCTGCTGCCTCGACGACGCCAAGAAGCTCTACTCGGGTTTCAATCTCTGCGACCCCAAGACCTCCGTCTCGATGACGATCAACGGCCCTGCGCCGATGCTCGTGGGCTTTTTCATGAACGCCGCCATCGACCAGCAGTGCGAGCTCTACATCCGCCAGAACGGACTCACTGACGAGGTAAACGCCCGGATCGAGGCGCTGTTCAAGGCCAAGGGGCTTCCTCGTCCGAAGTACCAGGGCGAACTGCCCCCAGGCAACGACGGCCTGGGACTGATGCTGCTCGGAGTGACGGGCGACGAAGTCCTGCCGAAGGACGTTTACGAGAAGATCAAGGCAAGCACCCTGAGCCAGGTCCGCGGCACGGTCCAGGCGGACATCCTGAAGGAAGACCAGGCACAGAACACCTGCATCTTCTCCACGGAATTCGCCCTGCGCATGATGGGCGACATCCAGGACTACTTCATCCGCAACCAGGTCAAGAACTTCTACTCGGTCTCCATCTCGGGCTATCACATCGCCGAAGCGGGAGCGAACCCGATCACCCAGCTCGCATTCACGCTCGCCAACGGCTTTACGTTCGTCGAGTACTACGTCTCGCGCGGCATGGACATCAACCAGTTCGCCCCGAACCTGTCGTTCTTTTTCTCGAACGGCGTCGATCCGGAGTACTCGGTCATCGGCCGCGTGGCCCGTCGACTCTGGGCCAAGGCGCTCAAGCACAAGTACGGCGCCGACTCTCGATCGCAGATGCTGAAGTACCACATCCAGACCTCGGGCCGTTCGCTCCATGCGCAGGAAATCGACTTCAACGACATCCGCACGACGCTCCAGGCGCTCTACGCGATCTACGACAACTGCAACTCTCTGCACACGAACGCGTACGACGAAGCCATCACCACTCCGACGGAAGCCTCTGTTCGGCGCGCGATGGCGATCCAGCTGATCATCAACCACGAGCTCGGCCTCGCAAAGAACCAGAACCCGAACCAGGGGGCGTTCATCATCGAGGAGCTGACGGATCTCGTCGAACAGGCCGTGATGGCCGAATTCGACCGCATCACCGAACGCGGCGGCGTGCTCGGCGCGATGGAGACGATGTACCAGCGGGGCAAGATCCAGGAAGAGTCGCTCTACTACGAAACACTCAAGCACACGGGCGAGTATCCGATCATTGGTGTGAACACCTTCCTATCCTCGGAAGGTTCACCCACCGTCATTCCGGGCGAAGTCATCCGCGCGACGACCGACGAAAAGGAATACCAGATCTCGATGCTGAAGGCCCTGCACCTCGTTCGTGACGAGGAATGCACGAAGGCCCTGGTCGAGCTCCGCTCCGCGGCGTCACAGGGCCGGAACATCTTCGACCAGCTCATGGCGGCAACGAAGGTCTGCTCGCTCGGCCAGATCACCCAGGCCCTCTTCGAGGTCGGCGGCCAGTACCGAAGGAACATGTAAGGAAGCCGATCTCTACTCGAGACGCTCGGCCAGGAACGGATTGCTGGTAGCGCCGGAGAGCACCCCGGTGAAAGTACCGTTGCCTCCGGGCTTGTCCGTGGGGGTGAGATCTCCCGGAAAATCCTGTGACTCGAAGTACGGGGTGCTCGTCGCGGTGGCTCCATAGCTCTCGATCGAGTAAGTGCCATCCACGTTCTTGGAAATCGTCTTCAACGGAACATCGAATCCGAAGTCCACGCCCGCAACGGTTTCAGGTCCGTAATATCGCCGCAGATAACCCCCGATGGGAGTCTTGGTTCCGACGTAGTAATCCGAGGATTCGAAGTAGATTCCCAGGATCGCGCGATTGTTGATTCGGTAGCGCTCCAGAACCGGTGCCTCTCCTACTTTCGGATACATCAGCGGAAAGGATGCGCAGACGTATGCACCCGCAGCCGGGTCATAGTTGCCATTGAGCTTGCCCGTGCACCCGGAGGCGCTCCAGGGTGCGGGAGTCTGCGAAGACATCGCGGAGGAAAGTAGTCCGATCCAGGCCATGTTTCGAAGATCGTAAAAGACGCTCAGGCTCGTGGACGACCCCTTTTCCACGGTGATCGGCGTGGGCAGCGGCACGCTGTACTGGCAGGAGGCAACTTCGATCCTCGAGTCCTGCGCAATCGAATCGATCGCCGGAACTCCTTCGGCCTGCGTCACGTAAGTGGACTCGCCGATGTCTGCCGAACCTCTCACCGACAACTCATACGAACCCTCGTCAAAGCAGGTGTGAACCACGATTTCCTGGTAGGTTCCAGGATCAACGGCAATCTCACGGCCGAGGAGCGTATCGGCGCCCAGCTCGGAGTTCCACTCCACCATGCAGGAGTCATTCGTGTCGGCATCGCAATAGTACACTTCCGAGGAAACCGCTGAGCCAACGAGCTCAATTGCGCGTACCGGAATCTGGAGAGACTCGAAGTAAAAGGTCGAGCTCAGCTCGAGCGGACTCGAAGTGGGCGTAGGAAGAAACGTTGGAGTACCCGACGGCTCGGGCGTCGTCGTCTCGGTGGGAGTCGTGCTCGGTTCCGGAGTCGTCGTCTCGGTGGGAGTCGTGCTCGGTTCCGGAGTCGTCGTCTCGGTGGGAGTCGTGCTCGGTTCCGGAGTCGTCGTTTCGGTGGGAGTCGTGCTCGGTTCCGGAGTCGTCGTCTCAGTAGGAGTAACACTCGGATCGGGAGGCGGATCCTCGACCGTCGGAACCTCGGAGGTCACTCGCTTGAACCGTACCGAAACGTTGCCCGTCCCTCCTCCGCACGCCAGAAGACTCGAGAGCGTGATCGTCGCGATCACGGACCGAATCCGGGTGCAATGAGTGGCCCATTTCGACACGAACGTTCCTCCAAAGATCAGTGTTCGGTGTGCGCGCACCCTTGTCAATCCTCGCAAGGATCCACTAGGCTGTGGACATGCGGATCTATGATTTCGAAGTGAAGGATATCGACGGAAATCTGACGTCTCTGAAGCAGCACGAAGGAAAGGTGCTTCTGATCGTCAATGTGGCCAGCGCCTGCGGATTCACCCCGCAGTACGATGGACTTGAAAAGCTCCACCGAAAATACAAGGACCGCGGCCTCGTCGTGCTCGGCTTTCCGTGCAATCAGTTCGGCGCCCAGGAGCCTGGAGACGAGAAGGAAATCCGGCAGTTCTGCAAGCTGAAGTACGACGTCACCTTTCCGATGTTCTCGAAGATCGACGTCAATGGCCCCGGAACGCACCCGCTCTTCCAGCAGCTCAAGAGCGAAGAAAAAGGCCTCTTCGGAACGGAGTCCATCAAATGGAACTTCACGAAGTTCCTGGTCGACCGTCAGGGAAATGTCGTCGAACGATTCGCTCCGCAGACTGCCCCCGAGAAACTCGAGAAACAGATCGAAGCGCTTCTTGGCTGATTGACTTGGTCAGGTGGCAACCCTACGCTGGTTGCAATGTTCCTGGATCGCTGAAGACCGGTGAAATTCCGGCGCTGGCCCGCAACGGTGAAAGTCCGATCGCGCTCCGGGTTCTACTCTGCCTGATTGACGTCAGGGGTCGAATCCTCGTGGAAAAGGGATTCTGGATCCGGGAACCGAGCCTCGCCTCTGGCATTGGCTCGACCTCCTTTCGTCGTGACTGGCACTGACGAAAGGAATTGGCGTGAGTCGTCTCCTGCCCCAGCTTTGCTCCCTAAGTGTCTTCTCGATGTTGATCTTCATCCCAGGCGCCAGCGGCGAAGAGACGGAGAAACTCGAGCCCGTGGTGGTCACCGCGAGCCGTGTTCCCACGCCGCAGGCCGAAGTGGCGCAGAGCATCTCGGTCATCGAGCCTACGGAATCAGATCGCCAGTCAGGAAGGCCGCTCTTTGAGATCCTGCGTTCCGCACCGGGAATCAGCGTCATGAACTCCGGCGGTCCTGGTCGGCTCACTGAAGTGTACATCCGGGGATCGGGGTATCAGCAGACGCTGATCATGGTGGACGGCGTCGTCATGAACGATCCATCTTCGCCCGGTAGAGGCTATGATTTCGGAAGGCTCACCGCTCGACAGGTGGATCGCATCGAAGTCCTCAGCGGCTCGCAGAGCGGGGTGCACGGCGCCAATGCGATCGGAGGAGTGATCAACATCATCACGCGGCGGCAGCGGGGCAACTCGGCTCTCGTTTTCGGTGAGTATGGTGCCTTCGACACGCGTCGTGGATCAGTCATCGGATCCGCGGAAACAGGATCCACCACCGCAAACATCAATCTTGCCTACGACGAAACGGACGGTTTTCCGGCCGCTTCGCGCCTTTACGGAAACTCCATCAACAGTGGAAATCAAGCCTACTCAGGAAGCCTCTCGACCGACACCAAGCTGGAGGATGACTGGCACCTTCAGACCACGGCTCGAGCCTATCGTGCCCGGACCGAACTACCGTTCTCGGGTGGAGCCAGCGGAGATGATCCGAACCATCTCCAGTTGGAAAGCCAGGGTACTGCGCGTGCCGAGCTGAGCTACCGAGGAGGCAGGAGCTGGGAGCCCAGCGTCGCGATCTCCTACTTCAAGACGTTCCGGAAAACCGACAACGCTCCCGATCCTGTCCATACCGACGCCGCAACCGGGCGCTACCACGGAGCCCGCCTTCGAGTGGAACAGCTGAACCGCTTGGAGCTCAACGAGTCGAACAGCCTTGTCCTCGGGATCGACAGCCAGATGGACCGTGCCTCGATCTATGATCTTTATGCGGGCTACCTGAGCCAGATGCCTTCTGTCAGCCAGTCGGTGTCCGGGATCTTTGCCGAGAACCGCTGGAAGTCGGGCGGCAGCTTTGCCAGCGTGGCAGTTCGCGGCGACCGTTTCCATGGATTCAGTGACCAGCTGACTTATCGCCTCGGTCCGGGCCATCGTTTTGAGTCAACAGGAACGACGCTCAAGGGCAGCATCGGGAGAGGGTTCAAGATTCCGAGCCTGGACCAGCTCTATGCGCCGCTTTACGGCAACCGAGCGCTGGCGCCGGAAACCAGCCTGTCCTACGACATCACGCTGCAACAGGATCTCGGAAAGGATCTCGTGGTGCAGACGACCTGGTTTCAGTCGCAGTTCTCCAACCTGATTCAGGGAGACCTGAACGACTTCTTCAAATACAAGAACATCGGCTCCGCCACCAGCAAGGGGCTGGAAACCAGTATGAGCTACTCATCGCCGCAGGGAACCACTCTCTCGATCAACCACACCTTCCTTCTGGCCAGAAACAACGACAAGAATCAGGATCTCGTGAGGCGTCCACGTCAAAGCCTCAATGCCTCGATTCGCGGCAGAATGGCGGGCAACATCGATCTGGGATTGAATGGCAGGTACATCGGCGAGAGAAATGACTTTGATCCAGTCACCTACAGCACGATCCGGATGCCCGGATACGCCTTGTTCCATGCAGATGCGTCGTACCAGATGGGCGGAGGCTACAAGGCCTTCGGAAGGCTCGACAACATCTTCGACCGCGAGTACGAGGAAGTCGCCGGCTTCGGTACGGCGAGACGTTCGCTGTACATCGGACTGCAAAAGGAAATCTGAGCTCAAATGAAACGATTCGTCCCCGCCCTGATCCGATCGACCATCACGCACCTGCTCCTTGCAGCAGGACTGGTGCTGGGCATCGGGCTGGGCGGGAACTGGATCGAACAGCGGTTTCGTCTCGGGTCCGCCCATCCTTCAGCAGTGGTGGAGATGCGATGGAGCGGCCCGAGCGGCACCGATGCGGCCCCTAAGAAACCCAGGAAACGAGCACGCACTGCGATTGCCACGTCGCAGCCTGACGGCGTTTTGGCCTCGCCACCCGCAGATGCCTCCGGAACGCAGGGAGACCAACTCATGCCCGCAGGAACGCTCGTGGCAGCACACGGAGCGCCGGAGTATCCCCCGCTCTCACGCCGATCGGGCGAAGAGGGCACCGTGACGCTGGAGTTCATGCTCGAGGAAGGCGGCAAGGCTGAAGGAATCGCCATCGCCCGGTCCAGCGGTTTTGTGCGCCTGGACAACGCCGCCCTGGACTTCCTGAAATCCACGCGACTTCAGGTGCCACCGGGCACCCTTCCTGATCGCAGGCTCCAGGTGTCCTTCGTCTTCAAGCTCCAGGACTGACGCAGTCCTGACAAAACGGTCCTCGTCCACGCCCCGGATTATCGGTAGAATGGGCAGTGATGCACCTCTACTGCAACCGTACCCTGAATCTCCGCTCCATCCAGGCCGTCGGCTACGACATGGATTACACGCTGATCCACTACGACGTGCACCAGTGGGAGGAGCGCGCCTACAAGTACCTCAAGGACCGCTTCGTCCAGGAGGGCTGGCCCGTGGAGCACCTTCAGTTTGATCCGAACCTCGTGCGACGAGGACTGGTCATCGACGCCCACAAGGGCAACATACTGAAGACCAATCGATTTGGATTCGTGAAGCGTGCCGTCCACGGCACCAAGCTGATGGAGTACGACGGGCTTCGCGAAGCCTATCAGCGCACGATCGTCGACCTGAACGAAACCCGATGGATTTTCCTGAACACGTTTTTCTCGCTGTCCGAAGGGTGCTTCTACGCACAGCTCGTCGACCTGCTTGATGATGGCAGGATCCCGGAACACCTGGGCTATGTCGACCTCTATCATCGGGTTCGCCGGACGCTCGATGCAGTCCACGCGGAAGGACGCCTGAAGGCCGAGATCATGGCTGCCCCGGAGAAATTCGTTCAGCTGGATCCGGACGTCCCGCTGGCGCTCCTCGATCAACGTCACTCCGGAAAGAAGCTCCTCCTGATCACGAATTCAGAATGGAGCTACACGCAGCACATGATGAGCTTTGCGTTCGATCGATTCCTTCCCGATGGAATGACCTGGCGATCGCTCTTCGATGTCGTCATCGTGAGTGCTCGAAAGCCCGACTTCTTCACGACGAACAATTCGTTCTTCGAAGTCGTCAACGGTGAGGGCCTGCTTCGGCCCTTCGTCGGAGACCTCAAGGAAGGCGCGGTGTACTTCGGCGGCAGCGCGCGGGCGGTCGAGCGACACCTGGGTCTGTCAGGCGACGAGCTCCTCTACGTGGGCGACCACGTCTTTGGTGATGTCCAGGTCACGAAGAGCATCCTGCGCTGGCGCACGGCGCTGATCGTCAACGAACTTGAGGAGGAGATTGCCGCAGCCGAGGCGTTCCACTCCAGCCAGCAACTCCTTGCCGAGCTGATGAAGGAAAAGGAAGGGCTTGAAGCCCGGTATTCCGCAATCCGGCTGAACCTGCAGCGTCTCCAAAAAGGCTATGGTCCCCAGGTCGGCGACGCCTCCTCCAACCAGGTCGAAATGCAGAAGCTCAAGCTCCAGCTGGAAGAGATTGACCGAAAGATTGCTCCATTGGCACGCCAATCGACTGAGCTGGGACACCCCATCTGGGGACCCTTGATGCGTGCCGGAAACGACAAGAGCCACCTCGCCTTTCAGCTCGAGCGCTATGCCGACGTGTACACGTCGCGCGTGGGGCACTTCCTCGAAGCCACTCCGTTCGTGTACCTCAGGTCGCCGCGAGGCACCCTCGCCCACGACCGGGGGTGATCGGCCCATCAGTCGATCATTCGTCGCGACGATCGAGCACCCGGAGCGAGTCGTCGCACTTGCCGGTAAACGCATGTCGAGAAGCCCGCCTCTTGGGCGCAGACTCGAGCAGCGAGCGCAGCCCGGGAAGATTCACGCGGACCATCTCCTCGATCTCGGCGACTCGGGGAGAATGCGAGAATCCGAGCTCGAAAAGCAGCGACCAGATTCCGTGCCTCCAGAAGGCGAAATCCTCGAAAGTTCCGTTCGCGGGGTAGATGACCGTGCTGGAGTTCCCGGTCTCGTACCTGCTCTCGATTGCCGCCGCTTCGACCAGCTTCACGAACTCTCCCTGGTGTGCGGTTTCGAGATCCCGAGTACTGAAACCCCAGGGATAGACGATCGCTGGATAGTAGGTGTGAAGAGTCGCCACGCTCACGATCGACTCACGCGCCACGAACTCCGCCAAAGCCCGGGTGGACCGAAGCGCAAACTCGCTGTCGCTGCCGCATGGACCGGGATAATCGCGATTCGGGTCATGAGACCTTCCGGCGGCCTTCTCCTCGCGTGATCGAGAGTTGTAGCCGCCGATATTGAGCACCGGAACGACGTACACGGTCATCGTTGAGATCGGCCGATCCGAGAGATCAGCTGCTGCAGCGAGCGCCACCTCTGAAGAGCCATATTCGTTGCCATGGTGAGTGGCGACGATCATTCCCCGCCCCGGCCCGCTCCCAATTCGAAGACCCTCGATGTCCGCCCCGGAGTCCGACTTTCCGAGCACGAACCGCGACACGCGCCCGGGGTATTTCGATTCGAGCCTTTTCAGGAAATCGACCACCTGGGGGTATCTGCGATCCGTGCGAGCCTGGTACCCCGGCGGCTGTGAATGACCGCTGGTGGCGAAGAATGAGCAGGCTGCAGCAGCAAAAATCATCCAGAGGGGTCGTTTCATGACCCCGATTCTCTGCCGCTAGTTCAACAAAGG
>JBIIXZ010000256.1:0-3506 GCA_044347055.1 Bdellovibrionia bacterium | reverse complement strand
CGCCTCGTTGCATTCCGCCACGAAATAAGAGCTGGACTCGGAAGATCCTTCCCGATTCCTCAATGACGGCTTCGTAAAGCAGGTCTTCCTCAGGCGTTCGCTCCGGCTTGAGCTCGATCTGGCGAGGAATCAAAACGTCGCGATAATCGCCAGCGCCCCCCATTGCGCGCTTCCAGACCGGGCGCACGTCGCGGATCTGCGTGACCCGGTCCGTGATCTGGAGCGAAACTCCGTCCGGCCCAGAAAGGCGCTTGCTGGAAACCACGCGCGGGGTCTGCGTTCTTCCCTCGATGCGCAAGCCGCTCTGGGCTCGCGCTACGATCCGGGAGTTCGCTTCGAGCCGTGCGACCGGTGCTTCGCCTTCGCAGGCCAGGACAGCGGAGGGGGTGAAAATCAGGGCGGTCGTCGCCAGCCAAGAAAGGAGAGTCATGGACTCCAGTCTATCCGACGCTCTCGCTGGAGGAAATGACGCGACTCTGAACCAAAAGGTGGGCCCGACCATGGTAAGCTGGGGCCATGTCCTCGTCGAAGACCCCCTCTGCAGCAGAGGTCGTAGCCCTCCTGGAAGAAGTTGCCCGTTTGATGTCGCTCAAAGGCGAGAACGTGTTCAAGATTCGCGCTTTTGAAAAGGCCGCGGAGCTGCTCGCCGGGCGCGAGGACCTCGCTGAGCGCGCTCGTGCCGGCACGCTCACGGAACTCGACGGAATTGGAAAAGGAATTGCCGAAGTCCTGACGGAATTCCTGCTCACCGGCGAATCGAAGATCAGGCTCGAGATCGAGGCGTCGCTTCCTGCCGGTCTTTTGGAACTGACCCAGATACCGGGACTCGGTCCGAAGAAGGCGCTCCTGCTCATCGAGGAGCTCGAGATCACTTCGGTGCGAGAGCTCGAGTATGCGTGCAAGGAAAACCGCCTGCTCAAGATCAAGGGCTTTGGCCCGAAGCTCCAGGACAAGATCCTCGAAAGCATTCGCTTCCAGCAATCCACGGCCGGACAGGCGCGTCTCGATCAGGTACTGGCGTATGCCGAAGCACTCGCCGGCGTGATGGCGAAAAAGCTGAAGACCCGAGTGGAGCTCACCGGAGCGGTGCGACGTCGTCGTGAGGTACTGGAGTCCATTGACCTGCTCATTGAGGCTCCAGCCGCTGAGATCGCGAAGGACCACAAGCCGTCGGCAGCGTTGCTGAAGCGCGCTTCCGAGGCGCTGGTCCACGCCAAAAACGAATGGACGGGCGCGGCTCCAGCCATCTCCGTGACGCTGGATTTTTCATCTCCAGAAAATTGGGGATTTGAGTTTGCTCGCACCACGGCGTCGACTGAGCACTGGCGAGCGCTCGGAACCCCCGATTTTCGCGCGGCGGAATCCGAAGAGGAATTTTACCGGTCCATGAAGGTTCCCTTCATCGAACCCGTGATGCGTGAAACGGGCGAAGAGGTGAAGCTCGCCCGTGAAGGAAAGCTCGCAACGATTCTGCAGCCCTCGCAGGTCCAGGGAGTGTTTCACCTGCACACGACCCGTTCGGACGGGGCGAACACTCTCGAAGAGATGGTCCTTGCTGCAAGAGCCAAGGGCTACCAGTACCTCGGCGTTTCAGACCACAGCCAGTCGGCGTTCTACGCCCAGGGCCTCAAGGAAGATGCGCTGAAGGAGCAGGAGAAGGAGCTCCGAAAGGTCCAGGAAAAATACCCCGACATTCGGATCTTCTGGGGAATCGAAAGCGACATTCTGGCCGATGGTTCACTCGATTACCCGGAGAGCGTGCTGAAAAAGTTCGATTTCGTGATCGCCTCGATCCACTCGCGCTTCCAGATGGACCGCGACACGATGACTGAACGCATGATCCAGGCCATTCGGAATCCGCGCACGCGCTTTGTCGGGCATCTGACCGGAAGGCTGCTGCTCGGACGAAAGGGCTACGAGCTCGACATGGAGCGTGTGATCCGCGAGGCGGCGAAATACGATGTTGCCATCGAGATCAACGCGCATCCGCAGCGACTCGACATCGACTGGAGATATGGCCCGCAGCTTCGCGACGCTGGAACCAAGGTCTCCGTGAATCCGGACGCCCATGAGGTGGCCGGCTTCGATGATACGATTTACGGCGCGTGGATGGCCCAGAAGGCGCTTCTTCCCGGATCACTCGTCGTGAATAGCTGGACGACCAGCCAGGTGGAATCATGGCTCCAAAGAAAGTGAGCGTGAAGCCATCCCGGGTTTCGTTCGGCGAACTGATGAAGCCGCGAAAACTGTCGAAGGCCGAGAAGCTCGAAGCGGATCGGCGGCGCATGCGCGAGATCATCTCTCGGCTCAAGCGCGAGTACCCGGATGCCCACTGCGCACTCAACCATCGAAACGCCTTCGAGCTCCTGATCGCCACCATTCTTTCAGCGCAGTGCACGGATGAGCGCGTCAATATGGTCACTCCGGAGCTTTTCAGGAAGCTTCCTGATGCGCACGCCATGGCCAAGGCCACGCTTCCTGAACTCGAGAAGCTCATCCAGTCGACGGGCTTCTACAAGAACAAGGCGATCGCGCTGAAGACGACGTCGCAGCTTCTGGTCGAAAAGCATGGAGGCGAAGTACCGAGCGACCTCGATCAACTGACGGCGCTTCGCGGAGTCGGTCGAAAGACGGCCAACGTCATTCGGGGCACGATCTTCGGGCTTCCGGCGATCGTGGTCGATACGCACGTGGGAAGGCTCACTCGCAGGCTCGGGTTCACGAAGCATGAAGATCCGGTGAAGGTCGAATTCGAAATGATGGGCATCATTGACGAGAAGGACTGGACGATCTCCAACCACCTCCTCATTGATCATGGTCGTGCGATCTGCCAGGCGCGGAAGCCGATGTGCGAAAGGTGCGCGATCAATGACCTCTGTCCGAAGATCGGAGTCGTCAGGCCGCGCTGATCACGCTGCGGTCGCGTATCGAATTTCCGCCGGCAGTGCCGCCTTCACGCGATACCCCAGTGACTCCGGGAGTGCGCTCACCACTCCATGGAAGAACGCGAGCACGATTCGCCTCAGGCGCTCCTCATGTTCGACGAGTGGCAGCTCGGGCTCGTGGAGTCCGAGGACGAATCCCGCATGGGACATGAAGTCGGGGAGACCGATGCTGGGATCGGCGGATCCGGCAGCCACCAGACGGCGCTCGGATTCGGGAAGCAGTTCCAGCAGCTCGATGGCGAGCGGTGGGCCGAGCCGCTGCAGGAGCAGCCGCGAGAGCCGCAGGGCGGATGCCCTCGGGCAATCGGGACAAAGTCGGTCGGACTGTTTGATCTCGTCTTCTGCCGACAAGAGCCAGGTCAGTTGCTGCATGAGGAAATGCTGGTGCAACGCGGGTGCGAGGTTGGCAGCCGTCAGGCAACGCTGGGCTGTTCGGCGTCTTCCATCCTGGGCATCACGGGCAGCAGCGCCTTTCCGATGACCTGATCGATCGTGTCGATCAGCTCGATCCGAAGCTCTCCCAGGATTTCCTTCGGAATATCCTGCAGGTCCTGCTCGTTT
>JBIIXZ010000255.1:0-3516 GCA_044347055.1 Bdellovibrionia bacterium | reverse complement strand
CTGAACCGAACATCGACAACCGACGCGCCCGGGGCGACTCCGTCGAAATTTCGGCCCGCGATGCGGTAGCCTGCGGCCACCGAGGCGACGCCTTCTCCGTGAGAGTTTCCTGCAAGCTCCGGAGTGATGATGTTCAGGAAGCGTCCGCCAGCTTCAGGCTGCGAACAGGATTTCGGCAGGGGTCCTGTTTTGCTGAACTCATGCACGTCGAACCCCAGAGCTTCGCCGGTAGGAAACAGGTGGTAGCTTCTCGGATTGACCGACAGTGGCTCGAACACTTCCGACCGCGAGATTTTCGAGTCGGCGTTCAGGTCGACGACGACCACCGTGCGAGAGCTGCCTGAATCCGACGAGAACTCCAGGAGGGCTGCGTGGATGACGAATCGCCCGTCGGCGTTCTTTTGCTCTTTCGCGAGGAGTTTCGACCAATCCGCGCAACTCCGAGAGAGCGGAGCGCCGCTCTGGGGTGATCCGCAGGACGTGATGTCGAAGGGCATCTGCACGGAAGCCTGCGAGATCGAATCGAGACCGGAGTCCTGCCAATTCCATTCGGTCAGTTTCCGGGCGGCCTCCGCTTCAGGAACGCAGTCCGGCCGTGTTGCTTGAATCGCGATATTCCAGATGCTGGAAGGGCTGATGCTTCGGACGATTTTTGCGCCACCCGTGGATGTCTGCGTGAGGCCGGGACGTGCCAAGGCCACGCCATCATCGGCCACTCCGATCGTCACTCCGCGTCCATCGGCCTGCGGATGAAGTCGAACCCATTCGTCGAGCCCGAACTCCTCCTTGCCGGAGTAGAGAAGCGCCTCATCGACCGCGTCGTCTTCGAAACGTGCCATGACCGGCAGATCGAGCGCCAACGTGGCTCCCGGGTCGGCAGTCAGCCATTCTTGGCCGAGCTCATCGAAATCTCGCGCTCGAATGAGCGAAGAGCGGATTTCGCCCGACGAGCTGACCAGCGCCACGGCAACGTTCTCTCCAGGCTGAAGCGAGGACAGCGTCTTTTGCTCCTGGGGGCTCAGCGACTGCCGAGGGGTGCTCCGCTGGATACCTGGTGTGCAGGCGGCGAGCTGGAGTGCGAGCAGGGAAGGAAGCAGGAAGAAGGAGTGACGCATAGCGCTACGGCTTTTAGCCCGTTTTGTGCGCCGCTTCAATCTTCGAAAACCGGGACTTGGAGCAGCCTGGATTGCCGTGGTGAATCATGAAGTTAGAAGAAATCGAGCAAGCTGTTTTGAATGGTTGACAGCGCCAGTCGGCTAGGGCAGTCGCGGCTGAGTGAAAACCCCGTGTTTGTTTGCTCGGATGAGCGTTCTTCTGATTTTGGTTTCCGGAGTGGCCTCGGCAGCCACCGCTGGAAAGTCGACGGCTGAGTCGAGAAAACAGTGGTACCAGGACCTCCGCCTGAATCTTTTTGGCTGGAGCTATGGTCCGTCGTTCGGACAATTCGGCTCCGGACGCGGAGCAACTCCCACGGGAGACTTGGGCAGTCCGGTGACGGTCGGTACCCAGCTGAACCTCAATGCTCCGGCCTTTGGCGGTTTCCGCTATACGGCAATCGAAGCGCTGACCTGGAGCCCCTTCAACCCGAACTCTCAAAACACCCTGCTGACTCCGTCGAATCCCGCCTTCGGAATTGCCGGAACCCACATCGATCGCGCCGACTTCAGCTGGTGGGCTCGCTATGAAATCGAGCCTGCGGTGCTCTCTGCTTCCGTTCAGCGAGGAGAAGTGCTGACCGCCCGTTCAGTCACGATTCTGACCCTGAATCTTGGACAGAAGCGCAATTGGAGCTTTCGTGGCATCATGGTGCCATCATGGCAGGTGTTGAACTCCGCGACGACGAATTCGATTTACCTGATGCCAAGCCTCTCTTTCATCGTCCACGACCGGCTTTCGTGGATGGCCTTTGTCGAGACGGCGTACTTGCGTGCCGCAGGAGACAGCATCTGGAGCTGGAGCAAAGTGATGGAGCCCAATCTGGCATTCGGTCCGGTCTACAGCTTCAAGAGCGGGTACTGGCTGCAGCCATTCGTCAGCACCTATCCGGGCGGAAGAATCAACGCCGATACGACTTTTGCCGGAATTTATTTCGGTGGCAGAGTGCTTTAAAGACGAGAGCCTGTGTCGCGCTGCCTCTCTTGATGCTTTTTGTTCTCCACCCAGCGGCGCTGGCAGGAGGAGATCTGCCGTGCCCCCAAGCGGCTTCCTTCATCTTGAAAGAGCTGGGCCTTCCGGCCATCGGCCAGGAACTGCCCTTGCGCGGGACGCGTCTCGATCTCGACCGCCGGGGTGAGGCCAGAAATCCTCCCGTTCTCGAAGATGGCCGAACGGGAGATGGCAATCCGGTTCACGAAATTCTCGTGAGAATGGGTCCCGTTCCGGGTGACGCTAAGCGCTGGCAGGTGCGCCTGACGCGAATTTTCGATGCCTCGCAGGTGGAGCCAGGCAAGGCGCGACGTCTCTCGATGAGCAGCGTGCTGACGTACCTGCCGGATGCCCGTGAAAATCGCAGGGTGTGCATCCTCGAGCGGGTGGAAGCCCGGATGCAGGTCGGAGAAAAGATCGAAGCACGATCGATTTCCAAAAAAGACTGCAAGTTTCTCCTCGACCCGGATTCAAACGCCGATGAAAAGAAGTTTGGACCTCGGCTGCTGCGGTACTGGCTTCGCCGAGATTGCTTGCTGGATCCGGACCTATCAAGGGCTGTTGAGAATCTTTAGACGGGCTTCTACCCCGCAGAACTCTTCGTGTTTTTCACCCTCGACACAGTGTCCTCGTCGACACAATTGCGGGATTCAGATTCGACGGAGATCATCCAAGAAGTGATTGGGGGTTTTTATGGGTTTCCAATTTCGTCAGGGGTTATTTCGTGTCCTCGCTTTGGGTCTCTTGGCATGTCACTCTGCCTTCGCGGGGACGCCCAGTCCAACGCCGAGTTCAAGTCCGAGGGCTGGAGCGACCTTCACGGAATCCGACCGGCAGAAGTACCTTACCTGTGCGTCGGAAGCCAACAAGAGTAAGAGCTGCTCGGTCGAAGGTGGCGTATCCGGTAGCTTCTTGGGTAGGCCTATCGCGAGTAAGTCTGTCGGTCCTTCTCAGGGCAACAAGAACGCATCTCGCCTGGGGAGCCCGGCCCATTGGAACTGCCTGAGCCGCAAGCTGAGTAGCTGCATGACGAAAAAGGAGATGTCGGCTGACGCGAAAGGATTGATCAGGGGTCAGCTGAAACTCTGGCGGATGTTTAGGCCCAAGTTGGCAAGAATGCCGGAACATGAGGATGTTCTGGAGGGCGCAATTGGAAAAGAGTTCGCTCGAATAAAGGCATTCAGGGATCAACGGTATTTCAACAACAAGGATTTCAAGGCCTGCCTGAAGGAGGCTCGGACCAGCGGTATTGCCGCGGATGTCGGAAAGATCTCGGCAGAGGAGTACAAAACCGGAAGGGACAGCTGGTCGGGAGATGGTTTTCCGATGATGGACGTCAAAGACGGACTCTTGGCCTGCGCTGACAAGAAG
>JBIIXZ010000299.1:0-2632 GCA_044347055.1 Bdellovibrionia bacterium | reverse complement strand
CCTTACCAAGTAACCCTCTCTCCGCCTTCGCTCGGCAGGATGCGTCCGAACCTTCGGTTCTGCGCCAAGCAGGACGTCTACGGCTCGGTCATCGTTCAGGTCAGTGATGCGGCAGGAAAGCGCGCCCGGACTTCGATTACGGTTCGAGGCCCGATCACTCGCATCTCGCTGGATGCGAAAGACTGGAAATTTCTCTTCGGTCGCGGAATGCCCTCGCGCCCGACTAACCATCCTCAAGGCGGGTGGATGTTCGCGTTTCCGAAAATCGGAGAAGGCATTCTTTCCTACCTGACTCATGCTACGGTCAGCGGTCGTTTGGAGGCCTCTGCGCTGTCTGCTCGCATCGAGATCGTCACGGAAGGTCCCGTGGAGTTCGATCACTACACCGAGTCGCACAACACCTCTCCGTATCCTGCGCATGCGCGATTCATGATTCAGCGGAAAAATTACCTGACGCTGGATGAGAACGACCGGTGGTGGTCGCGCCTGATTGCCGTCAAACTCGAAAAAGGAATGCACGAGATGCGCGTGCCTCTCGAACCCGAGTACTGGAGCAATGTCTACGGCAAGGTCGGAAACAGCTCCGCCGCGGCTCTCCGGGGCTTTCGCCGGGCACTGAGTGAAACCGACCAGATCGGCTTTACCTTCGGTGGTGGCAACTACTATGGCCACGGAGTACGGGTCAAAAACGGAACCGCGAGCTTCATCCTTCACGAAATGCGGGTGGAATAAGTGCGTACTCCTGACGTGCTTCTAAGCGTCGGTGCGGCTTCCGGTGGGGCTTAGGCCCCGGCTGCCACCTGATGCGCACGTTGGCTGAGGCCCAGGGCCACGCCTCGAAACGGATCGAGGTCCATGAGCTTCTCTGCTCCAAATCTTCGAATCAAAGAATTCCGAATCCACGGCACCTTGGCCGTCCCACCCGTGCAGAGCACCTGGTCAATGCGTGCGGCTTCCAGACCGGATCGCTTCAGAGTTTCCTCAAGCTCGTGGTCCAGCTTCTGAAGGGCGTCTCCGGCATACGCCTCGAACTCGTGTCGCGTAATATCCTCGGTGATTTCGACTCCAGGGTACGAGAACTGAAACCGCGTGCGATCGGCCACAGACAGATCGCGCTTGGCCTTTTCGATCTTCTCAAAGACCGGAAACCCGAGCTGATCTTCGAGCAGGGTAAAGAGGCGATCCATCTTCGCGCGGTCGACAGCGCCGAGCGACCACTGCTGGACGTTGCGCAAAAACCCCATCGTATCCTGCTTGCGCAGCAGCGAGATTTCGCCGGGATGGCAGATTCGCTCCATCAGGTTCTTCGGCATGGTCAGGGTGTTGTCACCAAACGGCACCTGGTACTGAACGCCAGTTCCGAAATGGAGCGAGATCCGCTTGCGCATGAGTGCGGAATCCAGCGCATCACCCGCAATCGACACGCCCCCCATGGACAGCACATCGGAGGGCTGAAACGTCTTGCCGCGAAGCTGATACACGGTGAAGTCCGACGTTCCGCCGCCGTAGTCGACGGTCAGAATGACCGGACTTTTCTTTTGCACGCTCGTTCTGGGCGCCTCGGACTCGTATCCCATCGACGCCGCCACGGGCTCAGCAAGAAACTCGATGTGCTTGAAGCCTGCGTTTCGTGCCGCAAGCTCCAGCCGCGACTGCGCATAAACATCGTCGGCATCGTCTTCAGCGAAGCGGGCGGGGCGCCCCAGAACGACCGAGGTGACGTCCTCGCCATAGTGCTCGTTGGCGCGCTTTCGAAGCTCGCCCAGAAAAATGCCGATCAGGACTTCGAGATTCATCGGGCGATTGTCGATGTAGGTGCCGATAAAGCTTCGGCTCGGAAGCTGTTTCTTGATCGAGCGAATGAATCGGCCGGTCAGGTCATGGTTCGTGAACTCCGAGATGGCTTCGGTGCCGAAGTACACTTGCTTGGAGTTCGGAAAGTAGAGAAGCGACCTCAGAATCGACGGATCGGCTGCGCCCGGATCGAGGGGTACGAACCCGCGAAGTCCCTTCTCATCGGCTGCGCCGAGAATGGAATTGGAAGTGCCGAAGTCGATACCGTAGACGAGCATGAGCACTAGAAGAGTAACTAAGGGCGCGTGCGAAGTCTTTGGTTTTTGAGGGGTGGGATGCCGGCACGCTCACCCCGTCCCCTCATCAAAGCCGAGACCCTACGATCTGGGGGCTGCCGAAGCGTCAGAAACTGCTGTCGCACTCAGTGATGTGGGCTCGTTCTTTCGGCCTTCGTCCGGTTCGGTCGACTGATCCGTTTCCAAAGACTGTGCCGCCGTCCGACTCATCGCCCGCTCAAAGGCACGCTCGGCGTGGATGGAAATCTCCGTGGCCTGCGCACCGTTCAATACGCCCAGGACACCGTAAATTCCGACGCCAACCAATGAAACTCTCCGCATATTTGACTCCGATCCTTCGCCCGTGAACGAGCATTTTTGTTCGGGCCGCTAGAGCAATGGTCATGCCTGAGGCGCATCGTGATGAGCTGGTCTTAAAACGGAGCTGATAAGCGTCAGATGGGGTGGTTGTGGGCGAGGGCCCTCAGCCGCCGTCGGAGCGAACCGACAGGGCCGGGGTTTGCCTGTTGGAGATACCCGGCCATCTGCCTCGCCAAATCACG
>JBIIXZ010000073.1:0-11930 GCA_044347055.1 Bdellovibrionia bacterium | reverse complement strand
CTCGCGGTCTTTTTCCACCGTGGTGTTTGCAGGACTTTTCGTCGGCGCGATCCTGACCCTGCAGTTTCAGATGGTGCTTGCCGACTATGAGGCCCTCAGCATGCTCGGGGGAATCACCACTTCGGCCTGCGTGCGCGAAGTAGGTCCGCTCATCATCTCCTTTCTGCTGGCAGGAAAGATCGGGGCCTTCACCGCCGCCGAGCTCGGCACGATGCGTGTGACCGAACAGGTCGACGCCATTGAATGCCTCGGAACGGATCCTCTCGAGTACCTCGTCGTCCCCCGCTTCATCGCGATCGTGAACGCCTCGGTGCTCCTGCTCGTGGTGGGCCTGCTCGTCAGCCTGGGTGGGTCGGTCCTCGTGGCAACGTTCGTTGCCGGAGTGAACCCGCTTCAGTACATCACGAGCATTCCTCGCTTCGCCGGCATGGACGTGTTTGCCGCAGGAATGTTCAAATCCGCGGTGTACGGCACGATTGTCGCCGGAGTGGCCTGCCATCAGGGGTTCACCGCCTCTGGAGGAGCCAAGGGCGTGGGCAACGCCGTGACCCGTGCGGCGATCTTCACGAATCTCTACATCGTGCTGGCGAACTTCGTGACGAGCCAGCTGCTCGAGCTGCTCGGGCATCTTTTTGGGGGAGGACACTGAGATGGCGACGATGTCCTTCGCGCGTGAGTTCTGGAGTGTGGCCACGCGGACCGTCGGCTGGGCGTTCCATGGCAAGTGGCGCCGCGAGGAGATCCTGCACCATCTCGTCCACCACGGCATCGGCAGCATTCCGATCATCGGCATCTCGACGGCCTTTGCGGGGCTGGTCGTCACGCAGGAGATCGCCTTCCACATGGATCATGCGCTCCACACGACCACGATGATTCCGGGGTTCACGGGGCAGTTCATCATGCGAGAGCTCGGCATTGCAGTCCCGGCCCTGCTCATCGTCGCCAAGGTGGGCGCCTCGATGACCGCCGAGATCGGCGGGATGAAGATCACCGAGCAGGTCGACGCACTGAAGCTCCTCGGAATTGATCCGGTGGGATACCTCGTGTTTCCGCGCTGGGTTGCGGGAATCATCGCCACGGTGAGCCTGACCCTGATTGCCCTCTCGGTGACTTTGTTTTGCGCCATCCTCATGGCGGTGCTGAAGTTCAACTTCTCCACGCTCGAGTATGTGAACAACCTGCGGCACTTCGTAGGGCTGAAGGATCTGGCCTGCGCGCTCGTCAAGGCGGTGGCGTATGGCGCGGTCACTCCGCTCATTGCCTGCACGTACGGATTTCGCTGCCAGGGTGGAGCGCAGGGCGTGGGCAGCGCCACCACTGAATCGGTTGTCTCGGCAACTATTGCCGTCATCGTGCTCGACTTTGTGCTGACGTACTTGTTTACGCTCGTCGGCTGAATCGTTTACCCTTGTGAAGATATGACCAAGAAGACGCACGACGGCCATGGCCAGGGACTCCTTTCTCACGAAGCCAAAGTGGGGCTTCTTGTTGCAGGCACGGCGGCACTCGTCGTTGCTTTTGCCTGGCTGCTCGGAGTGAAAAATCCGTTCCAGAGCTCGACGAACTTTTACATCACCTACAACTTTGCGGGTGGAATCGAAGTCGGATCTCCAGTTCGTGTTTCCGGAATCAAGGTCGGCAAGGTCGAAGCGATCGAGTTCTTCGCACCCATCGATCCGAAGAGCGTCATCGCCGTGAAGGAGCCCGGAAGCGCCGAGGAAACTTCGGCAACGAATTCGGTCGTTCCCTTGAAGCTCAAGGTTTCAGTCCGAAATGACGCCGCGAAGGGCATCCGCCAGGACAGCCAGTTTTACGTGAACATCGCCGGCATCATCGGCGAGCGCTACATCGAGATCACTCCCGGAAGCATGAACGCGGAGCCCGTGAAGAACGGCGCGCTGTTCGCGGGAGTGGATCCTCCCCGAATCGACCAGCTCATCTCGCAGAGCTTCGATCTCGCCGGCAAGCTCAAGGACCTGATCGAGAAGAACAAGGGCGACATCACCCGCTCGATCGAGCTGCTCTATAAGCTCAGCGCGAACGTGAACCAGACCCTCACCCATGTCGAGAAGAGCAAGCTCTTCAACACCGACCTGCAGTCGCTGGTGAACAACCTGATCCAGATCACGAAGGACACGCGCGTGATCACCGACAACTTCAGCTCGCCCGAAGGCAAGCGCACGCTCAAGCTCCTGCACGACCTCCTTTGGAGGCTCGAGCCCCTCGACTCCTCGACCATCCGCGACTTCATGCAGAAGGAAGGCATCCGCGCGCGGGTGTTCTAAAAAGGTCGGGCCCACCTTTTGGTTCAGATGCGCGTCAAAATCTTGGGGCAGACTGACACCGGTGGCAGGATGGCCTCAGTCCAATAAAAGCTTCCTGTCGCATAACTGGCCGCAACCCTTCAGGATCTTGTGTTCATGCTGCATGGCACATCGTGTGCGATGCGGCCTCTCCAACACACCACGTTGAGGAGAGAGAGCATGAGTTCGTCATTCTTGAAGAAGGCCCCGCTGCTTTTTGCCACGCTCTTGTTGAGCGCCTGTGAACCCCAGACCCTGACCCAATTCGTCCGGGCATTTCAGAAGGAGTTCAAAACCACGATCCGGCTCGAGGGCACTGCGGCCTCATCCGACCCCGCACTCACCGCCTGCACCACGGCGCAGCTCCGGATTTGGCTCTCCGACTACAAGGCGTTACCCCGCGCCGAACGTAAGAAGGCTCGCGAAAAGTTTGCGAACTACAAGACCTGGACGCTTCAATCCGAAGTGGCCACCGAAGTGCTCTCGGGAGAAACCGTCAGCCTGAGTGCCTCTTACGAGTCGTGCGGGTATGAGTACCGGTGTGAGAAGGTTTGCGCACGCCCGGGCCGAGACGATCGCCCTCGCGACCCGTTCGGACGGCCTGATCCATTTGAAAGCTGTCCAATCGGAAGCGAATACGAAAGCTGCTCGCGAGTGCATCAATGCCGGACACAGCACATCGGCGACAAGACGCTGCGTTCGGACATCCAGGCCGAAGGCGCCCTGCCGCAAAACCAGCTGCGCTTCGATAATGCACAGCTGACTCTGCTGCCGGAGATCACGGAAAACCGGGTGGTCAGTCGTTCAGCCCATACGGAATCCGCAGGCCTGTTCACGCAAATCGAGAGCGTGGCGGACTTTGAAAAGGCCGTTGCCGAAAAGCAGCTCTCTGAAGTGGTCGATGGAAGCGTGACCCGAGAGTGCGGCGTGATGCTGCCTTTCCAGGCGCTTCTGGATTCGAAGGTTGCGACCGCCTATCGTGAAGAGATCATCCGCGTCCTGAAGGTACTTCAAAAGACCGAATCCCCCCGCCCATCGGTCCATGCGTACCGGGCAGATCGTGGCTCGCTTTTGAAGGAACTCGCCGCAGGCTACTCCGACAAGGGCTATCCCTCGTTTGATGCGGCACAAGTCGACTCGCTCCTGTCCAGAATCGCCCCGGGACAGTACAACTGGCACTCCTCGCACTGGAGCCAACCCCGGCTTCTTGCTGCCGCGATTGCGATGAGCCGCTGAACCGCGGACCCTCGGGGAAGCCGTTTCGAAAAACGGATCAGGTCGCCGGTGCCTTTGCTTCTGCAGCTGCAGGAGCGGAGGCATCTGCCGTTCCGGCCTTCGCCTCGGAGTGGTCGGCGCACTTCGAGCACTTGAGCTTGCGGCCGGACTTCGTGGTCTTCGAAGCAACCTTCGATTTCTCGGCGTGATCAGCCGAAGCCTTGCCTTCGCACATGGCGCAGCTTTCACCACCGCAGGCCTGCGCCGTCACCGGCACCGCGACCGGAGCAACGAAGGCCAGCGCAGCCACAAATCCCAGGATTCGAATCAGTTTCAGCATGGGTTCAAGACTAGCGTTTTCGGGACCGGATTCAAGCAGTAATGAATTCAGGTACTTACCGCGGGCTTGCGACCCCCGCCCCAGGCCTTGACGCATTGCATTATCAAAGGTACTCCCCCTCCACCCTGAAGGAGTTTTCTCATGACCTCGCGCACCCTGATGCTGACCTCCCTGCTGTCCGCGATCGCAGCTCCGGCTCTTGCCGAAAGCCCGAAATACGAAGCCGCCGTGCAGTTTCTCGAGCCGCTGGTTGGCTTCCACCATCTGGAAGGCGACGCCGGATGCGAAAACCTTGAAATCGACAAGAATGAGTCTGGCTCGACCTACGGAGTCCTGGTCCGCACCGGAGGACGCACTCTCGGCGCAAAGCTGGCAGATCCCTACATCCAGGAGAAGGCTCTTTCAGTGAGCGAGAATTCGCTCCAGCTCGATCAGCGCATCTACTCGGGACATTTCAACCTGAAAGGCTGGGGAGTGAAAGCGAAGGTTCGCACGCATCGCGACGGATCCATCCGTGAAGTTTCCGTCACCGAAACTCGCTACAACGAGTTTGGCGTCGCAGAAACGCTCCACAGCTTTCGCTGTTTCTCGAAGTAATCAAAAGCTCGGTATCCGGACCCTTTTGGCGGCTCGGCGGTTCAAACGCGCTGGAGCTGATAGAGATACGCCACTCCGCCCGTCAGCGGGGTGGCTTTGCATCCCGAGAACCGGCCCGTCGCACGCGCGAGCTTCAGGAACTCTTCGCCGCACGGAAAGCGCTCGGAGGATTGGTTCAGATATGCGTACGCTTCGCGCTCGCCGCTGAGCCACCCACCGACAGCAGGAAGCACGCGGCCCGAGTAGAAGCCATAAAGCTGGGCGAATCCCGGAACCGAAGGCTGTCCGAATTCGAGCACCCAGACTTCTCCACCCGGCTTCACGACACGTCCGAGCTCGGACAAACCCTTGGCGGGATCGGCGACATTGCGGATGCCGAAAGAAATCGTCGCGCGATCAAACGTCGCGTCAGCATAAGAAAGCTGCTGCACGTCGGCCCACTCGAAACGCACGAAGGTCGGAAAACGCCCGCGCTCGGTTTCGAGGCGCTTGCGCGCCTGTTCGAGCATGCCTTCGGAAAAATCGGTGGCGTGGATTTCCGACTGCCGGGCCAAGTTCAATTTTGCGAGGCGCTTGGACCAGAGCTCGGCAATGTCGCCGGTGCCCGTCGCGCAATCGAGGATGCGGATGGATTTGCCGCTGGTTGCTCCGTCCGCTGCAGGAGCACTGCGCTCGGCTTTCGAAGCTGCAGCTGGGGTGCTCGCCAAATCGACTGCTCCGGCCAGTCCGCGTGAAGCGAGGCCAACGAGCTTCCGCTTCCAGATCCAGTGCGTGCCGAGAGAGAGCACGGTGTTTGCGAGGTCGTAGCGTCCCGAAATGCGATCGAACATGCCGCGGATGGTTTCGGGCTTTTGCGCGGAAATCATGCAAAATCCTCCTCGGATCGAAGCGCCGTGCGGACGCGCCCGATCTTGCGATGAAGAGCCGCGAATTCGGAAGGAGTCAGCGCCTGGTCGGCGTCCGAGAGCGCCTCTTCGGGACGCGGATGAACTTCGATCAGCAAGCCGTCTGCACCAGCAGCAAGCGCGGCAATCGACATCGGCTCGACGAGGTCCTTGCGTCCGGTGCCATGGCTCGGATCAACCAGGACCGGAAGTCCGGTGCGAGCACGAATCACGGGCACTGAAGCAAGATCCAGGACATTACGAGTGTGCGGATCAAAACCACGAATTCCGCGTTCGCACAGAATGACCTGCGAATTTCCGGCACGAAGCAGGTACTCGGCGGCATGAGCCCACTCGTCGAGATAGGCTGTAAAACCGCGCTTCAAAAGCACCGGCTTTTTCGCGAGGCCCAGCTCCTTGAGCAGCTCGTAATTGTACATGTTGCGCGCGCCCACCTGGTACACGTCCACCACAGGATCCAGCGCTTCGAGATGCCTCGGATCCACGACTTCCGTCACGACCGGAAGCGCGGTGCGGCGGCGGGCTTCGGCGAGGAGCTCCAACCCTTCGCGTCCCAACCCTTGGAACGAATCGGGCTTCGTGCGCATCTTGAAAATGGCACCGCGGAGTGCGTGCGCACCCTGCAGTTTCAAGCTTTCGGCGCATTCGTAAAAGGTTTCGGGGCGATCGACGGAGCATGGGCCGGCAATCAGCACGAACGAGCCGCCCCCCACCTCCAGCGGTGAAGCAGCCCCCGGAACAGGAATCCTGACGATGGACGAGCGATAGGCGTTCAAGCGGGAAACCTCATATTCTTGATGCTTTTTGTTTACTACCGAATTCCTCCAGTTTAAAGATCCTTGAACTGAAAGGACCCCCGAAATTGGGCGCAAATCGCGAATTTTTGGCCAAGGGGCTCATGCGCTTTCCGTTGCCCCCCGCGCCGGATCGGGCTGTGGGAATTTGGGCAGCCCCGCGCGCTTCAGAGGTCACTCTGGCGGTCCTTCCCGCTCCCGGACGAAAAACCCCCTCCCCCGCTCCCACGTGGTTCAGCGGGCCCTTTTTTTCGCAGGAAAATGGCGTCCCGTGGCTTCCCGCCCTCCAGCTGGAGTCCGTTTCCCGCTCCAAGCTTGAGGCGATCCTGACCGAAAGCTCGCCCCGCCCCCCTGCTTGGTCCTGGAAAGGTCGTGAACCCGCTCGGAGCCGATTCATCGAGGCCAGCCGCAAGGTCCTTCAAGAAATCGACGGCGGCTCGCTCACCAAGGGCGTTCCTATTGCCTTTCTGGAGGCCTCTTCGGGGGTTCCCTCGGCAGAAGATCTGGCGTGGGCTCTCCTTCATGCGCTTCGGTTTCAAGGCGAACACGGCGGTTTTCTCTATGGCTGCTGGAATGACCAGGAAGGAATTCTGGGCGTCACTCCCGAGCTGCTCTTCGAACGTGAGGGCGCGGTCGTTCGGACCATGGCCCTTGCGGGAACTCGCCTTCTGGAAAAAGGGCGCGAGGCGGAGGCGGAGATGCAGCTCCTCGAGGATCCGAAGGAGCGCCACGAACACTCGCTCGTCATTGAAGGCATCAGCCAGCGCCTCGAAGGGCTGGGCTCGATTCAAGTCGGAGAAACCGGCGTACGCCGGGCCGGAAGTCTCGTTCATCTGTTCACGCCGATCGCGCTCACGCTGGGTGCAGACTCGATGGAAACCGAGTGGCAGGAGCTGGTGAATCGACTCCATCCCACTCCTGCTCTCGGAGCGCATCCCCGAGAGGCGGGTGCTCGTTGGCTTGCCGACGAGGAGAAGCTTCTCCCCCGGTCGCGTTTCGGCGCCCCGTTGGGCGTCCGTCTCGATGGCCGCGACACGTGCGCCGTGGCAATCCGCAACATCGAGTGGAGTCGCGAAAAAGGATTTTGCCGGATCGGGGCCGGAGCCGGGGTTGTCAGGGGCAGTACTCCTGAAAGAGAATGGTCCGAGATCGAGCGAAAGTGGAATGCCGTGCTCAAGATCCTCGGCTTGGAGACCCTGTGATGCCTTCACCCCGGAAGTCCAATCGTGAACTGGCCCTGCTCACGTTGCAGGATCTCGCCGGCAACGGCGTGCGCACGGTGATCGCGTGCCCGGGTGCGAGAAACAGCCCGTGGATCGAGGCGCTCCTCGAATCCGCTCAAGATCCTTCACTCGGGCTGAACTTCGAAGTCCTGAATCATTTTGAAGAACGAGCTGCGGGATTTGCGGCCCTCGGACGTGCGCGAGCGAGCGGCAGGCCCGTGGCCGTGCTGACGACCTCCGGCAGCGCAGCGGGAGAGCTGCTGCCTGCAGCCATGGAGGCGTTCTATACCGGAACGCGCGTCTACTTCCTCACGGCCGATCGTCCGCGACGGTTTCGCGGAACCGGTGCTCCGCAGGCCTGCGAACAAGCGGGCATCTTCGGCGTCTATTGTTCGGAAGGACTCGATATCGACGGCGAGAGCTCGCAATCCTTTGCCTCGACTACCGGCCCACGACTTCCTGCCGGAAAAGGCCCGGTCCACTGGAATGTGTGCTTCGAGGAGCCGCAGACGGAATCGCAGCGTTCCGCGGAACTTCCTCCTCCGCCGTTCGACATGTCGGAATCAAGGCATCCCCTCGTCATCATCGGCGAGCTCTCGCGCGATGAGAGCCGAATCGTGAGCACGGTGCTTCGCAACTGGGGATATCCCGTGATCACGGAAGCGCTCTCGCAGCTTTCGACGGATCCCTCGCTCGATGAGCTGCGCATCGAAGCCCATCGCGGCCTCTGGGACGAGGCGGCTGCCAACGGCTACTCGATCGACGCCGTCATCCGGATCGGCGGAGTACCGACCCTGCGCTTCTGGCGTGACTTGGAAGTGCACCCCGAAGCATCGAAAATTCCGGTTTTGAGCGTCAGCTCGCTTCCTTTCTCCGGACTTCCTCGCGCGAAGACCCTGCAGATGCTGGTGGGCGACCTCTACCGCTTGACGGTTCCGGCTCCGCGGTTTGCCGGAACGGACTCGCATCGCGCATGGCGTACGGCCAATCACGCGCGGCGGCTCGAGCTGCTGGGGCTCCTTGGCCGGCATCCTGGCAGTGAACCGGCGATATTCCGCGCGCTTTCAGGTCAGATTCCGGACAATGCGCTCGTGTACCTCGGCAACTCCCTGCCGATCCGCGAGTGGGATCTCGCCGCTCATCGTGAACCCCGCTTCGCGGCGCGGACCATTGCCGCAAATCGGGGGCTGAACGGAATCGACGGCCAGCTCTCCACTTTTCTTGGAATGATGTCGGCGTCCGCCGCCCCACCCGAAAGCTGGGCCATTCTCGGTGACCTGACTGCGCTCTACGATTCGACCGCCCCGTGGATTCTTCGAGAATTCGAGCGCTCCGGTTCAGCCGTTGCGGACTGGCACCTGGCGATCGTGAACAATGGCGGAGGAAGAATCTTCGAAAGGATCTTCGGAAAGCCCGCCTACATCAACGAGCACTCCGTCGGCTTCGAAAACTGGGCGGCCCAGTGGGGCCTTTCTTATGCTCGCATCGATCTTCGAACTCCGGGGCATTCCGTCGCGGAATTCATCAAGGCTTCGCGCGAGGCAGGAACGCTGCCCCGGGTGATCGAGATCATTCCTGATTCGGATTCGACCGCAAATTTCTGGAAGGACTGGGAGGGAACCTGACGTGACTCGCTCACGCCTGGTCCTGCACTGCCTTCCGGGATTCCTCGGGCAGCCGCAAGATCTCGAGTTCCTCCGAGAACTGCTTCCGGTGAGGCGAGGCATTCCGATCGACTGGAGGCCCGCGGTTGCGGATCCGCGTCCAGGCGAGGGATGGCCCGAGTGGACCGCGCGCTGGCTCGAGGATCATCCCTCACCGCGAGCTGATTCCGACGATCAGGCAACGGAAATCCTTCTCGGCTACTCGCTTGGTGGCCGCGCGGCCGCGCATCTCGCGCTCTCCGCGCCCGAACGGTTCTGCGGCTTGATTGCCATCAGCGCAAATCCAGGACTGCCCTCCCTCGAAGATCGTGCGGCGCGAATCCAGGCCGATGAGGCGTGGGCGCAGCGATTCGAAACCGAGGACTGGAATTCGGTGCTTGCCTCATGGAACGCGCAGGCGGTGTTCGGAGGCGCGGCCTTTCCCGAGCGCCTGGGCGCCCGAAGAATCCAGGACTCACCAGAGCTGCGCGCGCGGTGCGCGAGGCAGCTGCGCCAGTTTTCTTTGGGGCGACAGGAGGATCTGGCACCGCAGCTGCTGAACTCCAAAATTCGCCGGGTCTGGATCACCGGTGAGCGTGACTCCAAATTTACCGAGATTGCGCGCCGACTGGCAGAATCTCCTGCAAGTCACTGCATGATCGTGCCGCATGCCGGGCATCGCTGGCCTTGGGAACTGTCCGAAGCCGAAGCTGCTGCAGTGATCGGAAATGCCATCGATTTTCTGCTAGAACAGGACTCACCATGACGACCCTGCCTTCCTGGAAGACCTGGCTCCTTGCGGCGCGCCCGAAAACGCTCGGCGCAGCATGGGTTCCGGTGCTCGTGGGAACTGCCGCGGCCTCGACGCTTGCCGCCGAGTGGAGCGGCCTCGTGCTGGGATGCGCGCTTGGAAGCAGCCTGATGATCCAGATCGCCACCAACCTGTTCAACGATGCCATCGATTTCAGGAAGGGCGCGGATACCGAAGGACGCCTCGGCCCGACTCGGGTCACCGCTTCAGGAATGGCCTCACCCGGCGCCGTTTTCGTTGCGGCATGGATCTGCGTCGCCATCGCCTTTCTGCTCGGAGTTCCTTTGGTCCTGCGCGGCGGCACTCCGATCCTCGTCCTCGGGCTGGTTTCTCTTTTCCTGGCCTACGGCTACACCGGCGGGCCCTTCCCACTCGCCTACCTCGGCCTCGGCGATGTGTTTGTTTATGTGTTCTTTGGGCTCATCGCCGTGGGTGGCACCTTCTTCCTGCACACGATGTCCACCGAGCCCTTCGGCGCGGTGCTGCTTGCCGGATCTCAGATCGGGCTCTGGGCCACCGCCCTGATCGCCATCAACAACTTTCGAGACTCGGCGGAGGATCTGCGAAACAAGAAAATGACGCTCGCCGCACGTTTTGGCGCGCGTTTTTCTCGCCTGGAGATTTCGATCCTCGTGCTGCTGCCGTTTGCCCTCGGAATCGCCTTCTGGCCTGCCTACGGCTACATCGCCGCGGGAATGCTTCCGCTGCTGGTGCTTCCACTGGGCTTCCGGCTCGTGGGCCGAATCTGGAGCTGGGATCCTTCTCCCGCCTACAACGGGCTGCTGGCGCTGGCGGGCGCCATCCATGCACTGGCCGGCGTGCTCCTTGCCGCAGGATTGCTCTGGTGATGGACCACTTTCAGCTCTCCACCCATTCCTACCGAGTCCATCTGCCGGGAACCCTCTCGGCCGGCCGACCGCGCGAGGGTTTTCTCGTCCGCGTGGAATGGCCTGCGCGGGATGCGTCGCTGCCACCGATTCGCGGCTATGCGGACCTCATGTCGTGGCCGGAGCTCGGTGACCTGACGATTCACGAAGAAATGGAAGCCATCCTTCGTGGCATCCCGACGACACTTGGACGACGCGTCCTCGAAATGGCCCGGCTGGATGCCACCGCCCGGCAGCGGAATGAATCGCTGTGGACCGGCCTCGGCGAACCTCCAGCCAGTCACTACCTCGCGGGCTCCGTAGCCGACCTGCCCCACCTGGACCTCGAGCACGTGCGATCGCGCGGGTTCCGCTCGATCAAGCTCAAGTGGCCTGCGACGATTTCCGTGGATTCGGGGCAAGAGAAGATCGCCGAAGCCCTGTCCGCACTTCGTCAGTCTGGTCTTCGACTGCGGCTGGATTTCAATGGCTCTGCGGAGCTGGACGCTCTCGCGTCGTGTTTCGAGCGATGGCCGGAGCTCCACAACACGCTCGAGTTTCTCGAAGATCCGTTTCCTGCAGAAAAGCCGGAAGACTGGCTGGCCTTTCGTGAACGTGTTCCGGGCATTGCCCTTTACGCCGATCGGGTCGATGTCGATGACGAAGAGCTGCTGGCGCTTGCCGATGGCTGGGTGATCAAGCCCGCACTGCAGGGTCTCGACTGGATCGCGCGAGCACACCGAGGAGGGGGGCGCTCGCAGCCGTTGAGCTTCACGCAATACCTCGGCCACGCCGTGGGAGCTGCCTGGGCGGCATGGCATGCAGCTCACGGTTCGCCGGATCAGCTTCGAGACTCCGGACTGCTTTTCGAATCTCGAATTGAAGGAGAATCCGAGTCGCTCGGCGCCGCGATCACTCCGTCCGGCTGCAGGTTTCCGACGCTTCGCCTTCGAGAGGGCCAGGGGATCGGCTGGACGGAAACCGAATTTGCATCCCTGACCTGGAGGCCCTGGCAATGAGCATCGAGTCGAGGTTTGCGGCTTCGGAATTTCGAGCATGGCTCGAGTTCCGGCGTGAGGGTCCGTTCATCGCGGCAGCCCCGCATCATTCCGCCAATTCGCTTCGCGAGCTGATGCTGGCGATTCCCGGCGCGGACCACCACCTGCTCTGGATGGCCACCTCCGGAACGACTTCGGACGGAGGAGGATTTCCACGCCGCTGGATCGGCCATAG
>JBIIXZ010000072.1:0-11966 GCA_044347055.1 Bdellovibrionia bacterium | reverse complement strand
ATCTTTGGCCATACTCATGTGCTCCGGCATCGGAGATTCGATGGCGGCAGGGAGTACTTCAACGAGGGTTCCTGGAATGAGGTCACGAATCTGGAGCTGGGAGAGTTTGGAACACAGACGAAGTTGACCTATGCGATGGTGGAGAGCGGGGCGCCCGGAGTGCGTCCCCGCGTTCGACTCAAGCGCTGGATGGGAACCTGGAAGCCCGAGATGGATTTGCTCGGGTAATAAATTCCTGCCCGCTCCTTGACCGCGATCAGTGCATTTTCTACGCTGGACTTCCATGAAGGTTCCCACAGTTGCGACGGTGATTCCTGCGCGCTTTGCAGCGCAGCGCCTTCCTGGAAAGCCCCTTGCCGATATCCACGGAAAGCCCATGATCCAGCACGTTTATGAGCGCGCGGCGCGCGCCCGGGGTGTCGCGATCACGGGGGTGGCCACGGACGATCCACGGATTGCCGAGGCGGTGGAGCGATTTGGTGGAAAAGTCTGGATGACGTCTCCCGATCTGCAGAGTGGCACCGATCGGGTTGCGGCAGTGGCACGAATGCATCCCGAAATCGACATTTTCGTGAATGTCCAGGGAGACGAGCCGCTCATGGACACCCGCGCGATCGAGGCGGGAGTGGAGCTCGTCCGGTCCGGCCAGTTTGAAATGTCCACGGTCATGACGCCCATGAAGGACGTGGCAGATCTCTCCAATCCAGCCGTGGTGAAGGTCATTTCGGACGATCTCGGACGCGCCATCTACTTTTCTCGGCATCCCATTCCTTACAGCCGAAAGCCCGCCCCGGATGCCGGCGAGCCGTTTGTCTGTCGCAGGCATGTGGGTCTGTATGTCTACGGTCGCGATACACTCCTGCGTTTCAGTTCGCTTCCACCGACCCTGATGGAGCGGGCGGAGAGTCTCGAGCAGCTTCGGGCGCTTCAGGCGGGCATTGCTATTGGAATTGCAGAGGTGGACTTCATGTCGATTGGCGTGGACACCCCGGAAGAGCTCGAGAAAGTTCGCCAGATACTGGCATCACACCGATAAGGAAGACGGTTTATGGCCAAGCAGAAAAAATTCATTTTCGTGACGGGCGGCGTTCTTTCCAGCATCGGCAAGGGCATCGCTTCGGCCTCGCTCGGAATGCTCATGGAAAGCCGGGGCATCAAGGTAACCATGGTCAAGATGGATCCGTACCTGAACGTCGATCCGGGCACGATGAGTCCGTTCCAGCATGGGGAGGTTTTCGTCCTCGATGACGGAGCCGAGACCGATCTCGACCTGGGGCACTACTCACGATTCGTGCAGAATGCCGTCTTCTCTCGCAAGAACAGCTTCACCACGGGACGAATCTACGATTCGGTCATCCGGCGCGAGCGCGCGGGGGGCTATCTCGGCAAGACCGTGCAGGTCATTCCGCACATCACCGATGAGATCAAGCGCCACATCGACGAAGCCGCTGTCGACGCAGACCTTGCGATCGTCGAAGTGGGTGGAACGGTGGGCGACATTGAGAGCCTTCCCTTCCTCGAGGCCATTCGCCAGCTCCGGGTCGAGCGAGGTTCGGAGAACGTGCTGTTCGTGCACCTGACTCTCGTGCCCTACATTGCTGCAGCCGGCGAGCTCAAGACCAAGCCCACCCAGCACAGCGTCAAGGAGCTGCGCGAAATCGGCATCCAGCCCGACATCCTTCTCTGCCGCACCGATCGAGTGATTCCGCGCGATGTGCGCGAGAAGATCGGCTTGTTCTGCAACGTTCCGGCCGAGCAGGTCTTCAGTGCCATTGATGTGTCGAGCATCTACGAAGTGCCGCTCTATTTTGCCGAGGAAGGGCTTGACGAAAAGGTCGTCGAAAAGCTCGGCATCTGGACGAGCAAGCCTGATCTCACGAAATGGGCGGCGATGGTCGAGAAGATCCGCAAGCCCCGGCATCAGGTCACCATCGGCATCGTCGGCAAGTACACCGACTGGCGCGACAGCTACAAATCGCTGGCCGAAGCGCTGGTTCACGGCGGTGTTGCCAACGACTGCCGCGTGAACATGCTCTACATCGACTCGGAGGAGCTCGAAAAGGGCATCGGTCGCGACTTGCTCGATACTGTCGACGGCATCCTCGTTCCGGGAGGCTTCGGAGAGCGCGGCATCGAAGGCAAGATCCAGGCGGTCGAGTATGCCCGCGTGAACAAGATTCCGTACTTCGGGATCTGCCTCGGAATGCAGCTTGCCGTCATTGAGTTTGCCCGTCACGTCGCCGGTTTGAAGGAAGCCCACTCGGAAGAGTTCCGACCGGACGGCCGAGAAAACGTCATCGCGCTGATGGAGTCGCAAAAGGGAGTGAAGGACCTCGGAGGCACGATGCGCCTCGGCGCGTACCCGTGTTCCGTTCTCTCGAAAACCGCGGCAGGTCCGACCAAGGCTTATACTGCCTACAAGAAGGAGCAGATCACCGAACGACATCGCCACCGCTTCGAGGTGAATCCAAGATTCCGCGGCCAGATCGAAGAGGCAGGTCTCCTCGTTTCCGGTCATCACGTGCACCGCGAAACGGGAACGGACCTCGTCGAGATGGTCGAGATACCGGGCCACCCCTGGTTCCTGGGCTGCCAATTTCACCCCGAGTTCCTGAGCAAGCCGATGTCGCCGCACCCCCTGTTTGCCGGCTTCATCAAGGCGGCGACGCAGAGTGGACGCAAGGGACAGGCAAAGCTCCTGTAGCTGCGCTTAGTGAGGAATCAGGCCCTCGGCCTCCTCTCGGGAGAGCCTTCCGATCTCTCCGCCCGTCGAGGATCCGATGATGAGCACGGAGTCCGAATATTCCGTCTCCAGCCACAGGATGTCCCAGAGTCCGTCGCCGTCGATATCAGGAATGCCCCATTGCCGTGGGACGCTCACGGAGATGGCGGGCTTGGATGCGCCCGTAGTCGCGGCATGAGAGAGCGTGGTCGTGAACGGGCCGATGCTCGTGAGTCCGTTAAAACCCTGGAAGCCGGCGACTGAGCTGTAAGTCGCACGATCCGGAGGATTGAATTCGAGCACGGCGGTGCAGGAGTCCTTGCCTTTCAGGCTGGCTTTGCAGCTTCCGCCGAGGCCTGGAAAGCTTCCGCCAGAGAACTTCATTACAGAGGCTGGTGCCCCGCTGATCGCGCCCGCGAGTCCGGACAAGGTCATTTCACCGGAGTTCGTGATCACGATGGCAAGCTGCGACTGCCCGCCGACCGGTGTCGCTGGAAATGCCAGCGAGCTGTCGGAAAGCTGGAGGGTTGCCGGAGTCTTGGATAGTCCTTCAAGCGTTCGGCTGATGGCTGCATCTCCGTCGCCGGTCTCGGCGGTTACCGACCAGGTTCCCGAGAAAGGTCCCAGTCCCGACAGGCCGAAGCTCACTCGAATGGTGCAGGAGTCGGTCGTCAGAGGGTTGGTGCACGTTCCACCGGTCCCTGGAAACGAACCACCGGAGAAAGAAAAGGTTCCGGGGCCCTCCGATTCGCGTCAGCGTATAGGTAAAGGTGTGCGTTCCTCCTACAGCGCGCTCATCGACATCCAGATGGTCGGAGGGAGAGATTTGGTACTCTGCCGGCGTTCGCCCTGCCACGGGAATGCGGATCGTTCGATCCACAGCACCATCGAAGGTGGTCAGCCGTATCTCGCTCGAGTAGCGACCGGACGCCGCGGGCGAGAACCGAATCGTTGCTTCGCAGCTTGAAGATGCCGCAAGCCCCGAACCTGAGGAGGGGCAGTTGTGAGTGACCAGGGTGAAGGGCGAGGAAAGTGCATCAAATCTGAATAGAGTTGCAGGAACAGCTGAAGCGCTGTTTGCGAAGCCAACCGAGAGGGTCGAAGACTGGCCGGGCATGACGAGCCCAAAGTCGATGCTTGCCGGCGATGGAGTGAGCTGGGCGGCATTTCCACCAATGCCTGAGAGGCTCTGCGAAACCTGTGACGTGGTCGCGCCAGTGAAGTAGGACAGCAACAACTGGCCACTGGCAACACCGGCGGAGGTAGGCCGAAAATTCAACACGACTCTGCAGGTCGAGCCTGCCGCGAGACTCGAACCGCAGTTGCCTCCTGAGCCGGGATAGAGTCCGCCCTTGAACGAAAAAGGAGCAGTCAACGGCGATGCTGATATCGAAATTGCAGCAACGCTTCCTGTTGAGTTGCTCAGAGTGAAAGTGAGATCAGAATTACTATTGATCAGCTGCACGCCCGTTGCAGTGCCGTTGCCGCTGACCTGCAGCAATGCGGCTGCGGAGCCCATTCCGGAAAGGCTTGCTGTCGTGCTCATCGGTCCGGCTCCACTTTCAAAATCAAGAGTGATCGTCGCAGAGTGGCTTCCTGCCGTTTGAGGCCGGAAGGTGACGGAAATTCTGCATGATCCGGACGAAAGCTGTGCTCCGCAATTGCCCCCGATGCCGGGGTACGGGCCTCCTCCGGTGAATTCAAATGCGCCGGAGCCTCCGGTAATCCGAGCACTGAGATTCGTGATGGGAGTGTGCCCCTGGTAACTGACGGTGAGGCTCACTGTTGTTGTCGTCCCCGTGATCTTCGAGCCGAAATCATGGTTCCCTAGCGCCGGCCTGCCGTTGGATTTTCCGGCAAATGCCGGAAAGTGATACTGCGTCGATGCTCCGTTGGAATACGACATGGAACTGGCGAAGGAGCCACCGTAGTTGCCGGGCCCAGGGGGTGAGAAGATGATCGCGACGAGGCAGGATTGTCCGGGTGAGATCACGCGAGTGGAACGACAAGTTCCAGAGGTTCCCGGGAAGCTTCCGCCCTCGAATTGAAATCCATAGGCAAGTGAGAAGGAGACGGTGGCGTCGACATCGCCCGCCGTATGTCGGATTTCAAAGGTTCTTGGAGCTGACTGCGATTGGGCTTGAACGTAGCCGTAGTCGTAGGAGCTCGTCGCATGTATCGATACAGTGGCTGCCTGAAGGGCGCGTAACGAGAGTGGAACTGCAAGAGTTTGGGTCCTTGCGCCATCGAAGTAGCTGACGGTCACCGTGCTGGCAAATGTTCCTCGCACGGTGGGCTGGGCGCGGATGGTCAATTGCGCCGATTGGCCAGGATTTAGCTGCGCTGGTGGCGTGGATGCGATGCTGAAGGGTGCGGTGACTCCCGTAATTGAAATGGCGTTCGCTGGAACTGCTGCCCCTGATGAGTTGGTCAGCGTGATGTTCCTGGTCCAGTTTGCAGTGGTCACCATTTCGCCAAAGTCGAGTGACTGGGGGTTGGAAGAGATCGTAGCTGCGGCAATCGCAGTTCCCGTGATCGAAATCGTGGTCGAATCGTTCGTGAAGCCGTTATTGAACGCCACGCCCAGCTCGCCGGAAATGTTTCCGGCCGCCACCGGCGCAAAGGTCACCGTATAGGTGCAGCTGCCCGATGTGAGAGTGCCACCGCATGTACCTGCACTCAGCGAGAAAGCAGCATGATTGACGCTCGGCAGGAGGCCCGTCGCAGCGCTGCCGCCTGCGTGCGTTACAGTCAGGGTGCTCGTGGCTGTTGCTCCAGTGACCACTGAGCCCGCCGGCGACTGGCTTGAAAGCGAGAGTTGAAGGGCCGCCTGAGTCGTGCCTTCCAGTGGAACCCGGAGCTCGCTGTCGCCTACACCGTCGAAATACGTCAGCACGAGATTGCTCGAATAGGTTCCACGGACCATGGGCGTGAAGTCCATGACCACCGTGCAAGAGGCGCCCACCTCGAGACGATCGCTGCAGGTGCCTCCAGTGCCCGGGTAGCTTCCTCCCGCGAAACCGAAGCTGGCCGGAGACGATGCTCGGATTTGAGTGGCCGGCGGCTGGCCCTGGACGTGCGTGATCGTGAACGTCCGAGTCGCCGACAGTCCTGTTGCCACGTTTCCGAACGCAATCGTGGTCGGAGTCGAGCCGAGCTCCGCAGGAGGAATCGCATTATAAGTAAATGCCGCCTGTGAAGAGACCCATTCATTGCCGCTGCGATAGAGCAGTCTCAGAGTGCGAGTCTCACGACCCTGCCGGGTGGGAGTGATGTACAGATTCAGGGTGCAGGAGGAAGTGTTGGGGTCGAGCTGGGTCTCGCAGGTGCCGCCCCCGGGATATGTTCCACCTGGAAATCCCATGTCATCCGCAATTCCCAAAAATGCGAGTCCGATCGCCGGAACATCGCCTTTCTTGTACCTCACGGTAAGCGGAATGGTTGCCGTGCCGCGGACAAAGACCTCGCCGATATCCTGGGTGGCGGGAAGCAGCTCCAGATCTGGAGGAAAATAGACTTGGCCGGTGGCCGTGAGCGAGATGGTGCGCGTGCGCTTGCCGTCTTCGTAAGTGACCGTCAGTGGCTGCGAGAAGCTTCCAGTTGCCTCGGGCACGACTGCAAGCGCAACGGTGCATGCGCCGGAACCTACCGAGGTGCCACAGCTGCCGCCGGATCCAGGATAGATTCCATTTCCCGCGAACTGCAACTTCTGTGGCGAGCTTGAAAACGAAACTTTGGTCGCGGAGCCGCCTTGCAAATGCTGAAGATTGAGGCTCTGGGCGGTCGTGCTCTGGCCCACGTACGAAATTCCAAAGTCAATCGTGGCAGAGTTCGTGATCGTCAGGCTGGCAGGGGTGCTCGCCGTCAGGGGTGCTCGCCGTCAGGGGCCTGCTCCAGGATGAGCGTGATGATGCGCTCCGCTCGTAGTTGATTCGCAGCGTGCTCGAGTGAACCCCTGCGGAAGTGGGCGCGTAGGACAGTGCGAGCGTGCAACCGTCCAGGATCTTCTCTGGATCGCAGCTTCCGCCACGACCAGGAAAGGCACCCCCTGGCCAGGAAAACGGTGGCGACAATTCGGTGTCCGTGATCTTCGGCGCATGTCCGCCCCGAACCGAAAGGGTGAGCAGGGCTGTGGTGGTTTCTCCTGGATCAACGACTGCAAACAGGTTTGCCTTCTGCAGTGAGATGGAAGAGGGAGGCTTGGCCGGAACGGCTTCGCCTAAAACCGCTTCCTGCCGTCCACACGCCTGAAGCGCTAGCGGCATCAACGCCATCGAGAGAGCTACGATCCAGCGACTCACGCTCCTCATTCCTTTCGGACCTTGTAGCCTTCGACTCGAGGAGAGTTTCCTCTGTAGAGTTTCCTCGACTCTTGATCATCATTTTAACACTGAATCCGTAGCCCTGGGGGTGCCAGTGTAGTCCCGCTCCGACCGCAAGAGCGCGCAGCAGGAAGATCTCAGTACCGACATGTGTCTCCCACGACGCAGTTTGAAGCGGGTGGAGCAGGTGCGCCGTCGGTCCGGGGTCATCCACGATGGGGAGGTCGATTCGGGCGACGCGTGTTCCGACGCCGAAAAAAACATCGAAGCCGGTGTAGTGAATTCCGGTCACCAGCTCTGCCAGTGCTCCTCGGTAGGTCCACCATTGAGAACTTTTGGCATAGCTTCCCGAGAGCCTGAGCGTCGAGAAGAGGGGCTTTCGCCTCAGCAAGGTTCGTTCCCACGAAAGTCCCGCTCCCCATGCGGAAAATGCAGGAAAGTCGATGTAATGGGCTCCGATCGTCGTTCGTCGCGAGATTCCCTTGGCATAGCCGTACCGGGTGACCTCGAAGCGGCTGGGCACCGTGCTTCCCTCGGGAAGGATCGATTCCAGGGTTCCTTTGATCTCCGAGTCCGGAGTGAATTTGGAGGACTGGTAGGTCGTCCTCCATCCGAACTTCAACGGCAGCGAGGTGCTCTCCGGAAGCGCCAGCGGCATCACGCCCAGCGGACTCGCCGGATCGATTGATGAGGGATCCGTGCTTCGAATGATCCAGAGTGCGAGGTCATTGATCTGGCTCTCGTACTGGGCCGGATCGAGGGCGAGACAGGGCGTTGATTCAGCCAGCAGCAGGGCTGAAATCAGTGCCGTGAGAGCGCGGCTCTTGAGTGAGTCGAGTGACAGCATTCGAGCCTTTCATGGTAGCAGTCTGGAGGGTTCGTGAAAAAGGAATGTCCGGCAATCCGGCCTGGGATTTCGTGGGTGACATCCTGGGACAGTCCGGCAGCTTTTTCAGCAGCTGGCGGAAAAAGCTGCCGGACGGCAGATCCTGCCCATCGTGGTGAAAAGGCTCGAGTTGCTGTATGCTTCGAGGATGGCATCACAGATCACCTCCTTTCCGAAAGACCAGATCAAGGTCCTGCTTCTTGAGAACATCCACCAGCTGGCTCACGACATGTTTCGGACGGAGGGCTACCAGGTCGAAGCACTCTCCACGGCTCTTGGTGAAGAGGCGCTTGCAGAGCGGATCAAGGATGTCCACATCCTCGGCATTCGGAGCAAGACCCAGGTCACCGAGGCCGTGCTGGCCAGGGCGAACCGCCTGCTCACGATCGGAGCGTTCTGCATCGGCACCAACCAGATCGACCTGAAAGGTGCCAAGTCGCGAGGAATCGCGTGTTTCAATGCACCGTTCGGAAACACCCGCAGCGTTGCAGAGCTGGTTCTGGCTGAAATCGTGATGCTCGCGAGGCGCCTGGGACAGCGAAGCGCCGAGATGCATCAGGGAATCTGGCGCAAGGTTTCAGCAAATTGCCACGAGGTGCGGGGCAAGACCCTGGGCATCGTCGGCTACGGCAATATCGGCACGCAGGTGGGAACGCTCGCCGAGCATTTTGGAATGCGGGTCATCTTTTACGACATCGTGTCCAAGCTTCCGCATGGCAATACTCGCGGCTGCAACACGCTCGCCGAGGTGCTGAAAAACTCGGACTTCCTGACTCTCCATGTTCCAGCTACACCGTCCACGAAGTGGATGATTGGCGCGAAGGAAATCGAGTTGATGAAGAAAGGCTCGCACCTGATCAATGCCAGCCGCGGAGGCGTCGTGGTGATTCCGGCGCTCGTAGATGCCCTGAAGTCTGGCCATCTTGCCGGTGCAGCGATCGATGTATTTCCGGAAGAGCCCGAGTCGAACATCAACGACTACACGACTCCTCTACAGGGCTTGGACAACGTGATTCTCACGCCGCACATTGGCGGCGCAACCGAAGAGGCCCAGGCCAACATCGGGGAAGAGGTGCCGACCTCGCTCATTCGGTACATCAATACCGGCTCGACGCTTCGATCCGTCAACTTGCCGGAAGTGAACCTCGCCCCAACCGCGGATACCCACCGTATCTTGAACATCCACAAGAACGTTCCGGGCGTGCTTTCCGAGATCAACCGAATCGTCGCAGGCCTGGGCGCCAATATTCAGGCGCAGGCGCTCGCGACGGACGCGGAGGTCGGTTACCTCGTGCTCGATACGGATCGAGCCGTCTCGAACGAGGTGAAGTCGGCAATCGAATCGCTCAAGACCTCGATTCGAACCCGAATCCTCTACTAAATAGATTGAAAGTGACCGTGAATGCGGTGCGTTCATTGACGGTGCTCGTGTGCGTATCCTCGTCTTCACGAACTCTTTTCAGTTTGGCGTCTGATTTTTAAAATTTTCTGTTTCCAGACTTCGTCCGGCTCCGTAGCCTCGTCAGTACAGTTCAAACGATCCAAAGCCATGGAGGGTTTTCTTGTGATCGATTTCGTCCAGCGGGGTTGCGGCCCCATGAAGCACGTGGTGGCGGCTGCCTTGGCCGTCTCGATGTTCACCGGTTGTTCCAAGGTCCAAGAAGCCATCCGCTCGGTCAGTGCGATCAAGCCGAACATCGTCGGCAAGGTGACCACCTCGGGCGCCCCCACGGGGATGATGAAGTCGGGCTCCACCCTGAAGTCGAGCTCGGACAAGACCGTTCCGGTTTTCGGCCGCAAGCTGCCGGTGGTTTCGCGCTCGGTTGAAGGCACTCCGGTTTCTGGTTGCACGGTCACGGCTCGCAATCTTCAGACCGGCGCAGTGGTCGCCACCGGCACCTCCGCATCGGATGGCACTTACGTCATCGAGAGCGACAGCATCACCGCCGGCGACTCCTACCGTGTGGTCGCAACTTGCGGATCCGGTGAGTCTGCCGTGAGCTTCGCCACGGTGACCTCCGCCGACACTCAGGATCCGGACGAAAAGGAGCCGGTGTCGACCAACGCTCGTTCGACGCTGATCGCCGCGCAGATCGTGCAGGCCGTGCTCGAGGCGCTGGATGCTGCTGTGGATGCTATTCCTGGCGCAAGCGATGCGGTGAGGAACTCCATCAAGCAGGCGGTTCTAGACGCGGTCGATACGATCATTGCCCAGGTTTCCGCTGTCATTGAAGAGGCGATCGAGAGCGGCGCGATGGAGGAACCCTCGGACACGACGGCAAAGAATATGGCCGCCGTCATCCAGGAAGCTGACGAAGAGTCCGATCCGACGGACCTCGAGGAAGCGTATACCAATGGGGATGACGGAGTTGCTGGAGGCACCGACGGCTATTCTGTTCCGGAGTCGGTTGGAAACGCTACGGCGGGTGCAGCCAAGGCGGTCAGCGCGCTTCCTTTCTGTGATTCCGACCTGAACACGACTGCACCGGGTACTGCGACGCAGGATAAGTGCACCAAGGCCATCGCCAAGTTGATGTACTCGCTAGGCTTCACGGTTGCGGTGAATACCTCCGGCTCGTACTCCGGCGCGACCTGCGGTGACGCAGCCATGGATGCTGACTTTCCCGGGGCGGAGTTTCAAGACTTGAGCACGCCTCCTGGAGAAGGAGAAGGACGCCCCCAGATTGCGAACGGCTGCCTGGTCAAGTCCAAGACTGGCAAGGTCAATCGTAATGAAGGTTATGACGACCGTGGCGGCAATGACGACAGTACCGTGTTCGTCGAGAACTTCGCGTCTCCTCAAATTACTGGAACGATCTCCAAGATTGCGGCCTCGATGCTGGCCGGAGGCGAGTACACGCTTCAGAACATCGATCAGATCGTGTTCAGTCATGATGCTGACGAAGAGGCCGGCATGAACATGCGTCTGCTCTTTGAAAGCAAGAGCTTCGAAGAAGGCCAGTTCAATCGGGCGATGTACTATCGCAATCAGGCAGGAACTTGGACGCTGTTTCCGGAATGCAATGCTTCTCCATGCGTTTCGGATCTGCTGGGCCAGAATGGCTTCGATTCGATTTTGTGGAGCAGCGTCAACACGACCGGAGCGGGCGGGCTCGCCTCTGAGCTGACGGATCTGGCGACCGAAATCGGCCTGGGGGACTTCGTGTCTGCTGGGGTCATGACCCGCCAGTACGCGGGGCCGGTGCCGACCCAGAGCCAGCTCGAGAGCTTCGTCAACGAGCGAAGCTTCGTCGACAATAACCCGACGGGCGAGACGGAGTTTCATGTCCTTTTCCAGAAGGACCCTCGCTGGGTGAATCCGGGGGACGATCTCCCGGCACCCGCATCGGGAACGGACCCGCGCCCGGTCGCATGCAGCGACGGAGATGCGAGCACTTTCTGTCCGAACGGGTGCTTTGACAATGATCCGTCCACCACGTGTTATGCGGTGGGCTCGACGCTGACCCCCGCCGCTGCGGTTCGGGTGGATGTGACCCTGGGAGCGGCGATCACCCTTTCGGGCGAAAGCAAGGGGTTCCGTCCGATCCAGTCGATCACGGGTGCTGCTGGTGGAGCGTATTTCATTCGCCCCATCTTCGGCCCGTCGGGCTTTCTGAGCGCTGGCCAGCTGGTCAGTGCGACGACCGGAAAGCTTCTGCGTGACGATTTCATGCGTCCACGAACCTTCTTCGTGAACGGTGAAGGAGCCGACTGTCCTGATGGCCTGTCCTGTGCCACTGATGCGGCCTATAATGTCGATCTGGCATGGGAAGGCTGTAATGGAGGAGGCCCGTGCTCGCCGACGATGAAGGCGATTGATGGAGCCACGGCATCCATCACGATCACCGGAATTGATGCCGAGGTGAAGAAGGAATACCGCTCTCGCTGGGAAGAAATTCACAGTGGAAGCAATCACTTTGGACACCCCGTAGTGGTCGTCGGCCAGGGCGATTGGCAGGATCTGGAGATCCTGACCGTGGGTCTGAATCCGTCCACCGGCAGCGTGACGGTAACCGGCACGGCCTCGGGGCTCTCG
>JBIIXZ010000071.1:0-12017 GCA_044347055.1 Bdellovibrionia bacterium | reverse complement strand
GAGGCGGTCCTGTTTCTCACGCTTCGGCACAATGATGACAGCGAGCGTGTGAATACCGCTCCGATGACATATCGTGACCTCCTTCCGCCGGATCTGGTGAGACAGGCCATGCAGAACAATTCGAGGGTGCCTGCGGGCAGATGACCATGGGACTTCGAGAAACCATCGGAAGCCGACTGACGAGAGAGCCGGATAGCCTGGCGGGCAGGGGCCTGAGCTGGCCTGTGGCTCTTGCCGTGGCCGGAGCGCTGTGCCTCGGACTGATGGAGTATGTGCGGGCGGAGCCGAACGGAGAGGAGTCGGCAACGAAGCAGGACAAGGCCCGCCGCTCGAAGACAACTCGCGACCAGACCGAAGTCGAGGCTGACAAGCGGACGCTCCTGCTGGCCGTGGGAGAGCAGAAGGCCGTCGACCTGGATTTCGAGACCGAACTGGCCAAAGTGTACATCGGCAACCCTCAGCTGCTGGTGTTCGATCTCGTGAAGGTCGGCGACAAGCAGCAGATGATCTTTCGCCCAACCAAGGCAGGGGACACGACCGTGCTCGTCCGAGACATGGATGGCGAACTTCGGCTGATCTTCAAGGCCAAGGTGACCGGATCGAACCTCTCGCGCCTTGCAGGCGAGATTCGTCAGCTGCTGGCTGACATCGAGGGAGTGGACGTCAAGATCGTCGGGCAGAAGATCGTGATCGATGGAGAAGTGCTCACGCCTTCGGATTATGCCCGAGTGCTCGCAGTGACGCGCGATGACTCGTATCGAGGCGCTGTGCTTCCCCTCATCACGCTGTCGGCGATCGCCATGCAGGTTCTTTCAAGGCGAATCCAGGAGGATCTGCGGACGTTTGCGCCCGATGTCACCACGCGAGTGGTCAATAATACGATCTGGCTCGAGGGTGAGGTGGGCTCGCCGGAGGACGTTGCCCGCGCGGAAAAGATCGCCGCGCTTTATGTGCCGGAAGTGCTGCCCAGTGGAATGCTGGACCGTTATGACGAAAACGCCCAGCGTCTTCCTCCCAGGAGCATGATCCAGAATTTTCTGCGGGTGAAGAAGGCTCCGCCTCCTCCGCTCGACAAGCTGATCCGGGTCACGGTCTACTTCGTCGAGCTCTCGAAGGACTACAACCGGCTCTTCTCGTTCAAGTGGCAGCCCAGCTTTACGGCTGCGGGCGAGCCACAGATCGCCATTGGCCAGCGCGAGGATGGAACCGCCGGCGCTTCAGGAACGTCGTTTTCAGCCGTCATCTCGAGCTTGATCCCGAAGCTTCAAACACTCCAGCAGGCCGGTTATGCCCGAGTACTCAAGACCGGCACCCTGATCGCCAAGAGCGGTTCGACCGCCACGCTGCGCGAACAGACGGAGTTTGCAAGCTTGGTGGAACGGACCAACGAGCAGGGGGTCACCCAGATCGCCGCCCAGAAGACTCCGGTCGGGCTGTCGATTCAGGTGCTTCCGCGCGTTCTCGGCCAGACCGACGACATCGAAATGGACATCGACATGACCCAGAGCACGGTCGTCGGAACCGCTCCGGCAGGAGATCGCGCCCCGACGGTTGCCGCCAATGCGATTACGACGAAGTTCTATCTCAAGTCGAACGACAGCGCCGCATTCGCCGGTGTTTCCGGCCAGGAGGTGGGAACCGACTTCAACAAGGCCCCGCTTGCTGCGGATCCGCTCTTCCGGCTGAACCGCTCCAAGGAATACAAGAAGAAGAACTCGCGTTTCGTCGTGTTCGTCACGCCGCAGATCATCGAGAGCGCGTCGCAGGGAACCGAGGATCTCAAACGTGATTTCCGGGTGAGGGCAAACTGATGGCCGGCCATGTGATTGCAGTCGTCGGAGGCAAGGGCGGGGTCGGAAAGAGCATCTTTTCCGCCAATCTGATGATCGCCTACGCCCAAAATTTCCGTCAGAAGCCCCTGCTCATCGACGCCGACTTCAATAGCCTGGGCGACCAGAACATCATCCTGAACCTGAACCCCCAGCGCAACCTGGTGGATGCCACCAAGCTGCAGGGTACGATCGACCTCAAGGCATTATCCGGAATCATGGGATCCGGCCCGGCCGGGTTCAATTTCATCAGCGCCCCGCGTGACATGAATACTGCCCGTGACGTGGACCTCGACGGGTACGGCAAGCTTCTCAAGGCCTCGCAGAATCTTTTTCCCTGGACGGTGGTGGATTGCGGAAGCTCGATGGATGTCCTCACGATGAAGACTTTCGAGGCGGCCACCGTGATCTTCGTCGTCACGACTGCGGATCTCATCGTCGTGAACCAGACCAAGCGAGTCCTGGCAAAGATCCAGGAGATGCTTTTTCCGCCGGAGATGGTGCAGGTCGTGATCAATCGCTACTCTCAGAACACGCTGATCACCCCGCAGATGATTCAGAAGAATCTCGGAAGGAACGTCTTTGCGGCGATTCCGGATGATCCGGCCACGTGCGATGCAGCGCTCTCGAAGAGCACGCCCCTCGTGGTCTCGGCGCCGACCTCTGCAGCAGCTCGGGGATATCATGAGCTCGTGAGAAAAATGCAGCAGGTCGGATTGCTCGAGAGCCTTGCCAAGCTCAAGAAGCCCACCGGAGTGGCCGCCAAGCTGCAGGCCAATGGCGGTCCTGAGCAGGTGAAGATGGAGTTCGGAGGCGCGGCCTCGCAGAATGCCAATCCGCTCCGCGGAGGGGCGGCTCCAATCGACGCCTGGACCGCGATGAAGCTCAGGATCCACAAGGGCCTGATCGAGACGATGGACCTCAAAAAGACCAACACCGACACCGCCGATCCGAAGCAGCGGGCGATCCTTCGCGAGAAGACCCAGAAGGCCATCCTCGACCTGCTGGCCCAGGAGGACACCGCCTCCCTCCTGCCCACGCGCGATCACAAGGCCCAGATGGTGAAGGAAGTGCTGGACGAGGCGCTCGGCCTTGGCCCTCTTGAAGACCTGCTTGCCGATGACAAAGTCAGTGAAATCATGGTCAATTCGCGAGACCAGATCTACATCGACGTTGGCGGTAAGAACCGCATGTCCAAGGTGACGTTCAGCAGCGAGCAGCAGATGTACAACGTCATCGAGCGCATCGTGATGCCGCTCGGCCGGCGCGTGGACGAAAAGACTCCTTACGTCGATGCCCGTCTTCCGGACGGATCTCGCGTTCATGTCATCATTCCGCCGTTGGCGCTTCGCGGTCCGACGATCACGATTCGAAAGTTTCCGAAGCGGAGGCTCGAGGCCAAGGACTTGATCCAGCATGGTTCGGCCACCGAAGAGATCATGGACTTCCTCCGCCTTTGCGTCGAAGCGAAGCTCAATATCGTCGTGAGCGGCGGCACTGGTTCCGGTAAGACGACGCTCCTCAATGTCCTTAGCAATTTTATTCCCGCCAATGAGCGCATCATCACGGTCGAGGACTCGGCCGAGCTTCAGCTGGGACAGGAGCACGTCGTGCGGCTCGAGACGCGTCCCAAGAACATCGAAGGCGAGGGCGAGGTCAGCATTCGCGAACTCATCAAGAACTGCCTGCGAATGAAGCCCGACCGGATCGTGGTTGGCGAGTGCCGTGCGGGCGAGGCGCTCGACATGCTCCAGGCGATGAACACCGGCCACTCCGGATCGCTCACTACACTTCACGCGAACAACCCTCGCGAGTGCCTGCAGCGCCTCGAAACGCTCGTGATGATGGCGGGCCTGAATCTGCCTTCGAAAGCGATTCGCGAAACGATCGGGTCAGCTGTGAATCTGATCATCCAGCAGACGCGGATGAGCGACGGCTCTCGTAAGATCACCTACATCAGCGAAGTCACCGGAATGCAGGGCGAGGTGATCTCGACCCAGGACATCTTCCTCTACAAGGAAGAAGGGTTCGACAAGTCGCGAAAGGTGCTCGGCCGCTTCGTGCCCACGGGCTTCGTCCCGAAGTTCGTCGAGGAAATGGAGGCCAAGGGAATGCGCATCTCGCGCAGCCTGTTCTCGCCGAAGGGCCCGGCGCAGGCAGCAGGATAGGGAGCGGCCATGGAGTCCATGCGTTTCCTCGGACTTCTGTTCTTCGGTTTCGGGATGTTCGGATTCTCGTACCATTACAGCCAGCGGGTGCTGGACTGGTTCGAGATGCAGCAGACCGGAACGCGTGACTACATCCAGCAGCGCCTCTCGATGATGTTCATCGAGATTTCTCCGGACCGGGTGCTGCTCTACATGTTCGCCGGCAGCTTCGGACTCGGCGGAGTCGTGTTTCTCGCCTTGCTGCCCAATCTCTGGGCGGGAATCTTCTTTGGTATTCTTTCCGGCGTCATCGGCTGGAAGTCGCTTAGGCCCGTCATCGATTACCTCTACCGCAGGAGGACGCAGAAATTCGTGCTCCAGATGGTGGATGCCCTGAGCCTGATGTCCAACGGACTCAAGTCCGGTTTGTCGGTCGTCCAGGCGCTGAGTCTCGTCGTCGAGGAGATGCCGAACCCGATCAAACAGGAGTTCAACCTGATTCTGAGCCAGAACAAGCTCGGTGCATCGCTGGAAGAGGCCTTTTCCAACCTCGCGCAACGACTGCCCGCTGAGGATGTCGAGATGTTCGTCACTGCCGTGAACATCCTGAAGGAGACCGGCGGAAATTTGTCGGAGACCTTTGACACCATCGTCGTGACGATTCGTGAACGGATCAAGGTCGAGAACAAGATCTCTGCCTTGACCGCCCAGGGATTTTACCAGGGCATGATCATCATTGCCGTTCCGCCGCTGCTGGGCTTCGTTCTGTACCAATCTGATCCGGATTTCATTGAGCCGTTGTTTACCACGGGCATCGGGTGGGTGATCATCGCGACCATTCTCATCTTGGAGGTGGTCGGATTCTTTGTCATTATGAAGGTTGTCCGAATCGACGTGTGATGCGCCGGTTGTGCGCAAGAGGAGCTCGCCCATGAAGCGTTCGAGGATTTCCGTTCTGTCTCGTCTTTCCGTGATTATTCCGGTGCTCGGATTCCTCCAGGCCCCGCTGGTTGATGCGCGCGTGACGCTCAAGAACGGAAACTTCTTCCGGGCCTACACGGACATTGGCTACAAGATGGGGGCGGAGCCCAAGATCGAGCGAGTTTACAACTCCAAGACGAGCTACAAGGGAATCTTCGGTCCAGGATGGGGAAATGAGTACGAAGTGAAGCTTTCGGTTTCGCCTGACGGCAGCGTGGTCGTCCACGAATACGGCGGCGGCGCCGAAAATCGATTCACGCCTGCCAAGATCAGCACCCAGGAGGTGGACGAGGCGGTGAAGAAGATTGCCGAGCTCAAGAAGATTCCGAATCCGAAGGCAAACGAAGAGTACCGAGAAAAGCTCAGGACGGATGCTTTCTACCGCAACGAGGAATGGCAGTCGCTGGTGAATGCGGGCAAGCTCCAGGCCAAGGTGATTCCGGTAGGAGCCCGACTGACGAGCAACCGTTTCGCCTATCAGTCGCTCACCAAGCTCAAGGACGGATACCAGAGGTCCTTTGATACCGGCAAGGTGGAGAAGTTCGACGAAAAGGGCCGCCTGGTGCGGGTTTCGGACAAGAACGGAAATTACATCGAGCTCACGTACTCCAAGGAAGGGCGCATCGAGAAGCTCGTGGACAACATGAATCGGAAGATGTTCTTCACCTTCAATAATCGCGGACTGCTGGAGAAGGTCCAGGGCGAGGACGGAGTGGAAGCCGTCTACAAGTACAACCCGATGGGTGAGCTGGTCGAGAGCAAGGACGCTGAAGGCAATGTGTACAAGTACAAGTACACCACCGACAATTACCACAACCTGATCGAAGTGACTTACTCGGACGGCACGACGATCCAAGTCGCCTATTATGGCGTGGACAAGTACATGGGCGTGAAGTCGCTCAAGGAACGTGATGGCACGGTGAACGAATACGATTACGTGATCGACCCAAAGGATCGGGGGCATCTGACCGTCACGAGCAACGTCAAGGACTCCGATGGCAAGATCGCGAGCCGGCAGAAATATGAGTACTTCTTCAAGTACAAGCCGGATGGCGAGGAGTGGACCTACAAGCTGGTTCAGACGACCGACGGTGACACCACCGAGACGGTCTACAACGAATGCTGCGGTCTTCCTCTGCTGATCAAGCGTGGAGGCGAGGAAACGTCCTTTGTCTACGATACCAAGGGCCGCGTGGTGAAGAAGTCGACGCCTTCCGAGATCACCGAGCTCAGCTACGACGCCAAGGCGGGCAAGGTCTCGAAGGTCGTGAAGAATTCCAAGATCAACAAGAAGTTCTCGAGCTGGTCGCAGTTCGAGTACGACGAGCGTGGCAACCTGAAGCTGGCCAAGAACTCGGACAAGAAGGGCGTCAGGCTTTTCTATGATGCCACGGGACGGATCAAGACGCTGGTAGATCAGGATCGGCGTCAGCTGGATTTCAAGTATGACCAGAACAGCAGGCCGGTCGAAATCACCGATCCGAAGCTGGGGACGATCAAGGTCACCTACAATGCGACTGGAATCGAGAAAGTCGACAGCGCTGCCGGTCAGAAGGTGGCTTTGCAGGTGACGACAGCGTTCCAGAACCTGCTCGAGATCATCCGCCCGGCAGGGGTCAATCTCACTCCTTGATGAAGTTTTAGACAGGTGTTCAAGGTTTTTACGTTTTCTGCCGAGAAGTTCGGTGCAAGTGCCTGATCTGCCGTGCTTCGGCTGGCACCGACCTTGCGATACTTGGAAACCGAGACTTTGGCATTTAGAATAATGGGAAGGTGAGCCTATGAAGAACCTGAATGTTGTCTTTACCCTCTTTGTATTCGCATTGGCTCTTGGCATGTCCGAGGCCCGCGCTTCTGGTGGAAGCTGCGGCCAGGAAAGCGGAGTGAGCCTGACTCGGATGAAGTCGCAGGATGTCACCGCTGCTCCTGTCCAGAAACAGGGGGAGCAGGGCTCGGCCAAGGCCCAGAGCGCCGCTTCGAAGTCGAAGAAATGAGTTTTATCGCCATCATGGCGAGTGCAAGAGCCGGAGGCGCAAGCCTCCGGCTTTTTTCATTTCCGGATCCGGTTTCCATCTCGCTTGCTCCAATGATCCCGAAAAACGTCGAAACTCTTTACACCTGTGACGAGGCTGACGTGACACACCTTCAGGTCGATCTTCCAACCCTCTGATTTCACAACATTCAGCGACCGTGTCCCGCTGGCATCAGTGTTGCTCTAGTAGTCACCGAACGTTGGCAGTCCGTAGAAGTTGAAGCTGTAACTGTTGAGAGCAGAGAGGAAGATGCAGATGAAGAAGTTGATGATGGTTGTCGTGGGTTTTGGACTGGTTTCCGCCTCCGTGGCTTCGGCCGCAGTCGAGCGTCCGCAGGGTCTTTCATTGGCCCTCGGAGAGAAGTCGGCCAGCCAGATGAACGGTAGGATGCTGGCTTGTGGCCGTCCTGCGCGCATGAAGTCGCAGGATGTGAGTTCGGAAGCTCCGCGGGTCTCGAAGTCGCATGGCTCGTCGGCCTCGTCCTTGAGCGCGCGTTAAGATCTGGTTCGAAGTACCATTCGGCCGAGGATCGGCTCAGTTGTGGAAGACCTTCCGCAGCCGGGCACGCTCCTCGGCCGAAATCTTTTCCACGGCAGGGTTGGCCGATCCCAATTTGAGCTCCCTGCTCAATTCTCCTGCCTTCCCGGCGAGTTCACTTGCCGGCTTTTTCAGTCCTTCCACGACTCCGAGGGTCGACTTCACATGATCCGATACGGATTCACCTCTCCAGTGCACGAGGTGCCCGCCGACGAGGATCAGCAGCACGATGAACGTCCACTTGAAGACCTGGCCTATGAGTCCAAAGAATGATCCAAGCATGGCATCTTCTCCGTGAGGTAATCTTGGCTGGGTGGGTTGACCCGCAGCAGTGAATCCGTCCCGGCGTGGTGAGCCAGAAGCTGCAATGTAAATTCAAAACTTCTCGCCCCGCTGAGTGAACCTCTCCAGGAGCGGGAGGCCAAAAGCGCCAGCGATTCCAGCCTGGTGCGCGCATCCACCCCTAGTACGGACGGCGGCGAGATGACGAGATCCAGTCCTTCTTCATGCAGCAGGTCCACGACATGTCCCGAAAGCACGTTGAGCAGCTCGAGGCCGCTGCTCGTATCGGATTCCACGGGAAGGTGGTCGGAAGTGAGCAGCAGCACTCCGTTCAAGTCTCCATTCACGCGAAGAATGAAGGCGTGGCGATTCGCGAGCGCCAGCTCGGAGTCTACCCGATCCTCCTTCGAAATAGAGACATCGCCCAGCCCGTAGAAATCCATGTCAGGCTCCCGCAGCCTGTTCGCCACTGATTCCGGTAGAACCGTCCTGAAGAACATGCGCCAGCGTCTTGAGGATCTCGTCGCTGCTGAAGGGCTTTAGAAGGTAATCTCGTGCGCCGGCATGAATCGCTTCCATGACGAGAGCCTCCTGGCCCATGGCAGAAATCATGATCACTCGCGCGCCTGGAGTTGCCTTGACGATTTTTCTCGCCGCCTCGATGCCGCTCATCTTGGGCATCACGACATCCATGGTGACAATGTCCGGATTGAGCAGTGAGAACTGTTCGATCGCCTCGGCCCCGGAGGAGGCCTCTCCGACGACGTCATAGCCATTTTCCGACAGGATCTTTGCGAGGGTCGATCGGACGAAGGCAACGTCATCGACGATGAGCACGGTCGGCTTGCGGTTGTGGTGCGGCAGGTTCATGGGAGCGCTCCTCCCAGAAAGTGTAGCGGCAAATCCGGTCGAACCCAAGCGGTGCCCCAGCAGTGCACTGGTCGTCAGTCTTTTGGCGGCGACTCGTCGCTTCCGCGCGACAGGCGCTCGATCAGCACCGCCTGGATGGCCCTCAGGTTTGCCTTGCGGACGGTGAATCGGAAACTTCCGGCCGGGGTGTCGTAATAGAGCTCGTCGCCAGTCTCCGGAATTCGTCCGAATTGCTGGAGAAGGAAACCACCCAGCGTCTCGTAGTCCCCCTCCGGAATTTCGAGCCGAAGGTCCTCGTTGATTTGAGCTGTCGCCTGGCGTGCGGGAACCCACCATCGACCTTCGCCGAGCTGCTGGAAGCCGCTCGACTCGTGATCGAACTCATCCTGGATCTCGCCGACAATCTCTTCGAAGATGTCCTCCATCGTAAGAATGCCGACGGCTCCGCCGTACTCGTCCACGACGACGCACATTTCGGACTTCTTCGATCGCATCTCCCGGATCAGATCCTCGAGTTCCTGGCTCTCGGGGGCATAGTGGGCGGGTCGCATCACCGATCGCACGGACGCCTGAAGGTCGGGCGCGGAGAACAGGTCGGTGACTTCGAGGATTCCGACGATGTTGTCAACGCGCTCAGCGTAGACCGGCATGCGCGAATGCCGATGGCGTTGAAAGCTTTCGAGCGCTTCACGCACCGAGGTGGTTTCATCCGTGGCATCGACCTTGACGAGAGGAATGAGGGCATGCTGTGCCTCGGTGCCTCGAAAATCGAGGATCCTCCGGATCAGGCGACGTTCACTGCTTCGGATTTCCGAGCCGACCTTCTCGGTCGTGAGCAGGGCTCGAAGCTCCTCGCGGGTCGTTCTTTTCTTGCCCGTGAGCATTTCTTCAACCGGGTCAATGGCTCGAGAGAGCCGCGAAGTGTAGCTGCCGAGAATCTGGGTGATGGGATAGAAGGCCAGGAAAGTAAGCTCGATGATCCTTGCCACCCGCACGGCGAGGCGATCTGCATTCCTCTGAAAAATCGTCTTCGGCAGGATTTCGCCGAAAAGGAGCACGAGTGGCGAAGTGATCGCCACGGCAAGGAGCTCCGAGCTGCCTCCCGTTCGACGAATCACCCAGAGTGCCACCAGGATCGAGATGGTCACGACCGATAGGCTGGTCATGAGGAGAGTCGTCGAGAAGATCCGTTCCGGAGCCTGTATCAGCCGAAGTGCTCGAGCAGCTGCCTGATCTCCCTCATTGGCCTGCTGCTTGAGCTTCAAGCGGTCGGCTGACAGGAGCGCGATCTCCGACCCGGAGTAGAAGGCCTCAATGGCAAGCAGCAGCGGAATCCAAGCCAGCATCACTTCTCTCCCTCATGCGTCATCTCCTCGATGAGGTCCTCGAGAATCTGATCCAGCGTCACGACGCCGATCGGCTCCTCGTTCACGCCTTCAACGATGGCAATGTGGGTCTGGCTCTGCCGAAAACGTTTGAAGAGGCGGTTGATCGGCATGTTGTGAGAAACCATCAGCGGCTTGTGCATGAGCTGCCCCAGCGGGGCGTTCCCTAGGGCCGGATTCAGGCGCGCCCGGAGCAGGTCCTTGAGGTAGACGATGCCCAGCACTTCCCGTCGATTCTTGGAGAGAACGGGAATTCGCGGAACCTTGATTCGTCGGACCTGCTCGATTGCCTCGGCTACGGTCAGCGATTCGCCCAGAGCCTGCACCTTCGAGAGCGGCGTCATGAGCTCGCGAATGGAAGTATCCTCCATGGCAAAGACGTTTCGGATGAGGTCGAGTTCGGTTCGCTGGATGGCACCTTCACGATGGCCTTCCTCGACCATGGTCAGGAACTCCTCTTCCTTTAGCGGCTGGCTCCGCTCCTCGGGCTCCTGGCGGCGTCCACCGGCGGCTCCGATGATCCGGAGCACCACGATTCGCAGCGGCTTCATGATGGTGTAAAGCGCATGCACTGGAGTCGCCACCAGAGGGGCAATCAGCGTGTTCGCCCGGGCCGCGATGGTCTTGGGGGTGACCTCGCAGAACATCAGCAGCACCGGAGTGGTGATGAGGACGCCGATGAGCGTCTTGATGATCCAGGGAAAGGACTCTCCCGGAAGCAGCCGATCGACGAATCCCGTGAGAATCGTGGACAACGAGATATTCACCACCTCGTTGAGGATGAGGATGGTGATCAGGACGCCGCCGGCATCCGATTGGAGCTTCTTGATCCGCTTCTGCGCCGGCTTGAAACGGTCGCGCAGGCTTCGCAGCTGGAAGCGGGAGAGGCTGAAGATCGCAACTTCGCTTGCAGAAAGGAATGCGGAGCACCCGATGAGTGCTCCGCACGCCAGTAGTTCAAGTGCTGTCACTGTGGTGGACTATGCCGCAAAATCGCCCGAATCGGCAGCCAGTCCCGGCTTTTTCTTTCCGCCGGTGCGCGTCGCGCGGGCCGGAGTCTCGTCGGTGGACGAGACCGGTGCGCGGCGAACCCGCTCGCCTGCCAGCTTCCGGGCGAGGACGACGTCTAGGACGTCGTCGATCGTCTTCACCGGAACAAAGGTCAGGCGGTTGCGGAACTCCTCGGGGATATCCTCGAGGTCCTTCTTGTTCCGCTCCGGAATGATCACGGTCTTGATGCCGTGGCGCATTGCCGCGAGGGCCTTTTCCTTCAGCCCGCCGATCGGAAGGACCTTGCCCGTGAGGGTGATCTCACCCGTCATGGCCACGTCCTTGCGTAGCGGAATTCCGGTCAGGCGCGAGATGATCGCCGAAGCCATCGTGATGCCGGCCGACGGACCATCCTTCGGGATTGCGCCCTGCGGGAAGTGCACGTGGATGTCGGTGTTCGAGAAGGTGTCCTCGTCGATTCCGAAGTCCTCGGCCCTCCAGCGGATCAGTCCCAGTGCGGCCTGGGCCGACTCCTTCATCACGTCTCCGAGCTGGCCGGTCAGCGTGATGCCGCCTTTTCCCTTCATCGCCGTGGTCTCGACGTAGAGGATTTCTCCTCCGACCGAGGTCCAGGCGAGTCCGGTCGCGATGCCGACCTCATCCTTCTCCTGCTCATCCTCGCGGGTGAACGGAGCGGGGCCCAGGAACTTGCCCACCATCGTCGGATCAACGACCGTCTTGTCGGTCTTGCCTTCGGCCACGAGCCGCGCGGTCTTGCGGCAGAGCGTTGCAACGAGGCGTTCGAGGTTACGCAGGCCCGACTCGCGGGTGTACTGCGAAACGACGGTGTTGATCGCATCGTCGGTGATTTCGATCTGCTTCTCGGTGATGCCGTTTTCCGAAGTCTGCTTCGGAATCAGGTACTTCCTCGAGATGAAGAACTTCTCCTCTTCCGTGTAACCC
>JBIIXZ010000253.1:0-3561 GCA_044347055.1 Bdellovibrionia bacterium | reverse complement strand
CACATCACGGCCGCCCACGAGTATGGGCGAATTCTCGAGTACTACCTGCTTGCCCTCGAAGCCGAGCTGCACATGAGTGAACCTGCTGCCTGAGCCCACCAGAAAAAAAACGGCCCGGCGATTTCTCGCCGAGCCGTCGATGTTGCAGAGTATGTCGGGGAGGCGCGAGCCCCCCCGTAAGGATTAACGCTTCGAGTACTGGTAACGACGGCGTGCGCCGGCAAGACCGTACTTCTTACGCTCGACTTCGCGGCTGTCGCGAGTCAGGAATCCGGCCTTCTTCAGGATCGGACGGAGCGCGGGGTCGATGCGGATCAGGCCGCGGGAGATGCCATGACGAACAGCTCCAGCCTGGCCGGACTTGCCGCCGCCCTTGACGTTGATCTTGATGTCGTAGCGGCCGACCAGAGAGGTCATTTCGAGAGCCTGCATGATCATCATGCGGCTGGTCGGGCGCGGAAAGTATTCGGCGAACTCACGGCCATTGACCAGGATCACGCCTTCTTCGCCCGCGCGGGGACGGATATAGACGCGGGCAACCGCCGTCTTTCTCTTACCAACTTTGTGGGTCTGCTTTTCCATGAATACTTCCTTCTAATTACTTGGCAGCGGTCTTCTTCGCCAGGTTCGTGCGACGGACAGTACCCATCGGCAGCGGCTGGGGATTCTGAGCGGCATGCGGATGCTCGGCTCCAGCGAACACCTTCAGCTTCTTCATCTGGTGACGGGCGAGGCTCGACTTGTTCGTCATGCCCCACACTGCCAGGCGAATGATTTCATCCGGGTGACGTGCGCGCATCTGAGCAGCGGTAGCGGTCTTGAGTCCGCCCACGTAGCCGGTGTGACGGCGATAGAGCTTGCCGGTTTCCTTGTTTCCGGTGAGCACGATCTTGTCGGCGTTCAGCACGACCACGAAATCGCCCGTATCCGCGTGGCGGGTGTAGGTCGTCTTGGTCTTGCCGATGATGGCGCGCGCGATGACGGTAGCGAGGCGGCCGAGGACCTGGTCCTTGGCGTCCACCACATACCACTTGGGCGCGTTCGGCCCCTTATTTTCGAAATAATGAGGGCCCTTCTGTTTTCCTTGGTACGTCTTCTTCTGCAACATAGACGGCTGGAACTATAGGATGGCCAAGTTGAAGTCAACGGGTTTTTCACCTATGATCTCGGGCACATGAAACCCTCCTCGAGCCCGGCCGACTATCGCCCCAAGAACCCCCTGGTGAGCCCCCGTTTCGGAGATGTGGCCACCTTCAATCGCCTTCCGTATCTGCCTGATTTGAAAGGAAAGGATGTCGATGTGGCGATTCTGGGGGTGCCCTTCGATGGCGGCACGACGTTCCGGCCCGGAGCGCGTTTCGCCCCCCGGGCTGTCCGCGAGGCCTCGGTCCTGAATCGCAACTTCCACCCGGTCCTGGGCGTGCAGGTGTACGACCGGCTGAACGTGGTGGACGGGGGCGACATCTCCGTCAATCCGCTGAACCTCCAGACGACCTTCAAGAACATTGAAAAGCGGGTTCGCGAGGTCCACCAGTCCGGCGCGCGCGCGATCCTGGTCGGAGGCGACCACTCGATCCTGCTTCCAGAGCTGCGCGCCGTCCACGAAAAGTTCGGCAAACCGATCCTCGTGCAGTTCGACGCCCACACCGACACCGCCGATGGTGCGTGGGGAGAAAAATACCATCACGGCACTCCGGTGCGACGCGCGATCGAGGAGGGGCTGATTGCCGGAAGCGATATTTTCCAGATCGGCATTCGCGGTCCTCTGACTTCGGCCGACCAGGAGGACTACTGCCGCGAACAGAAGATCAACATCCTCGACATTGATGCCTTCTATGACCTGAAAAAACGCGAGCAGTTCTTCCACCTCATTCATTCCAAAGCCGCCAAGTCCGGAAAAGGGAAGAGGCGCCCCGTTTACGTGAGCTTCGATGTCGATGGCGTGGATCCGGCGTACGCGCCCGGAACCGGAACTCCGGTCGTCGGCGGAATGACCTCGCGCGAGGCGCTCGAGTGCGTCCGAAAACTTCGCGGCCTGTCGATCTGCGGCGCCAACGTGGTGGAGATTTCACCGCCCTATGATCACGCCGAGCTCACGTCGCTCCTCGGTGCGGCGCTCGTGTTCGAATTCCTGAGCCTGATGGCGCTCGAGTAAGCGCCCGATACGACAGAGCCGCGGCGGGCGCCTGCCCCCTTTACTTGAGGTAGCCCTTCAGAAAGCCCTGCGACTTGACCTGCTTCAGCCAGGTCTTGAGCGACATCGTGCAGGCCGAGGCTCCGGAATCCTCGTCTGGAAACCCGGTCATGTCGTCCCAGTCATTCGAGTCGTTGACCGGGCAGCCGGCGATATCACCAGCTGTCGTATCCGGGCCAGCAGAGCTGCTGTTATCAGGATGGGCTGCGTCGCAAGTCGCGCCGAGTCCGGTACACGCCTGATAGTTCGCGAGCTTCGTCGAATCGTTCCACTCGCGCACCTGGACCCGGATCTTGGCCTTCTGCTCCTGGGCGCTGTCGTAGCAGATGAATTCGTAATGGCGGGTGGGTCGATAACCGCCGAATTTCTGCATGCCGATCGGCCCGTCGCTGTCCCCGGTTAGGGTGATCCTGGTGTAGTTTGCCTGCCGCACGCTCTTGCCGTCGATCGGAGAACTTGCGGCCACCGAATACACGGCGTTCTTTCCGGTGTCGGCGACATCAAAGAGCGAACCTTGAGGAAAGCCGGACTCGGATTTCTGCTGCGTCTCCATCGCCGGACCAGCGAGGCAGTTGGCGGTCCTGCCTCCCCAGTTCACGATCGAGCCAGCAGGACGCGACGTCTGTCCCACGATCTCGTTGTAGAGCGTATAGCTGCCGGAACAGCAGTTCGGCCCACCCGAAGCCGAGTAATCGTAGTCGCAGGTGGCCGCTCCAGAAACTCCGTTGATGGATGCACCCGAATTCAACACTCCATTGGATGGAGCCAGGCCGAAAACGAAAGTTCCAACCGCAGGATAAGAATTCAGTGTCGTCCCTCCCGAGGCCGGGCTGATGACGACCGAGGTAGTAGTCTTCGCGGTCACGGTGTAGCTCGTGCCCTCCGAAAGCCCGTTCGGAAGCTCATCGGCGGTGATCGTGAAGCTGAAACGATCTCCGGGAACAAAATCCACTGCTCCATCAGTGACCAGGAAAGACACCTCTCCACCCGAATACAGCGTTCCGACGGTTCCAGACGGAAAGGTCGCTGGCGAACCATAGTCTCCCGGCGTCTTGGTCACCGAAAACGCCCCTCCGTTCGGAACAGATGCGGTGATCGACACGGTATAGACATCTCCCTCGTGGGCCAAGGCTCCGACGGTGATTCCGGTCAGGAGTCCGCTTCCGACATTGAGCCCTTCCTCGCTCGACTCGATTGTTGGATTCTTCGTCGTATCGGCATTCGTCATCACCGTGAAGTTGTCACCCAACTGCAGTGCCGAGGCATTACCTGTGAATACGAGATGAAGGAGCCTTCGTTCCGTTCCTGAGACGGATTTCGTCACCACGAACTCGCCTGCGGTCAGCGTGAATGCACCGATATTCCCA
>JBIIXZ010000252.1:0-3592 GCA_044347055.1 Bdellovibrionia bacterium | reverse complement strand
TACTTCGGCCACCCACCAGTCGTCTTTCACCACCTTGTATTCCGATTCTGCGTGCGGAGCTGTGGCCGGGACGAGTAACTGGAAGGCGAACTCGAGCAGTGGAGAGATCGACTCTACGAACCGCACCCAGCCGTGTGCCTTTCCTTGATGAACGTCGCTGGCTCAATTTAGTTTTGCAGCTGTAGAGCTAGAACAGTCGTCCACCGAAATACGCGCCCAGCTGGGCGGTTTCCCAGTTGATTCGACCCCCCGGAAACACGCTCACGAAGGGCCGTAGCCAGTATCCGTTCTTGAACGTGATCGTTGGCGATACTGCCAGGTTGGGCTCAACGGCGAGGCTCCAGTTCGACAATCTCGTTCCAGGCGCTCGCGAGTAGATCGTTTCCAGGAAGACGGACCAGCTCACGGCAGTGGAGACCTGCCGGACGATCTGAGGCATCAGGTACAAGCCATTGCTCGAGCCCGAGGAGAGGACCGTCCAGGACGGAACCGCCACGCCAACCAGGCTCCAGCGTCGTTCGGCTCCGAGAGGATACGTCACCACCTGCACCGATCGAAGCGTGCCCCATTCTCCCCGTGCTTGCGACGCGGTCGTCACGCCGGGTTCGACTTCGTAGCGGGCCCACCAGCTGAACCCGTCTCGGTCGACATGGGTGCCCGCGATTCCGAGCGCAGGATTGCTGGCATTCAGGAGAGGGTTTGTCGTGACACGATCCACCGGATTCCAGGTCAGCAGGTCGATCAGCGTGTAGCGGAAGGATCCGAAGGCAGGGGCCGACAGATTCAGCTGGGTGACGACCGTAACCGGACCACCGAGGGCGCCTGAGGGAGTGGGGGTTTGTCCGGTGCCGAGCGCTCCGAGACCAGGGCCATAGCTCCACCCAAAAAGTCCCAACTGCAGCTCTTTCAGCCACTTTTTCGGAATTGAAATGGTGGAGGAGCTCGAGGTGGCCGACTCTTCAGCCCGTGCAACGGGAAGGGCGGAAGTCGACAGGGCGAGAATGAGGACGCTCCTCAGGGCAAGCTGGTACATGAGAAGCTGGATGACCCAGGCGCCTTGCGCTGTCAAGGGGCGGCGATCGGAGCTTCAAGTCCGGAATCCCAGCCCGGATCACTCACTTCAGCCAGCCCTTTTTCCTGAAGGACAGATAGATCGCAATCTCGATCGCCAGCATCACGGCGAGGGCCGCAGGATAGCCCAGCGGATGATCGAGCTCGGGCATCGATCGGAAGTTCATGCCGTAAATTCCGGTGACGATCGAGAGCGGCAGGATGAACGCCGAAAACACGGTCAGCACGCGCATGACCTCGTTGGTTTTCTGCGAGGAAAGCGACAGGTGCAGGTGGAGAAGCGTGGTCACTCCCTCCTCGAGCTCATCGGCAAAGAATCGAAGCCGATGCGCCTTTTCTCGGAGATCCTGCAGGGCTCCGGGACTCGAGGACAGAAAATCGTCGAGCGATCCGAGGACCTCGCTCGAGTGCCGCAGCATGCGCCGAATCACCGATGCCCGCCGTTTCAGGAGGTAGGCCTTTCGGACCTCAAATCGGCGCATGCCGCCGCTTTCGCTCTCAAAAAGCGACTCTTCGAGCTCATCAAGCTCATTCAATGAAGTTTCAATCGGGGCTGTGTAAGTGTCGAAGGCCCTCGAGATGAGGCGAAGCACCGCCATGGCGACGCTGGAGGAGGGAGACTCCTTTTCACGCAAGAAACATTGATCGAGGTAAGGCTGAGCGGTCCGATGAACGGTGATCAGGCGATCGTCCGAGAAAAAGAGTGCCAGCTTCCGAGTCAGCTCCTGGACCGTGTCTCCAGTGGCCGGAGCCTCGGCATCGTAGGCTCGAAGAATCATGAAGTGCATTCGCTCCAAGGGCTCGTATTTCGGAAGATGCCGCGCATCGAGGCAATCCTGCACGGCGGTTGCCGGAATGTCGTGTGCCCTCGCCATGGAATCCATCTCTCCCGTCGTGGGGTTCAACAGGTCCATCCACTGAAACGGGGCATCGTCACGGATCACGGCTTTCATGTTCGTGATGAAAACACGAGACCGTGTCTTGTCCAACGCCATTCCAGAGCGTCATCGGGAGTAAAGTGGGCCTTAATACACCGGGCCGAGAGGCCGCTTTCCGACGCGCTTGAGCACTTCGGTGCGGAAGCGCAGCCACGGAATTTCTGCAGCTCGTTCTGCCGCTGCCGCCTGCGAGGGATGGATCGGCAGCTTTCGGAACCACTCTTTGGCCTGCGCGACGGCTTCGTCCACCAGGCTCACGCCCGATTCGCTCGGAGCGCCCGTCGCCGTGATGCGCGGAATCCGGTAGGTCAGGTCGATGCCGCTTTCCATGAAGGCGCGGTAATGCGGGTAGGCCCACACGTAAAACTCGAGCACCGATGGAAGATTCATCTCATGCACGGTCGACTGAATCATCGCAAAGCCGCCCTGGGTCGTGTCTCCGGGCGAGGGCACGAGTCGCGCGCGGGTTTCGGATTCCCAACGTTTCTCGGCTTCCGGGTTCGATACGTCCGAAGGATGGAGCTCTTCGGCCTGCTCCAGAAGTTCGAGCAGCTCGGCTTCTCCGAGGAGTGCGGCGAGACGGAGCAGGACCTGCCCGTGCGCCTGCAGCACTTCCATGAGAAACTCGGCAAGCTTCACGGCGGATCTCCCTTCGGAGAAAGATAATGCCATTGCCAGTCACGAATGTCGCCGGAACTTGTCAGGCAAGTCATGGCAAGCACGATTCCTCGCGCAGAAAGCTCTCGCTCACGGCTCTGCGCCGATGCGGCGAATTCCTGGAGCCGATGCCTTTCCGTGATGGCGTGCAGCTTCCACTCCGCACGATCGAATGCCGCACGCCAGATCAGTCGCTCCCAGGCGCGGTCCGGGCGATCAAGGAACTCCGGAAGGGGAGGCTTCTCCTTCGAAATTTCTGTCTGCTCTTCTCTGACGTTCGAGCCTGACTCTTGATCGCTCCATCGCTCCAGAAACTGAAGCAGATCTCTGCGGGACGAAAGCTCCGACTGAAGAGCGACTGGAGACTGGCTCTCCAGGTTTCCGGGAAGGCGCTCGAGCATCGCATGCAGAGAGCGAATTTCTTCCGAGGACGGCGCTGACCTGTCTGCGAGGACTTCGTTGTAGAGCCGGTGCACTTCGCGAAAAAGCTCACGCAGGAGTGCCATGCGCCGAACAGGATCAGTTGATCCTTGCCAGGCCTGCCGCGAGCGGTTCAGCTCGTGCTCGAGCCGCGCGAGTGCGTCCATTGCTTGAGGGCGTTCAGGACGCCGGGGTCTTCGAGGGCCTTGATGGCCTGTGATTTGATGGCCGACTCGATCGTGCGGCGAGGAATGCTGGGCTTGGCGGCGTGGGCCTGGGCGACAGCCTGCTCACGCGCTTCCTGGGCACGCTTTTTTGCGGCTGCCCGGGCCCTTTCCATCAGGCTCTCGCGAGCCAGGGTCTCGAGCACGCCCCAGCCGCGCATGAAGTCGGCAGTTTTCAGGGTACGGCTGAGTCCCAGAAGCGATGCTTCAAAATCGTCGGACAGCTCGAGAAGCGCTTCTGCCAGCTCAGGCAGCTGGGCGAGGAACTGCGCTTCGGTCCGT
>JBIIXZ010000070.1:0-12144 GCA_044347055.1 Bdellovibrionia bacterium | reverse complement strand
TGAGTCTGCTCAACTCTTTCGCGGCATCGGTACCGGGCCTGGAGCCTCGCACTGACCGCAGTGCTATTGGCCGCCCCTTCAGCCGAAGCCCGGCTTCTGCAGATCCTGCACACGAACGATCTGCACTCCTACATGGAGCAGTCGGATGAGCCCGGACGCGGAGGCTATGCCGCCGTCAAAACCGTTCTCGAACGAACCCGGCAGCACGCCGCTTCGCAAGGAATCGAGTCCATCATCCTCGACGCCGGCGACTTCTCCGACGGAAACAGCTTCTTCTTCGCAGATGAAGGCAAGCAGTCCTGGCGCGTGATCGATGCGATGGGATACGACGCCGTCACCGTCGGCAACCACGACTTTCTTGTCGGGCCCGAGCACATGGACCGAATCGCGCGCGACACGAACCTGCGTACTCCGTTCCTCGCCGCCAACATGAATTTTGAACCGCGCTTCCGGCACATCCGCAAGGCGGTCAAGCCCTACGTCGAATTCGAACGAGGCGGGCTCCGAGTTGCCGTGCTCGGTGCGACGACCGACGAGCTCGTCTACAGCTTCCGCATGAAGGACGGCGGTGGAATCGCCGATCCGGCCGCCTCCATGAACCGCCACCTGCCCGCACTCCGGGCAAGGAACGATCTCGTGATCCTGCTCACCCATCTCGGCTTGAAAACCGACATCAAGGTCGTGCCGAAAACCCGGGGAGCCGATCTTGTGGTGAGCGGCCACTCGCACTCGACTCTTCAACAGCCCCTCTTCATCGGCGATTTCGACCGCAAACAGGTTCCGATCGTCCAGACCGGCTCGCACGGTGACTGGGTGGGCAGGGTCCTGGTCGATGTCGAACCCGGCCAACCTATGAAGCTCCTCGAGTACGAGCTCCTTCCAGTCTATTCGTCGGAAGGCAACTCTCCTCTCGGATCAGGCATTCGAGCCATGGTCACCGAAGCACGGAGGATGCTCGAAAAGCGCTACACGCCCGAATGGCTTTACAGCACGGTCGGCTTCACGAACACCCCCCTGCAGCGCCCGAAGGACGCCACCACCGCCTGGGGCAGCTTTTTCATGGAAACGGTCCGACAGACGGCGAAAGCCGATCTTGCGGTCGATCCGGGTGAATTCCATGGACCCTCGCAGCCCGCCGGAATCATCACTCCTGAGACGTTGATGACGTCGTATCCCCGCGTCTTCGATGCCACCCAGGCGATGGGCTGGACGGTCTGGCGAATCAAGGTACCGGGATGGATGCTCCACCTTCTGGTCGACCAGGTGGTCAAGCAGGGGCAGCACCTGAACACGGCAGGCCTGACCTTTGAGGTGGAGAGCACCGCGGCGGGAGCGCAGGTCAAGAATCTCAAGATCCAGGGCAAGCGCTTGAACTGGGTGAAAACCTACACCATGGCAGTCACCGAAGGCATTGGCCGCGGAGCAGTGGAAATCAGCTTCCTGCTCCAGCTGCTCTTCCACCCGCGAGACACCGGCGTGCCGGTCTGGACGGCGCTCGAAAATCGCCTGCGCGCGACGGGCGGCGACTTTGTCGGCGCTTCCGGGTCGACGCCTCTGGGGATGATCCAGTGAGCCTGAAATCCTCTAGGAAGAAGCCCGCCTCTTTTGACCCGATCGCCAGCCACATGCGACGGATCATCGAAGAACTCGGCGAGAACCCCAAGCGCGAGGGAATCACGCGCACTCCGGAGCGCTACGCACGAGCGATGCGGCACCTGACCTCGGGCTACGAGATGGATCCGCGCGACGTGGTCGGCAAAGGACTCTTCAAGCAGGAAGAGAGCGAAATCGTGATCGTGCGCGATATCGAGCTCTACTCGCTCTGCGAACATCACCTGCTGCCCTTTTATGGCAAGGCGCACGTGGCATACCTGCCTCGCGGCAAGATCATCGGGCTCTCGAAGATTCCGAGGCTCGTCGATGTCTTCGCGCGCAGGCTCCAGGTGCAGGAGCGACTGACGACACAGGTTTCCGAAGCGCTGATGGAACTGCTCAAGCCCCACGGAGTGGCCGTGATCGTGGAGTGCTATCACCTCTGCATGATGATGCGCGGAGTGGAAAAACAGAACAGCTACACGGTCACCAGTTCGATGCTGGGGGATTTCAAGACCAACTCCATCACGCGCCAGGAGCTGCTCCATCTTCTCGGCATGGGAGGCCGACATCGGCCGTGAAATCGCGCCCCGACCTGAACTCGCTCAAGGACGAAGAGCTGCTCAAGATGCGGGTCTGCGACCTTGGCGTTCGGATCGAAGGCTCGTGGCTCGAGGAGCGCGTTCGACTTCTCCACCACGAACTGGCGCAAAAGGGATTGATCCTCCAGCCGCAGATTTATCTCGGAGATGAGTGGTTCAGCCCCGAGGGCATGGTGGCAATCGCGATTCCGTTCTACCTCGCCCATCCGCGCCTGATGGCGCTCGAAAAGAAAATGATGTTCGACGTGGAGGGCGGCAACGAGGGCTGGTGCCAGAAGCTGCTCCGCCACGAGGCCGGCCACTGCTTTGATCACGCGTACGGATTCTCGAAGACCCGAAAGTGGCGAAAGCTCTTTGGATCACCCGACCAGGAGTACGCGCCCGAGATGTACCGCCCGAAGCCGTACAGCCGAAGCTTCGTGAAGCACCTCGAGAACTGGTACGCGCAGGCCCATCCGGACGAGGACTTTGCCGAAACGTTCGCTGTGTGGCTTGCCCCCCAGAGCAACTGGAGGATGGAGTATTCGAAATGGCCGGTTGCACTCGAGAAGCTCTCGTATGTCGATGAACAGGCCCGGCTCAGCGCCAACAAACCCTTCATCCTGCCCGGAAAGAACCTTCCCTTCTCTGCCGCTCGGATGAAAACGACGCTCGAGCATTATTACGCTCGCCGAAAGCGCGAGCACGCAGATGAATACCCGGACTTCTACGATGGCGACCTCAGGAAGATCTTCAATGGCGGGCCCGAGCTGCCCCGCCGCGAAACCGGAGCAGCCGGCTTCATGCGTCGCAACCACAAGCTGATCGTGGAAAGCGTCAGTCGCTGGACCGGCGAGCGCAAGTACCCGGTGCAGAAGCTCGTCAAGAAGCTCGAGGATCGCTGCGAAAAGCTCGACCTGCGGCTTGGAGCCGACGCCGCGCACACGAACCTGAACGTGGCGGCTTATCTGGCCACGCTCGTGACGAATTACCTGCACACCGGTAAATTCAAGAGGACGGTCTAGAGGACGGCATGGCAACGCGACAGCTCAACATCCTGTTGCTCTTTGATCTCTCGAAGAAGATCAGCCCCGAGGAGTTTCCGGAGCTGCTCAAAACCGAGGGATGGAAGGACGACGCCCAGCTCGTCAACTCTCTCAAGCGCCTGGGCCACAAGGTGCGCCTCTTCGGGCTCTACAATGAAATCGAGCCCTTGATGAAGGAGCTCACCGAGAATCGCCCGGATATGGTCTTCAACCTTTCCGAAGCCGCGCACAATGATCGAAAGTTCGAGCCTCATGTCGTCGCGCTGCTCGAGCTTCTCGGCATCAAGTACACGGGCGCCGGTCCGGACGCGCTCATGATCAGCAAGGACAAGGGGCTCAGCAAGAAGATCCTCGCCTACCACCGCATTCCGGTGCCTCGGTTCGTGATCGCGAGTCGCTCCAAGCCACCGCGCAGCCTGAAGCGCTTCCAATACCCCGCCTTCGTCAAACCGCTCAAGCTCGAGGCGTCCGAAGGCATTTCGCAGGTCTCGCTCGCATCGACTGAAAAGGAAGCGCTCGAACGCATGCGCTACATCCACGAGAAGCTCGAGGCCGACGTCATCATCGAGGAGTTCATCGACGGGCGCGAGCTCTATGTCGGCATCCTGGGCAACGAGCGGCTGACGGCCTTTCCTCCCCGCGAGCTTTTCTTCAAGGAAGTGCCCGAGGGAGAGCCGAAGTTCGCCACCTACCGCGCCAAGTGGGATGAGAACTACCGCGAGCGCTGGGGAATTGACACCGGGCCCGCCGTGAAGATTCCGGAAGAGCTCGAGGAGCGGATCGTCGAAACCTGCAAGAACGCCTACCGGGCGCTCGGGCTCAAGGGCTACGGACGCGTCGACCTGAGGATCAAGCCCACCGGCGAGATCTACGTCATCGAGGTCAATCCGAACCCGGCCATCGCCAAGGACGACGACTTCATGCGGGGTGCCGCAAAACTTGGCCTCGACTATGATGCGGTTATCGCCAGAATCCTGAACCTCGCATAGGATGGTTTCATGCTCCTGAAGAAGCTGCTGCTTTCAACGTTGATGCTCGCGCTACTCTCCTCGGCCTGCTCGACCGCCCGTTCGCGCCGATCGACTCCACCCTTTGAGACGAAGTCCTACGCCTTCATCCAAGGAGAGGTGTTTTCAAAGGACTACGATCGGAAGGTGACGGTACCCAAGGTCCGTGACAAAAAGGAAAACCGGATCATCATCGACTTCACCAAGACCCACCCGGCCCACGAGTGGACGCATGTCCTCGAGAACTCGACCGGCATTGTGGCCACGATGGACCACGCGATCGAAGGTCGCGGCTGGGAGGTTCCGTTCCTCGTTCGAAGAAACGCGGACCAGTCCTGGAGCGAGATTCCGCTCAAGAAGCCGCACTTCTCGGCAGAAGTGATCGAGCTTGGCATGGACAAGTCAGGCATCCGCATCCGACTTCGAATTGAGCCCTCGACGGCTCCCGAGGAGCAGCTGACCGGAAAAATGAAGGACGAGAGCGGCGACCCGATGGATTATGCCGACTGGACCTACTCGTTCGCGAAAAAGACGTGGACGCTCTCGCGCACGCCCCTCAAATTCTGATCACCAGCGCAGGACAACCTTGCCGACCGACTGCCGCGAGGCAAGCAGCTCGTGAGCGGCTCCGACCTCACGGATCGGAAACGTGGCCCCCACGTGGGCGTGGATTTCTCCCGTAGCTACCAGTCGCTGCAGCTCCACGAATCCCCTCGCGAGCTTCGACGGATGGCGATCCGCCACGCGAAGAACATTGAGCCCGATCAGCGCCTGCGACTCCTGAAGCAGCGAGAGCGGATGAAAAAAGCCAAACTGGAGAGCCGACCATGCCGCATGGAGCCTGCCCAGAATCGACCGGCCGGCCATCTCCGCGATGCCGAAGTAGACGAGGCGTCCTGCCGGGGCGAGGAGCTGTTTCGAGCGATGAAATACGCTGCCGCCCAGCGAATCGAAAACGACATCGATGGGTGATCTCTCGCCCGTGATCCGGCGGATTTCGTCTCGAAAATTCTGACTGCGATAGTTGATCGCGTGGTCCACCCCGAACTCCTCGCGTAGGAGCTCCAGCTTCTCGTCCGAACCCGCCGTAGCGAAGACTTCGCAGCCACGGCGCTTGGCGAGCTGGACAAGCATCATGCCGACACCGCCGGCTGCAGCGTGAACCAGGACCTTCTCTCCGGGATGCAGCGTCACGCAGTCCTCCGCCGCAAGCCACGCCGTCACGCCCTGGGTAGCGAGTGCCGTCGCCTCGGCGCCATCCGCATCCTCCGCGAGGGGCATCGCAGCGATTGCCTTGGCGCAGGCCATCGATGCGTATCCCCCAAATCGGGTCAGCGACAGGACTCGCTGCCCCACCTGGAGGTCAGGCCGGAGCCTGGCGACATCGGCACCCAGCGTACGAATCCGTCCCACGACTTCGTACCCCAGCACGCACGGCAGCGGCGGAGCATCCGGATAGATGCCGATTCTCGCCATGACATCGGCAAAGTTGACGCCGGAGTACTCCGTTTCGATGAGGATCTCATCGACAGCGGGCACCGGGTCCGGAAATTCGCGCAGCTCGAAGGCGCGGCGCGCCTCTCCGTGTCTTGCAAGGACGATGGCTCTCATGACTCACGACTTAACATCAGGAGATACGAGATGAAAGCCATCGACATCGGAATTCAGGAACAGGACCGCAGAGAAATCGCGCACGGGCTTTCGCGCCTGCTGGCGGACTCGTACACGCTGTACCTTCAGACGCACAACTACCACTGGAATGTCACCGGACCGCAGTTCCAGACACTGCACCTCATGTTCGAGCAGCAGTACAATGAGCTGGCACTCGCAGTGGACGCCATCGCGGAGCGCATTCGAGCCCTGGGTTTTCCAGCCCCAGGCACCTACGGAGAATTCACCGAGCTGAGCTCGATCAAGGAATCCCGCGGCGTTCCTTCAGCCACTCAGATGATCGAAAATCTCGTGAAGGGACAGGAAGCCGTGGTCCGCACTTCGCGCTCGATTTTTCCGGCAGTGGATCGCGTCCATGACGAGCCCACGGCAGATCTGCTCACCCAGCGCATGAGCATCCACGAAAAGACGGCTTGGATGCTCAGAAGCCTCCTCGACTAGTCGAGGCGCACTCCGGACCTGCGTCAATCGCCTGACTCTGGTGGACCAATCGCTGCTGTTGCTCCGCCCATCCGCTTCCTCTACCATTGTAGGACGATGCAAAGGACTGCATCGGTGGAGGAAGTGACATGGATGCCACGCAACTTGCGCATTTCAAGATGCTGCTGCTCCGTGAGAAGCAGCGGATCCTGAACCACTCGAAGCTCTCCCGACAGGGTGAGCTGCATGTTTCCAGCGACGATCTCGCCGATGAGGCGGACCTCGCCAGCTCGGAGATCCAGCAGCACCTGATCTTTCAGATGCGGGATCGCGAACGCCAGATGCTGCACCAGATCGACTCGGCCCTGAGCCGCATCGATGCTGGAACCTACGGCATCTGCCAGGAGACCGAGGAGCCGATCGAGCTTGAGCGGCTGAAGCTGATGCCCTGGACCCAGGTCAGCGCCGCCGGCGCGGAAATCCGCGAAGGCAAGAAGAAGCGTTTCGTCGGCTGAACAGGCGCGGTAAGACCCGTGCATGGCCCGGATCTCCGATCTCGTCTTTACCCATCGACTCGTCCGTGAATTGCCCGGCGCCCGCATGGAGCCTGCTCCTTCGCGGCAGACGCCTGGAATCTTTTTTGCCGAAGTTTCCACGACTCCTGTTTCCAAGCCCGAGCTGCTGATCTGGTCGCCCGAGGCCGCATCACTGCTTGAGCTGCCCGCCTGCGTGGGTGAGGCAGAATCGAAGCTTGCGGCCGAGGTCTTTTCCGGAAACCGTCTGCTTCCGGGCTGCAGCCCCTACGCCACCCGCTACGGTGGCCACCAATTTGGAAATTGGGCGGGACAGCTCGGAGATGGCCGCGCGCACACGCTGGGTGAAGTGGTCAACTCACGGGGCGAATCCTTTGAAGTCCAGCTCAAGGGCGCCGGGCCGACTCCCTATTCGCGCTCGGCTGATGGCCGCGCGGTACTGCGATCCTCGCTCCGCGAATTCCTCTGCAGCGAGGCGATGCACCACCTCGGCGTTCCGACCTCACGCGCGCTCTGCTGCGTGCTGACTGGTGATGAGGTCATCCGCGACATGTTCTACGACGGTAATCCCCGGCCTGAACCGGGAGCCATCACGACGCGCATCGCCCCCACGTTTCTTCGGCTCGGCCACTTCGAGATTCTCGCGGCGCGCGAGGAAAACGAACTTCTTGGAAAACTCGTGGCGACTTCTATACGACTGCACTTTCCGGAGCTCGCAGAAAAGCATGCCGTGAGCGAAGGATCGCCCGTTTCCGACGACCTGCTGGTGGACTGGTTCGAGGAAATCTCCAGCTGCACCGCCGACCTCATGGTCGACTGGCAGCGCGTGGGATTCGTCCACGGCGTGATGAACACCGACAACCTCTCGATTCTCGGAATCACGATCGATTACGGGCCGTATGGCTGGCTCGATGATTACGATCCGGAGTGGACGCCCAACACGACGGATGCCGAACGTCGCCGCTACCGCTTTGGGCACCAACCCTCGATTGCGCTGTGGAATCTGTCGCGCTTCGGAAGCGCGCTTCTTCCGCTCGCCTCCGACTCGCAGGCCATCATTCCTCGTTTCGAGCAGGTGCTGGAGCGGTATCGGCAGCGCTTTGGTTCGCGCTATCTGGCGATGCGCGCGCGCAAGATTGGGTTTCAGATCGAAGAGAATGCCGAAGTTCCCGAGCCGATCCGGATCCTGCTGCACCAGCTCGATGACCTGCTCGTGGCGGTCGAAACCGACATGACCCTGTTTTATCGTCTGCTCTCGCAGTCCATGACGGTTTCGCCGCAAGATTCACGAGGATGGCTGGCCACTTTTTCCGACTGCTTCTATCCCGAAGTTCTGCCTTCGGAAGTCGAAGCACAGTGGCTGACGTGGCTGGACCAGGCGATTCCGCTCTGGCAATCCGACGTGGGGCTAAACGTGGCGCTACCTCAAGGAGCACCGAGCCGCCTCGCCGCACGCGCGCAGGACATGAACACGGTCAATCCTTTCTTCACGCTCAGAAACTACCTCGTCCGGGAGGCGCTCGATGAGCTGGCTGAGGGCAGGAGCGACCGGATGAGTGCTCTCTTTGCCGCCCTGAAGTCGCCCTATGAAGACACTCCGATCACTCGGCCGTTTTTCCAGAAGCGACCGGACTGGGCCCGAAGCCGCGCAGGGTGCTCGTCGTTGTCGTGCAGCTCGTGACGCTGCACCGATCGTAGTGCGTCCCTTGCATCCACCTGAAGCTGCATGAGCACGCGGAGAGACCCGCAGACCCAGCAGCGGCCCGGTGAGCCCAAGCCGCCCCACAGCCCCCCGCAGCCGGAGATCTTTCCCGCCAAGTCGCCGGAGATCATTCCAGAAAAGGGCGCGCCCGAGATCCCACCGCCGCCGGACCAGCCGAATATCCATCCCACGCCGTCTCCGGATGCTACGCCGCCACCGCAACGACTTCCGCCGGAGATCCAGCCTGGGCGGGAGCATGAAGCTTCGGCGGCGACCCTGTAAACGCTACTGTCTCGACTCGCCCATCCTCCCCATCACCACCACGCCCGACATCGCCGTGATCAGCGCCACCACAGCAATCGCCACGCGAACGCCCCACAGATCCGCAATGGCTCCCGCCACCACCGCGCCGATCGCGTAACCGAGATCACGCCAGAGGCGGTACACGCCCACCGCTGAAGCACGCCACGTGGGGTGCGCGACATCACCGATGGCTGCCAGAAGCGTCGGATAGACCATCGCGGTACCCGCACCGAGCAGCACATTTCCAGCTACCAGCACATCCAAACGATGCGTCGCCGAAACAAAAGCAATCCCGATCGCCTGCACCAGCATGCCCCCCGCAATGAAAGGCTTTCGCCCATGCACATCCGAGAGGTGCCCGGTCCAGAGCTGCAGAACTCCCCAGATAGCGGGGTACACACCCGCGAGCCAGCCCATCGTCACCAGGTCGAGCCCGAGCGACGCGTACAGAATCGGAAACAGCCCCCACGCCATACCATCATTCAGGTTGTTGACCAGGCCGGCCTGAGTGATCGCGGACAGGTTGCGATCGCGAACGGTCGTCCGTAAAAAGACGTCTCGCTGCGAAAGTTGAAGCGCATTTTCGCGATGATGAAGACGCGACTCGAGCTCCGCGTGAGCCCGAGTTTCGTGCACGAACGCCAGCACCAGTACCAGACCCAGAACGGCGTAGAAGATTCCCGGGACAAACGGCGCCGGACGAAGTCCATAGCGATCCGCAAGCACTGCCGTCAAAGCCGCAGAGCCCGCGACCGCCAGATAGCCCGCAAACTCATTCCACCCCATCGCAAGTCCGCGACGATGCGGTCCGACAAGGTCAATCTTCATGATGACGGTCGTCGACCAGGTCAGCCCCTGGCTCACGCCGAGGAGCGCATTCGCCAGAAGCACCATTGACCACGACTGAGCCGTCATTAGTAGGATCGGAACCGGAAGCGCCAGAACCCAGCCGACAAGAAGCACGGGCTTTCTGCCGCGCGAATCGGCAAGCCACCCGGCGAAATAGTTCGCGACCGCCTTGGTCACTCCGAAGACGACAATGAACGACAGGATCGCGGCATTTCCGCTCAGGCCAAACTCAGACCCGGCGATCTTCGGAAGAATGCTCCGCTCGAGCCCGATCATTGCACCCACGAGCGCGTTGACAAAGACCAGAAGCACGAATTGGGGCAGGTTTTCGCGAAGGCCGAGTCTCACGACCTCAGCTTAATCCAGCTTCTTCACCCGCACACGAATTTCATGGTTCTTGTCGGTGAACCACTCGCCGAGATAGGTGCTCCGGCGAAGCTCCAAAACCTGGGCATTTTCAGGGCCGCTCAAGGACCCCGAATCGACAGGCTTCTCCGCCGATGAATACACATCGTCAAAAATGAGATCCTTCTCGACGGCTCCGATCTTGATGCGGAGCGAAGGCTCTTCACGATCCGAGCAGTAGAGGATTTCCTCGTTGAGAAGTCCGGAGTTGACCCGGAACTCCGGAACCTCCTGGCCGTTCACGAAAACCTTGAAGTGGAAGTCATCCTCCCCGACGTGTCCACCTACCCCACCCTGAAGCTGGATGAGATAGCGGGCGGCGGCGGCTGATTCATCGGAGCAAAGGCGTGACCGAAAGGACTCCTCCACCCGCTCAAGGCGCATGGTGGCCTGAAAGTCCTTCAGCTTCGTGCCCATCATCGCGTAGCCGGAAAGGCTGCTTCCGAGGGCAATCGGAATCTTGCTGCAATTCTGCACCGTGCTCTGACCGACTGCACCGGGAAGGCTTGGAAACTCGCAGTTCCAGAACAAGGATGCCGTCTCATGTTCGGTCTTCGTGCATGGATAGGTCTCCCTCTTGCCATCAACGTAGCGAGTACAAGTGGTGAGTTTCACCACATTCCGCGAGCAGCGCTCGCCGATCCTCGCGACGACGTCGTTTCGAGAAATCGACATGTCGCGCTGGAATGTCCCGCTCACCCGGGGACTGGAAAGGAGCGAAAACGTGAAGTCTGCATTGGATTTCTGGGGCACGAGCTTTTTGGCGCCATGATGATCCAACCGCTCCTCGGAAAAAGTCACCGAAGAAACCGCATGGCAACGCCAGCCGTTCAATGCCGCGAGAACATCACCCAAACGGAAGCTCGACTCTGCCTCTCCCTGGATGTCCACCGTATAGTGGCCCACCATGGCGGCATTCGCCTGAGACATCGAAGCGAGAACACCCAAAATCACAACGAACCGATTCTTCAACATGGGCTCACTTCTCCACTTCAAACCCGGTCAGCGTGAACTTCGCCGTGCCGTTCTTCACTCGTACGCCGTGGCCAAAGAAAAACCCGCCACCCATCGTGAAGCCGATGCGCCCGATCTGGTCGAGTGCCACACGAAATCCCGCAACCGTAGTCGCGTCCGCGTCCCCCTTCTGGCCCCAGACGTTGCTCCACTGATCCGGGGTAAGCGGCACGCGCAGCACGAACTCGCCGTGCTCGAGCTTCAAGGCGATCGGGTTCGACCACCAGCGATCATTGGCCGCCGAAGTCAGCGACATTCCACGCTGGAGGAGAAAACGCACATGCGCCGGAAAGTCTGAAGTGTTGTTGGGCGCGGTTTTATGGTCAAACTCCGCTCCCGCACTCATGTCGATCTTGAATCGAGCCACGAGGGCCTTGGCCTTCAGGTACCCCATCGACGTCGACTGGGTCAGGTAGCCGATGTAGCCCACGCTGATGTCCGGAAACTGAAACGACCACTCGCTCTCGGTTTCCTGGGTTGGATTGAGCGGCATGCCCCGGGCGTACTGAATGTCCCAGCGCTTGGCGTCCATCGACAAGCCCAGCACCTCGCCGCGGACCAGGAACGTCACCGGCACCACGTTCTTTGCGGAATCGCGGACGGAGACATACGAAACACCGTGCATTCCAGGCTCGGTGACAAATTCATTCTGAGCATTGATCGTGCCGGCTGCATCCCCAGAATACGAGAAGGAGTACGGAGGAACGCCGCCAGTGATCGTCAGCGACGCGCGCTCACCTGCCGTCAGGCTGGTCTTTTGCGCCTTCACCGCCAGCGGATTGTGAAATACCAGCGGAACTTCGATGACCTGATTGGAGTTCGGACTTTCCACCAGCCTGAGCCATCCCGACTCCACGTTATTGGAACGAACCGTGATGTTCGCGACTCCCAGGATGTTGGAGCAGACCAAGGATCTTGTAGTGCTCACGCCGACAGGTCCCGCAGTCACGCTGAAACAGTGGCTGTGGCGCGCGCGCCCGAGAAGAGCCGCGTCTGAAGCCGATTTGATCTGGACCACGC
>JBIIXZ010000251.1:0-3614 GCA_044347055.1 Bdellovibrionia bacterium | reverse complement strand
GAGCAGGCTCTGTACCATTGCCCTCGGCGCCCTTGCTCTCTCCGCCTGTTCCACGACGCGAGTGACCGGCACCTACGAGCGCGCGATCGACCAGGCATTTCAAGAGCTGGAATCGAAAACACTGCGATCCCCCGCCTCCACAAGCAGGGCGGACCGCCTGGCCACCTTCAGGAAGCTCCGTGGCAGAACAGAGATGATCGTCTTTCCGAAGATCTCGAACCGAGGCTCCAAAACGGAGCTCGAGCCATTCCAGGCTTTTGCCTCCCCGGTTCGCTTCGCCATTACGGCGCAGCGGCTGCTCAGCTGCCAGAAGCTGCTCCAGGAAAACACGAGCAAGTGGGCCCATCGCGAACACTTTCCAGCGGACATCCATTCCTCGCTCGACTGCGGGATTTTCGAGCTGAAGCAGGTTGCTCCTGAAATCAAGGAGGGAAACCGACGTTTCGGTGATGCGATTGCCGCGCGGCTCTACCTCGATTCGAATTATCATCCCTACGGAATCGACATGGAACTCCACGAATCGCGCGGAAAAAGCGCGACGACCTCTATGAAGTGGAACCCTGCCGAATCCCCCTCTTCCGGACTCACGCTCTTTCCGATGGACCTCCCGAACCTGGACATTCACTCCTCATCGGTCGGCGAGCTGCCCGTGCCGGCAGACGCCTACGTCCGAAACAAGATGAAAAAGTTCGGGGCTTCCTCTTGCGAGGAAGCCCGTCGATATCAGTATCGCGATCTCTACGGCAACACGACTGTCGTGGGCTGGTGTGACGGTGCAGGCTGGCCTACGACCATCGAGAACTCGCGCTTCTTCGCAATCACGGTGAGGAAATGACCATGAGAACTTTTATCCTTGCGCTGTCTGCGGTCCTGGCCACGGCGACCACGGCTTCCGGAGACATCGGAAGCTTCCAGATCCGCAAAACGGACTTTGCCTCGCTATTCAACCACTCAGAGCGGGCCGTCCAGCCGAAGCAGGTGCCTTGGGCAGGATCCTACTTTCCGTATGGCTATCACGGCATCGCTGACGATTCGCAGCAGAAGCCATCCTCCTCGGAGCGTTACGATCGCACTTTCAATCGGGGGCGACTGGTCGCGACCCAATGGGAAAAGGCGAATCACTCATGCGATGCCGTCGAGAAGGAACTCCAAGAAGGCTGCAAGAATTGGTGGGGCCACTGCAACGCCTGGGCGGCAGCAGCGATCAAGGAAGTCGAGCCACGCAATGCCATCGATCATGCGGGCACGCGCTTCAGCGTCGGCGACCAGAAGGCCTACCTGACGGAACTCTGGATGGATAGTGATTCGCTCTTCGCAGGCGAAACCAACAAGAGCGTTAAAACTTCAGGATGGGTTTATGAGCCGAAAAGCAGCGAAGCCCGCACCCCGCTCGATTACGGAGAGGGCTCCACCTACGATGCCTTCTGGGATGTCACGCCCCGCTCGTTCTTCCATATTCTCACGAATTATGTGGGACTGATGGGCACCTCCGTCGTCATTGACCGGTTCACCGGTGACGAAGTCTGGAACCACCCGGTAGCGGGATATCGCTTTCTTCCGATCCGGAAAGAGGATCGCCTCGCTCCCGTGACTCGAAACGGAAGGACCCTGCATCCCGTCTTCCTTCGGGTGAAGCTGTACTGGACCAATGATGGCGTTCCGGCAAGCTATCTCTCGCAGGGCTTCGACATTCGGCAGACTGGAGATGATGAGAGGATTCGTCGAACCTGGCCCAACCCAGAGGAGTTCGAAGGAAGAATCCTGAGATTCACGCTCTTTCTGGATGCCCCGCTCGAGACCAATGAGGCCGGCACCGACGTGGTTTCCGCCGGGCGCGTCGTCGGCGAAGGAATCTGGCACCACCAGCAGGTCAAGGTTGCCACGCCGGATGAAACACATCCGGATTTCATCTGGCTTCCGACGATCCTCATGAGCGGCGGCGGCAATGCCAATCCCCATGTTCGCGCCTCGGTTGTCGGCCAGATTCTCCGTGGCGAGCCGGGCTTGGAACCTCGACGCTCTCCGCGGCCAACGGACTCTGAAGGCAAGCAGCCTCTCGAGACTGAGGCAAGCTTCTCGCCAGGCACCTTCCGATCACGGAACCCCGAAACCCTCTCGCGACTGATCACGATTGCCCTCGCTCGAGAAGGCGTCAGCGCCGAGGTGCCCTCCAACCGAGTCACCATCGGTGCCGACGGTTCGGTGACTGCCGTATTGTCACTGGAGCAGCCTTCGGATCGCGTGGCCTCGATTCTCTCCGAGGCAGGCCTGGCGACGTCGTCACTCCGACCTCTATAAAACGCCAGACGACGCTACTTTTTCAGCGTGTCGCGAAGTCCTGCAAGTCCGGCGAAGGCATTATTGAAAGCCTCCTTCGGCTTGGGCGGTGGAGCACTCGGTTTTCCTCCGCCGAATGATGGCCTCGGCCCATTTCCGGCGCGAGCTCCCGCACTCGGCTGAGGACGCGGTCCACCTGATGCCGTTCGTGACTCTGGTCTCTGCCCCGGCGCGGGCCGGGCGTCTGGTCTCTGCCCCGGCACAGTCCGAGGCTCGCTCGGACGCACTTCACCGCTCTTCATCGTCAGGGCAATCTGGTTCTTCTCAAGATTCACCTCGAGTACGCGCACCTGCACGCGGTCGCCCGGGCTCACCACTTCGCGCGGATCCTTCACGTAGCGATCAGCAAGCTGCGAGATGTGCACGAGCCCGTCCTGGTGGACACCGATATCGACGAAGGCACCAAAGTTCGTGACGTTCGTCACGATGCCAGGAGCCGTCATTCCCGGCTTCAGGTCCTTCACTTCGTGGATGTCTTCGCGGAACTGGAAGGCCACGAACGGATCGCGCGGATCGCGTCCCGGCTTCTCGAGATCCTGGATGATGTCCTTGAACGTGAACTCGCCCACTTCCTTCTTGAGCGTCTCGTCCTTCTTGACGAGGGCGACGCCGGACCCGATGAGGTCCTTCACCGACTTGCCGAGTCGCGAGGCGACGCCTTCGAGTGCCGGATAGCGCTCGGGGTGGACGCCCGTGTTGTCGAGCGGGTTTTCAGCATTCGGAATGCGCAGAAATCCTGCGGCCTGTTCAAACGCCTTCTTGCTGAAGCGCGAGACTTCGAGCAGCTCCTGACGCGACTTGAAGAGCCCCTTCGTGTTCCGATGCTCGACGATGGACTTGGCAAGCGAGGGCCCGATGCCCGACACATGCGAGAGCAGGTGGTAGGACGCCGTATTCAGGTCGACACCCACATGGTTCACGCAGCTGTCGACCACCTGGTCGAGGCTCTTTTTCAGCGCGTGCTGCGACACATCGTGCTGGTACTGGCCCACGCCGATGCTCTTGGGGTCGGTCTTGATGAGCTCGGCCAGAGGATCCTGCAGGCGGCGGGCGATCGAGATCGCGCCACGAACCGTGACATCCAGATCCGGAAACTCTTCGCGAGCGGCTTCCGATGCGGAATACACCGAGGCTCCCGATTCACTCACCATGACGACCGGAATCGACAGCCCGAGTTCCTTGATGGTCGAGCGCAGGAAAACTTCCGTCTCGCGTCCGGCGGTTCCGTTTCCGACAGCAATCGAAGAGATCTGCGCATTCTTGCAGACTTCACCGAG
>JBIIXZ010000250.1:0-3616 GCA_044347055.1 Bdellovibrionia bacterium | reverse complement strand
CTCTGCGAGCCTCAAGCTCACCACCGAGCAGGAGCGCCTGCTCGAAAAGACCTACAAGTCTTTTGCCCGGAACGGAGCTCTTCTGGATGACTCGGCAAAGTCGAAGCTCCGCGAGATTGACGAGGAACTTGCACGCCTTGGTCCGCAGTATTCGGACAACGTGCTGAAGGCGACGACCTCGAAGGAATTCTTCATCGCGGACAAGTCACGCCTGGCAGGAATTCCGGAGTCCGCGCTGGAAGCGGCTCAGGAAGCTGCTGTTGCGAAGGGAAGGCCGAACGAGTGGCTCTTCACGCTCGATGCTCCGAGCTTCCTGCCCCTCGTGACCTACTGCAAGGACCGCGCACTTCGCGAAGAAATCTGGCGTTCCTACAACTCGCGCGCCCTCGGCGGCGAGTTCGACAACCGCGAAACGCTGAAGCGCATCGCCGTCCTCAGGCATCAGCGCGCGAAGCTCCTCGGCTATGAAACGCACGCGCACTATGTGCTCGAAGAGCGCATGGCCAAAAATCCGCAGAACGTCCTGGCGTTCCTCGATCGCCTCGACTCGTTCGCAAAGCCCCAGGCCGCCAAGGAGCTCCAGAAGCTCCAGGCCATTGCCGCACAGGATGGCAACACGGATCTGAAGCCGTGGGACGTGGGCTATTACATCGAGAAGCTCAAGCACGCCGAGTATGAGTTCGACGAAGAGGCCCTTCGTCCGTACTTTCCGCTCGAGAGCGTCCTGAAGGGCGTGTTCGAGCACGCTCGCCGGCTCTACGGGCTCGAGTTCAAGCCGAACACTTCCGTTCCGGTCTACCACCCTGATGTGCGCGCCTTCGAAGTCTGGGACGGCCGCAAGTTCATCGGTCTTTTCTATACCGATTTCTTTCCGCGCAAGTCGAAGCGCGGCGGCGCCTGGATGACGGCATTTCGCGACCAGGGCCTGTTTGAAGGCAAGGTGCAGCGCCCGCACATTTCGATCGTCTGCAACTTCACGCCGCCGACCTCGAAGACGCCGTCGCTCCTGAGCTACGACGAAGTGCGCACGCTCTTTCATGAGTTCGGACACGCGCTGCATGGACTGCTGAGTGAGTGCACCTACCGCTCGGTGGCGGGCACGAACGTTTACTGGGATTTCGTCGAGCTGCCCTCGCAGGTGATGGAGAACTGGACCGAGCAGAAGGAATCGCTCGATCTTTTCGCGCACCACTACGAGACGAATGAGGTGCTTCCGGCCGAGCTCGCGCACAAGCTCAAGCTCAGCTCACGGTTCATGGCCGGATGGTACTGCCTGCGCCAGCTTGCCTTCGCGCACATTGACCTGGCCTGGCACGCAGCCGATCCGTCGGCCGTGACCGATGTTGAGGAGTTCGAAAAGAAGGTCGTCGCCAGGGCGCAGGTGCTGCCGCGAATTGACGGTACGTCGATCTCGACGTCCTTCTCGCACATCTTTGCCGGTGGCTATTCGGCCGGCTATTACAGCTACAAGTGGGCTGAAGTGCTCGACGCCGATGCGTTTTCGTACTTTCAGGAGCACGGGCTCTTTGACCGCGAGATTGCGATGAAGTTCCGCGAGCACGTGCTCTCGAAGGGTGGATCGGAACATCCCTCGGTGCTCTTTGAGCGCTTCCGTGGACGCGGGCCCGATGCAGACGCGCTGATTCGACGCGACTTCGGTGAAGTGACGAACTGACGTTTCGCGAGGGTTCCGTCGAGGGTTCTTGCGCGATCAGCGCCAGAACTTCGGGACGTAGCGGCCCATCACGCGCAGGTCGACGTAGCCCTTATCTTCGTATCGACCTCCGCGTCCCGCGTGGGCCGAGGCGATGATCCAGAAGTACTCAGTGACGCGCGTCTGATAGGCGAGCACCACTTCTCGGCCGGTGTCGCTGGTGCTCGAACGGCCTCCGGAGTCTCGGTAGTCGTAGAGATGGGCCAGCAGCATCACCGATGTGGTGCGCGACGGATTGGACCAGCGCAGTCCCGCATCCATGCCGGCTTGAGAGAATCGCGACGCCCATCGCTGGCTGGATTTCTCCTGTGCCGGATCTTCAAACCGAAGCAGCGTGATATTTCCGACCACTTCGAGGGTTCCTGAATCGGACTCGAGCACGGGCGCCTTCCACGGAATCGTGTTCTGAAGGTAGGCGAGCGAATCCCAGCCTCGTCCCGTCTGTCGGTCGAAGAGCCAGTCGAAGAAGGAGCCTTCGCTCATGGCCGGAACGTTCGAGGTGCCATCCGTTACCTTTGCGCAGTCCTGTTGAGCCAGTCTTTCGGAGAGTAGTTCTTCAAGCCTCGACTGCTTGTAGATCGTTCCGCGGCGAAGGACGTCGAGAGCGCCGTCCCAGGCAGGAACACTCACCCAGCAGGACGGGTGCGCTTGAAGGAAGGAGGAGCTGACCATCGCCACCGTATTCAGGGCCTCCGGAGACTCCAGCATGCTCAGGACGAGAGCATGCCTGCCGGGGTCCTTCAGGGCCTGGGTCCGCAGCTGGAGGGCGATTCCGGCAGGTTGGGGGACAAGCAGGTATTCGCCCGTCGCCGTTCGAAGCACGCTGGCCAGCGGGATCGGTTCTGAGGCCCGAGCGACGTTGCCGAGTGAAGTGGTGAGGAGACAGAGCAGGAGCGCGCGGGCGGGACTGGTTTTCATCCCGGCTCTCTCTCACGCGGTAATGCGTTGCGTCAAACTGTATCTAAGTTCACGGCATTACGAATAAAAAAGGCCGGTACCGCCCTCGGGCAGTACCGGCCTCCAGATCGTTCAGCTTATTGCAGGCAGGCGGAGACTTCGACCTGCGATCCAGCGCCACCGGCATCGGTACCCTGGATGTTCACGGTCCGGCTGGCAGGGTCGTACGACGCGCTGATGAGTCGACCATCCACGACCACCGTGAGCGAGCTTTCGTTGACCGTTTGGTCGCCGCTCAGGCTGAAGGAGGTCAGCAGCGAAAGATGGCTCGTCACCATGCTTCCGAGCTGCGCGAGGGCGGCAGCGAAGTTGCCGGACTTCAGGTCCATGATGATCGACGGCATCGGTCCTGAGGGTTGAGTCGAGGCGTTCTCCTGCACGAGCTCGATGATGCCGTGTCCGATGGCGTCCTCGCCAAACCACGGAACGCTCTTTTCTTCGGCGTGCACGATTCCGGCCATGGCGATGCGTTTGCCGGGAAAGCGGCTGCGCAGCGAGGAGATCACCGAAGTGGTGGAAACCTTCAGCGCGCCCTTCGAATCGACGCACCACTTGTCATACGCAAACTTCTCGAGTCCGAAGGCTCCGTACTTGTAGTGCGGGTGCCTCGTGTATCCATGGGCCTTCGGATCGAAGCAGACGTCATTCTCGTCCGTGACGAAGACCACCGCAAGCGACGCATCGGCACGATAGAACCCCTCACGCTGGATCTGCGCGAAGTTGTAGTCCTTGAGGCTCGACTGCAGCGAATGCATCAGCAGCTCGCCGTTGCCGACTCCGAAGTCGAGGGCCGGACACGAGAGGTTCTCGATCAGGAGTTCGCGAGCCTGGTCGGAAGTATAGTCGGCAGGATTGATGACCCGGGGATTGCTGCCGCGAGAGTAGAGCATGCCGCTCCAATCGGAGTTGCCGCCGTGTCCCAGCATCACCGCGATTCGCGGATCG
>JBIIXZ010000068.1:0-12226 GCA_044347055.1 Bdellovibrionia bacterium | reverse complement strand
CCATGCCATCGTCTCGCAGGCCCTGAGGGGTAATCGCTGATGGCCGCCAAGCACGCTACCGCCACGATCGACACGATCTGCAATACGATCCTGAGCTACTATCCCGAGGCGAAGCTCGACCTCGTCCGCAAGGCCTATGATTTTGCGGACCAGGCCCACAAGGGACAGATGCGCTCGAGTGGCGACCCCTACGTCATCCATCCGACGGACGTGGCCCAGACGCTCGCCGAGCTCCGGCTCGACATTCCGAGCGTCGTGACGGGGCTTCTCCACGACACGGTCGAGGATACCCATGCCACCCTCGAGGTGATCGAAAAGGAATTCGGCAAGGACATCGCCGAGCTTGTCGATGGCGTCACCAAGCTCTCGAAGATCACCTTCAAGACCAGCGAGGAGAAGCAGGCGGAGAACTTCCGCAAGATGATCCTCGCCATGTCGAAGGACATCCGGGTCATCCTCGTCAAGCTCGCCGATCGCCTGAACAACATGCGCACTCTCGAGCACCTGGCGCCGCACAAGCAGAAGAACATCGCGCAGGAAACGCTCGACATCTACGCGCCGATCGCCAATCGCCTCGGCATCAGCTGGATGAAGCTGGAGCTCGAGGATCTCTGCCTCCGCTACCTGCATCCCGACGCGTACTACAAGCTCGCCCAGCGCGTGACGAAGAAGAAGCGCGAGCGCGACAAGTATACCGAAGAGGTCACTTCGATCCTCGAGGAGAAGCTCAAGGAATATGACGTCCACGCCACGGTGAGCGGACGTGCCAAGCACTTCTACTCGATCTACAAGAAGATGGAGCGCCGGAACGTCGACTTCGACCAGATCCATGACATGATCGCGTTCCGCATCGTCACCGACAACATCACCGAGTGCTACAAGGCCCTGGGCGTGATCCACGCCACCTACAAGCCGGTTCCGGGACGCTTCAAGGACTACATCGCGATGCCGAAGGCCAACGGCTACCAGTCGCTGCACACGACGGTGATCGGCCCGCATGGCGAGCGCGTGGAGATCCAGATTCGAACCCAGGAAATGCACCAGGTGGCGGACGCCGGCATCGCTGCGCACTGGAAGTACAAGGAAGGCAAGTTTGACTCGAGGTCACGCGAGAACATCGAGTGGGTGCACCGCCTGCTCGAGTGGAACAAGGATCTTGCCGACCCGAACGAGTTCCTCGAAACGGTCAAGATCGACCTCTTTGCCGAAGATGTCTTCGTATTCACTCCCACGGGCGAAGTGAAGGAGCTGTCGTACGGCGCCACTCCGCTCGATTTTGCGTATGCCGTCCACACGGACGTCGGCAATCGCTGCGTCGGCGCCAAGGTCAACGGCAAGATCGTGCCGTTGAAGCACCGATTGAAGTCCGGCGATACCATCGAAGTCATCACCTCGCCCACGCAGACTCCGTCGAAGGACTGGCTCAAGATCGTCAAGAGCTCGCGGGCAAAGGCCAAGATCCGCGCCTTCATCAAGACCCAGGAGCGTGAGCGCGCGCGTGATCTGGGCCGAGACCTGCTCGAGAAGGCACTGCGTCCCTATAATCGGACCCTCAGCAAGCTCGACCGCTCCGGCGAGCTCGTCAAGGCGGGCCAGCAGCTGCACTGCCGGACACCGGAGGAGCTCTACATTGCGCTCGGTTACGGCCGCAGCCTGCCGGAGCATGTGCTCGAGCACCTGATTCCGAAGGAAGAGCGCGAAGCCGTCCAGCGCGAAAAGCCCAAGCCTGAGGAAGACAGCTTCCTCAAGCGCGTCTTTGCGTCGGCACGCAAGCGCAGCAACTCGAAGAACGCCATCATCGTTTCGAATCTGGATGAGGTGCTCATCCGTTTTGCCCGCTGCTGCAATCCACTTCCGGGTGACAGCATCGTCGGATTCATCACGCGCGGTCGCGGGGTGACCGTCCACACGGCTACGTGCACCAAAGGAATCGACTCGGATGCCGAGCGCCGGGTGGAGGTTCGCTGGAACCTGCAGGAAAAGGGAAACAACGCCCGAATCGTTCGCGTTCGCGTGCTGTCGGGAGACGAGCCGGGACTGCTCGCCCTGATGTCTCAGACGATTTCATCGTGCGGAGTGAACATTGCCTCTGCGAATATCCGCACGACGAAGGATCGGAAGGCCATCGCACTCTTCGAGATCCAGGTCACCGATACCGCACAGCTTCAGAAGGTCATGAGCGCTCTCGAGGGCAAGAAGGGCGTGATTGCCGTGGAGCGTGTCCGCTCCTGATAGAGGAGCGTGTCCGCTCCTGATCGGTCGATCAAGGCGACGGAGTCGGCATCGGCGCGGCAAGTGCGCTGGGCTGGGCTGCCCCGCCACGATCGAATTCAGCCAGCCGACGCCGATGATCTTCCTGCGCCTGTTTTCTTCGCTGACGATGGTCCTCGCGCATTCGCTTGGTCTCTTCCTTGAGCTGCTGGACGAGCACCTTGCGACGGGCAAGCAGGGCCTGGACACAGGCACGCTTCTCGCTTCCGCGCGTGGACTGCTTGAAGCATTCACGCCGCCGATCGCGCGCCTCGCGCTCCGACTGATCGCGCCGGGCCTTTTGTGATGCCTTCAGCTGAGTCGACTCCTGCTTCAGGACGCCGTCCAGCTGGCGCATCTCACCCTGAAGGACCGCGACGAAAGCGCGCCGCTCACGCCATTGAGGAGCCGCATCGGCTGCAGACACCTGCATCACCGCAAGTCCCACGACCACGATTTGTGCGAGCACCTTCAACCTGCGTCCTGACGTCCTGAAGTCCACGATCGCCTCCGGAAATGAAAAAGCCCGGGAAGGCATCCACCTTCCCGGGCCCCATTCTGCCATAACTGCGTTTAGCGAATCACCTGAATCCGTGAAACCTTGAATCCCCAGCCATTCACGGTGTCATCCGCCTTCAGGCGAATGACCGCGCGCGAGCCCTGGACGGCTTCAGACATCACCCCGGCGTGCTTGCCGGAGTAGCTGTCGACTACTTCGCCCGACTCCGCCTCGACCGAGACCACGTCATAGCGGGCTTCCGTGTCGATCCGCTCGAAAAAGACTCGGATGAACTTCACGCCCGGCTCCTCGACGACGAGGGCCAGATTGATCTTGTCCGTATACGGATGCGGCGACTCGATGTTCACGGCCACATCTTCCCATTTGGTCGGATCCGGTTCGCCGCTCGGAGGCACGATGTTGTTGATCGCGTTGAATGCGCTGACCATGCCCTTCGAGACCACCTTGCGCTTGACCGAGGCCAGCGGCTGGCTGGTCTTGATCAGGCGGTCCTTGAGGTCGGCAAACGACATTCCGGGATTGGCCGAAAGCACGAGTGCCGCCACGCCCGAAACGTGCGGGCAGGCCATCGACGTGCCGCTTGCTGCACGGTAACCGCCGCCGGTGTAGCTGCTGAGGACGTTGACGCCCGGGGCAGCGACATGGACCGAAGTCTTGCCGTAGTTCGAGAAGTCGGCAATTCCACCTGCGTTGTTGATGGCGCTGACCGCAAGAACGTTATCCACCGGGTAGGCCGCCGGATAAGTCGGACGCGTGTCGTTGTCAGAGCCGTCATTTCCAGCTGCCGCCACGAAGAGGATGCCGGCGTCGCGAGCCTGCTGGATGGCGTCTCTCAGAGCCTGGGATGCTCCGCCTCCGCCCCAGCTGTTGCTCATGATGTCGACCTTCATCAGCCGCGCATAGTTCACCGACTCGATGGCTCCCTGCAGGGTGCCACCACCGTCAGCTCCGAGGAACTTGATCGGCATGAGCGTGACATTCCAGTTCACGCCGGCAACACCGATGCCGTTGTTGCCCGATCCACCGATGGTTCCGGCGCAATGCGTGCCATGCCCCTGGTCATCGGTCGATGAGGCAGTGTTGGCGTGGAAGTTCCAGCCGTGCACGTCGTCGATGAAGCCGTTTCCGTCGTCGTCGATTCCGTTCTTGGCCTTCGATCCCGATTCACCCCGATTGATGTAGAGGTTGTCCTGAAGATCGACGTGATCCCACTGGATGCCGGTGTCAATGACGGCGACCGTGATGTTCTTGCTGCCCGTGATGCCCGTGGCCCAGACCGGAACGACGTTGATGTCGACTCCTGCCCTGCCTGCCGTTCCCTGCGAATCTCTCTGCCCGGCATTGAGGATGCCCCAGAGCTCGCCGAAGCGGGCGTCATTCGGAACGCCCGATTCCATCGCTCGATAGATGAAGTTCGGCTCGGCATACTCGACCTGATCCGAGGACTTCAGCTGATCGATGGCCGAGGCGACCGAGAATCCGGCCTTCAGGCGCACCTTCACGAGCTGCGAATCGGTCTCGAATGAATCGATCGATTCGATCTGGCGAGAGAGTGCACCGAGAGCCGAGCGAAGGCCCTGGATTCCTGTTCCCGCGCGACGCACCTTGACGATCATCTCGCCCGGGACGGACTCGACCGTTGCCGACTGCTTCTTGATCGTGGAACGGCTGATCGCCGCCGAGGCGGAACCTGCCACAAAGATCATTGCGGCTGCCACCGCAACGACATTCCCCCACTTGGACTGCCTTCCCCCCCGGGAAGCCGTGCAATAAGTGACTCCTGGAATCATTCGAGCACCCTCCATTGGCGCTGTTTTGAATGTCTCTTCTGCAAAACTGCTCTCGCCTCAATGCGAAAGTTGATTCAGGTTGCCGTAGCGACAGCTTAAAGGCTGCCCGCCGTGCCCGTCAATCGACGGACATCGCGAATTCGGAAAGTGGGAGTGATTTTTCCGCGGAAGCGATTCAGCTCCGGAACACCGGCCCAGATGAAAAGTCCTGTGGAAGAGCCGTTCTTCTGCTCCAGCCAGGAAAGATGCTCTGCGGCATGAAACCAGATGGCCTCGACGGTCTCGCTGCGGCCCTGGCTTCCGGGTCGAGAGAGGCCCATCTTCAGGTGGCGCCCCTTGAGCACGCTCCTGCTCGACAGACCAGCCTCCAGCGCAAAGATCGGCTCGGGGTTTCCGGGACCGAAAGGCCCCAGGCGCTCGATCTCCTGGAGCGTTTTGACGTCGAGATCTTCGAACCGTAGCTGACCTTCCAGATGCAGGGGCTTCTGGTCGCCGTCCTCGGGCAGCTTCGCGACCGCCTCATCGAAGGCCCTCTGGAACTCCTCGAAGCGTTCACCGGACAGGGTGAGCCCGGCGGCATGCCTGTGCCCGCCAAAGCCGAGCAGCAGCGAGGAACAGTCGCGAAGGGCCAGGAGCACATCCTTGCCGGCAAATGTTCGCGCACTTCCCTTGATGTCGTTCTCGCGCACGGCCATGACGATGGCGGGCTTGCGGTACGTTTCGACCACTCGCGAGGCAACGATGCCCACCACTCCTTCATGCCAGTCCGCATCAGCGACCACGATGCCGTGCTGGAATCTACCTTCCGCCATTCCTTCGTCGACCATCATCCGGACTTCATCCCAGATCTGGTCCTGGACCTCGGCACGCTCTCGGTTGATCTTCTCGAGCTGCTGCGCAAGTTCCATCGCGCGATTCGAATCCTCAGTGGTCAGGAGCTCCAGCGCCAGGCTTGCCGATCCCATCCGTCCGGACGCATTGATTCGAGGGCCGAGCACGAAGCCGAGATGGCCGGGGCTCAGCTCGCGATCAGCCACTCCGGCGGCGGCCAGAAGAGCGCGAACGCCGGGCTTGCGCGACTGACGAAGCACCTCCATGCCATGGCGAACGAGAATGTGATTGTCGCCGGTCAGTGGAACGATATCCGCCGCAGTGGCCATGACCACGAGATCGAGGTGCTGCTTGAGATTGGGCTCCTGTCCCGGAGCAAACCATCCCTTCTCACGTCCATGAGATCGAAGCGCCATGCAGAAGTAAAAAGCGACCCCGCAGCCGCAAATCTGCTTGAGGCCGCTTTCGCAGTCCGGGCGTTGCGGATTCACGACCGCAAGCGCGGGTGGAATGCCCTGGTTCGGATCAAGCTGGTGGTGATCGAGGACGACCAGATCGACCCCCAACTCCTGCGCACGCCGCGCAGCCGCAAACGAGGTGATCCCGCAGTCCACCGTGATCATCAGCCGCGCACCGGAGGCATGGGCCTCCTCCACCGCGCCGACATTCAGGCCATAGCCATCCTTGAAGCGGTCGGGTTGCCGAAGCTGGGCAGGAACACCCAGCTCGCGGAGAAACCACGAGAGCAGCGCGGTACCCGTCGTTCCATCGACATCGTAGTCACCGAAGACCCAGACGGTCTCACCAGAATCGCGGGCCAAGGACATCCGATCCACGGCCTCGCGCATTCCCTGGAGCTTCCATGGAGACGTCAGACGATCGAGACGCGGAGACAGGTATTCCGCAATCTGTTCGGCCGTCGTGAGACCGCGACGGAGGCAGAGGTCGACGGTCACCGAAGACAGCCCCGTGGCGCGGGCCAGCAGCTCCGGTGACGAAGCCTCCTGGCTGCGAAACCTCCACTCTCGAGAGACATAGTCTCCCGAGGCTGCTCCTGCGGACTGTTCCGAGCTCACGTCGTGAACTTGGGCTCAGGACGAATGGTGATCTGACGCTTTCGAGGACCCGTCGGATTCTTTCCTGCGCGCTTCTGCTGGTAGTGCGTGAAGTAGATCACGAATGCACTCGCCACGAAGATCGAGCTGTAGGAGCCCACGACGATGCCCACCATGAAGGTGAACGCGAAATCATGGATCACGGGCCCGCCGAAAATCCAAAGTGCGGCAGCCGAAAAGAACGTCGTCACCGAGGTCAGGATGGTGCGACCGAGAGTTTCATTGGTCGCCTGGTTGACGGCCTGCTCGATCGTCAGCTTCGGATTGGCATGGAGCGTTTCGCGGACTCGGTCAAAAACGATGATGGTGTCGTTGTTCGAGTAGCCAATCAGCGCGAGAAGCGCTGCCAGCGTCAGCAGGTCGAATTGCTTCTGCAGCACGACGAAAATACCGATCGTGATCAGCGTGTCATGCGCAAGCGCCAGCACGGCGCCCGGAGCGTAGCGAATGTCGAAGCGAAGAGCGACATAGACCAGGATTCCCACAAGCGCGTAAAACATGGACAGGAATCCGCTCTTGCGGAGCGTGCTTCCGGCAGCAGGACCGACCACGTCCACTCGCTTGACCTCGTACTGGCCGGGGCCGGAGGCCTTTTCCAGAGCCTCGCCCACCTTCTGCGAGACCAGGTTGAGCTCGTTTTCATTTCCCTGGGCCTTGATCAGGAACTCGGCATTCCCGACCTCGCCCAGCTGGACGACCTTGAGTCCTTTGAGGTCCTGCTTGCTGACCTCGTCGCGGACCTTGGCGATATTCCAGCCCTGGGGTGCGCGGATCTGAACTTCAGCTCCGCCCGTGAAGTCGATGCCGTAGTTCAACCCCTTCGTGAAGAAGAGGACGATCGTGGCGATCAGGAAAAAGACCGACAGTCCCACGAAGATGTGGCGCTTGCCGGCGAAATCAATCTGGGTTCCTGGACGAATCAGTTCGAACATGGTTTTCCCCTCAGAGAATAAAATCAGATGCTGATGGTCGTTTGTTGGTTGTTTTCGAGGCGCTTCAAGTACGCATCAAAGAACAGCCGGCAGACAAAAACCGCGGTGAAAAGCGTGGTCACGATGCCGATGAGCAGCGAGACGGCAAATCCCTTGATCGGTCCGGTGCCGTACATCATCAGAATGATTGCCGCTCCGGCATTGGTCACGTTGGCGTCCATGATCGTCCGGAGCGCCTTGGCGAAGCCCTGCTCCACTGCGCCGAAGATGTTCTTTCCGGCTCGAAGCTCCTCGCGGATGCGCTCGTAGATGACGACGTTGGAGTCCACTGCGATGCCCACCGTCAGCGCGATACCAGCGATACCCGGAAGGGTCAGCGTGGCTTCGAGTCCGACGAGGATGGCCATCACGAACACCACGTTCAACACCAGCGAGATGACGGCAATGACGCCACTGAACCGGTAGTAGAACACGATGAACAGGAAGACCGCGAGCGAACCGAAGATCGCCGCCATGGCTCCCGACTTGATCGAGTCCTGGCCCAGCGACGGACCAATGATGCGCTGTTCGAGGAAGTTGAGCTGGGCCGGAAGCGCGCCCGCACGGAGCACGATGGCCAGGTCCTTGGCTTCCTTCAGCACCTCATCGCCTCCACCGGCACCCAGGGTGATCTGGCCGCGGCCTCCGCCGATCTTGGTCTGGATGACCGGAGCGGAGTGGACGATATTGTCGAGGACGATGGCCAGGCGGTCGCCGACATGATCGCCGGTGAGCTTCTCGAAAGTGGCTGCACCGCGCGGATTCAGCGAGAAACCGACGTTCGGCCGCTGATCTTCCGGATTGATCTGAACCTGGGCATCCTGCAGATCATCACCGGTCACATCAGCCTTGGCGAAGAGCAGGAAAGGCACATTGCCTTCAGGCAGAAATTCACCCGTGATGGTCTTCGTGCGCTCAAAGGCGATCTCCGAACCTTCCGGAATCTTGCCTTTTGCGGCTTCATTGATCTTGCGAACGTATTCCGAGAACTTCTGGTCGGCGCCGCCCTTGAAGGCGATGCCCTTCTCCTTCTCGATTTCCTGCACGAGCGAGGCAACCTGGGCAGGCGACATCGCCTTGTCGTTCACGATTCGGAACTCAAGCTTGGCGGTGCGTCCGATCAGCTCCTTCGCGCGCTCGACTTCCTTCACGCCCGGCAGCTCAACGACGATGCGGTCGGTTCCCTGGCTGGCGATCGCCGGTTCGGCCACACCGAATTCGTCGATTCGGTTGCGAATGACTTCGATGCTCTGTCCGAGGGTCTTTTCGCGAATCTCCTGGCGGTACTCGCGAGAAAGGCCGAATTCCAGCTTGCCCCCCGCGTCTCCCACGAGTCGCAGCGACCAGAATTCCTTCTTGGCGAGATCGAGAAGCGCATCATGCTGTTCGGCAGCCGCCTCGACCACGATGTGCGGGTCGTCGGTCGGAAGTCCTTCGCGGACGGTCTTGATGGAGGAGATCGGCAGCTGCTTCTCGCGCAGCCGTTCCTGGAGCGAAGTCGCCTGGCGATCGATCACGTCGCGGTAAACCTTCTCGAAGTCGACCCCGAGGACCATGTACAGTCCTCCCTGAAGATCGAGCCCCAGGTTCATCTTCTGCTTCACCGGAAACTTCGACTTTTCCGGATCGAGCTGCGACACCGTCGGATAGACGTAGGCCGCCGCAAGCACGGTCATGAACACCAGAATCCACAGCTTACCCCACCAACTGCGACTCATCGGATTCTCTCCTTGTTTTGGAAGGATCAGGACTTCAGTTCAGAAGTCAGTTTCTGCGCGACCTGGCTGCGCAGGAATTTCATGTGAACATTGTTGGCTACTTCGAGGGTGATCACCTTTTCGGAGACTTCCTTCACGCGGCCGAGGATTCCCGAAGTCGTCACGACTTCGTCACCGCTCGTCAGCTTGGAAAGCATTTCCTGCTGCTCCTTCATCTTCTTTTGCTGCGGACGAAGGATGAGCAGGTACATCACGCCGAACATCAGGATGAACGGCATCAGCGTCTCGAACATCGACGGACGGGCCGGAGCCGCCGTGGTCTGGGCGACTGCACCCGTGGCAGGCACGGCAGGTGCCGCATCCTCCGCCAGCGAGACAGTGGCCAGCATCAGCTGAGAAGCCACGAGTGAAACCGAGAAGAGCCGAGCCAACTTATTGATACCGTTGTGCATTTGATTGGGTATAGAAAGATTCCACCCAATCGTCAAACCGATTCTCCCGAATCGCCACCCTCATTTGCTCCATGAGGCGCAAATAATAGGTCAGATTGTGCACAGTGTTGAGGCGCGCGGACAGCGCCTCTCCCGCAACATAAAGGTGTCGCAGGTACGCGCGCGAGTAATTCGTGCAGGTTTCGCACGGACAATTCGGATCCAGCGGTGCCGGATCATCGGCGTACCGTGCGTTCTTGATATTCACCTTGCCGAGGCTCGTGAAGAGCGTGCCGTTGCGAGCGTTTCGAGTGGGCATCACGCAGTCGAACATGTCGATTCCGGCGCGAACGCCTTCCACGAGATCCTCGGGCCGACCCACTCCCATCAGGTAGCGGGGACGATCCACCGGAAGAAGCGGAGCCGTAAAGCGCGCCATCTTCTGCATGAGCTCCGGACTCTCTCCAATGGACAGGCCTCCGATGGCAAAGCCGTCATACGGCATCGAGGTGATGTCGCGCGCGGACTCGACTCGAAGCTCCTCGTAGAGCCCGCCCTGAACGATGCCGAAGCGCATCTGGTGCTCCTTCAGGGGCACCGCCAATCCCCGCTTCGCCCACGCCACCGTACGGGCCATGGCCGCGCGAACCTGCTCCGGAGTGGCGGGATACGGAGGACATTGGTCGAAGGCCATGACGATGTCGCTTCCCAGCGCGCGCTGGATCTCCATCGAAAGCTCCGGCGTGAATCGGTGCGAGCTTCCATCGATATGCGACTGGAAGGTCACGCCGTCGTCATCGATCTTGTTCAGGTCCGCGAGCGAGAAGACCTGGAAGCCACCGCTGTCGGTGAGGATCGGTCCCTTCCAGTTCATGAATTTGTGGAGCTCGCCGAGGCGTTCCACGCGCTGATGGCCGGGCCGGAGATACAAATGATAGGTGTTTCCCAGGATGATCTGGGCGTTCATCCGAACCAGGTCTTCCGGGCTCATCGCCTTGACCGTGCCCTGGGTACCCACCGGCATGAAGATGGGCGTCTCAATCACGTGCTCGCGCCCGCCCGAGCCCGGAAGCGTGATTTTTCCTACGCGAGCGCGAGGAACTCCCGCCGAATCGTGGGTCTGCTGGTGGATTTCAAAACGAAGCTTCGATGTCATGAGGCGTCTCGCTCAGGTGAGAAAGGGATTCTGTCGCTTTTCGATTCCGACGGTTGAATCGGGGCCGTGCCCCGGACAGACCCTCGTGTCGCCATCCAGAGTCAGGATGCGATTGCGGATGCTGCGAAACATCTGATCCTGGTCCGCCCCCCAGAGGTCGGTCCTGCCGACGCTTCCCTGGAAAAGGGTGTCTCCCGAAAAGAGCGACTCGCGCGAGCCTGCGTCGGAATCCTCGTGCATCCGAAGGCAGACACTCCCGGGACTATGCCCCGGAGTATGAAGAATCGAGAGGCGAATGCCGCCGACGTGGAGCTCCTGCTCGTCCTCCAGGTAGGCATCGATGGCAAGCGGCTGCTCATAGCGGAGTCCGAAGAGCTTTCCCTGCTCGATCAGATTCAGATAGAGCGGCTCGTCGCCCCGATGAAGGAGGATCGACGGCTTTTCCGGACGAGCTTCACGCACCGGACGAGTGGCGCCGACATGATCGAGATGTCCATGGGTGTGGAGCAGGTACTTCACCCGGAGCGGCGCGCCCGAGGAGGTCTTCACGCCCTCGAGCTTCGAAAGAATCTTCGACGCGTCGTCACCCGGATCGACGAGCGCAGCCTCACCCGTGCGATCACAGGCAATCAGGCGGCAGTTGCATTGGAAGGGGCCGACGACCCAGGTTTTTTCGATCATGCCGCAAGACATATCAGGCGAGGACGCAATGTGCGAGGCTCACTGCCAGGCACGCATGAGACGGGCCGAAGGGTAATACCGGGACAGGATTTCGTGCACCTGAAAGCCGGCCGATCCCATCTCTTTTGCACCCCACTGGCACATCCCGACCCCGTGTCCGTAGCCACGGCCTTCAAAAATCCAGCTATCGCCCTCTCCGCGCAAGATGGAGAAGGCCGTGCTCTGGAACTTCTCGGAGCCGATGAGCATTCGAAGCTGCGAGCCGGGAACGATTCGTGTCGAGATCATTCCGCCTTTTCCGAGGAAGGCGATCTTCAGCTTGTTCACACGTCCGGAAGAAAAACGGGAAAGCACCTCCATCCCGATCACGCTTCCTTTTCCGGTGGAGGCCAGCGCCTCATCCAGCTGCCGGGTCGTGAGCCGAAGCTGCCAGGTGAAGCGCGGCGATGAGCCGCAATGTTCGCACACGACTCCACCGCGCACTCCCGGCTGCGCCCTTCCCCAGACATCTTCTGGAGCATCCGTATGGCCGCCGCAGGTCGAATGGTAGAATGCCTTGATGGGCTGGCCCGCCTTCGCGGGTCCGGCCACGAGAACCATTCCGCGCGTGCGGGCCACGATCTGGCTTGCCCGAGCCTCCTCGCCGCGAGTTCCCAGGTACACCTGGTCACGAATGCTCGACTCCACGTCAAAGATGGCCCCGCGCCTCCGGGCCTCGCGCATCTGATAGAGCGCATAAGAACGCGCGGCAATGACCTGTGCC
>JBIIXZ010000067.1:0-12235 GCA_044347055.1 Bdellovibrionia bacterium | reverse complement strand
CACTTGAGGGTGCTTGATTCTGCTCGTTTGACGTGGGGCGTTAGCTGGTCGGGGGTGAGGCCGGATCCAGCCGAACACTTACTCTTTCACGATGTCCGTGCGTGGTGGAATCTTGAACTCAAAGAGGGACTTTTCCAGCGGCTCGCCCATCTTGATGCTCGAGAGCTCGATCGTCGATTTGTTTCCATCCCGGTACTCGATAGAGACCTTTGCGATCACCGGCTGGTCATCGCCGATCGTGACGATGGCCTGCTTGAGGTTGCCGCCTGCACTCTTTTTCGGCTTCAGCGCGAACGTCTTTTTCGGCAGGACCTCGATGGCCAGACCCTGCTGGAGAGCTCTCGAAAAGCGCCCTGCCAAAAGGGCATCCATCAATCGGCTTTTGACTTCGGATGCCTTGCGGATGATCACCTGCCCGTTTTCGGTCTCATCAAACGGCGGAGTATAGACCCAAACCGTCTTGCCATTGCTGACCAGCAGGTTTGCTTCCGGCGACTTGGTTTCCCAGCGAAGCGAATCGGGAGCCTTCCAGGCAAGCGTTCCCTGGCTGCTCTTCTTCTCACCGAAGGTGGCGGACAGATCCTCCTGTGCAAACTCGGCGGAAAGCGAGCCTGACTTGGCGTAATGAGCCTCGACCTGTGCGAGGAGCTCAGGCAGGGCCTTGCGGGTCTTGGCCGGAGCAGCCTGCGAGGAGCTGGCGCCAAGCAGGGCCGAAGCTGCGACGAGCAAGAGTGCACGTCTCATCAGTTCATCCTGACGGAAACCATCTTCGACACACCCGGCTCTTCCATCGTCACGCCGTAGAGCGTGTCGTTCAGCTCCATCGTCTTTTTGTTGTGCGTGATCAGGATGAACTGGCTCTTCACCGACATTTCACGAAGGAGGGCGTTGAACTTGCCCACGTTCGCGTCGTCCAGCGGAGCGTCCACTTCGTCGAGCACGCAGAAGGGCGACGGCTTGACCATGAAGATCGCGAAGATCAGCGAGACGGCCGTCAGGGCCTTTTCGCCGCCCGAAAGGGCGTGCATGTTGACGATCTTCTTGCCCGGAGGCTGGGCAAGAATGTCGACGCCGGCGTCGAGGATGTCCGTCGAACCTTCGGGATAGATGAGCGAGAGCTTCGCCTGGCCTCCACCGAAGATGATCGGAAAGAGCTTCTCGAAGCGGTCCGCGATGGCTTCGAATGCCTTGCGGAACCGCTCTTCAGAGGTCTTGTTGATGTGCTCAATGGCTTCCTGCAGGTTCTCGAGCGAGCGCTCGAGGTCGCGCTTTTCGGTGCAGAGGTGCTCGAAGCGCTTCTGCAGGTCGTTGAATTCCTGCTCGGCCATCGGGTTCACTTCGCCGAGGCGGCGGATCTTCTCGCGCAGTCGCTCGACTTCCTCATTGAGCAGCTGCTCTTCTTCTGCCGTCATCTCCGCAGTGACGACCGGTTCCTGCATCTCTTCCTGGATCGCCGAAACCGTCGGAGTGATCAGGCAGTCCGGACCGTACTTCTCTTCGAGGTTCTGCTTGAGGTGGCCGAAGTCGCTGTTGAGCTTTTCGATCTCCAGCGCAAAACCCATCGATTGCTGATTCTTGGCATCGCCCTGCTTGTGGAGGAGCTTGATGCGCTCGAGGCCAGTGTTCACGCGGGCGGACACGATCTCGAGGTTGTTCTTTGTTTCGGCGAGGCGAGACTCGAGCTCCGCAACGAGCATCGTGAGCTCTTCGATCTTCGCTTCGCTCTTGTCGTCTCCACCGCTGTGATTCGTCTGCTCCTGGAAGACGCGCTCGAGGATGCGGGCGATCTCGTCGATGCGACGCTCGCGATCGGCCACTACGCCTTGAAGCGAGCTGTACTCGCGCTTGAGGCTCTGGGCGCGTTCGCGAACAGAGGCTTCGCCGACCTTCAGGTTCTGGAGCTCGCTTTCGAGGGCGCGGAGTTCGAGATCGAACTGCTGCACTTCCTCGTCGCGGGCCTTGAGCTGGATTTCGAGCTCGGAACGGCCGGACAGGATTTCTGCCAGCTGCTGCGAGATGTCCTCGAGGTCGGACTCGTTTCTCGACAGGTCTTCCTGGCAGCGCGAACGTTGTGAGGAGAGGCGATCGAGGTTCTGGCGAGCTTCCTGCGCCGCGCGCTCCAGCTGACGGGTTTCGCGTTCGAGGGTTCCGCAGGTGATTTCGAGCTCACGGAGCTTTTCTTCTCCGGCTGCAAGCTGCGCGCGGGCCGATTCGAGCGATGAGCGAGTCGTTTCGGTCAGCTCCTGATTCTCGGCGTGAACCTTTTCGGCGTTCTCGACCACGGTTTCGAGTTCCGCAATCGCGCGCTTGCGACCAAGAATGCTCGACGCCTTGTCGGAGTTCAGGCTGCCGCCACGAATTTCCGCGATTCCCTGCGAGTGCAGGTCGATTGCAATTCCGTCCTGGGTGACCATGGACCAGCCGAGCTCGGCGAGCTTCTGGAGCGAGGATCCGGCAACAAAGGCCGAGAGCGGAGCGGAGTCGGAAACGATGGCGACGCGGTTGCAGGCACTGAGCGCCGCCTCGGCGAGCTGGGTTTCGGATTTCGCGTTGGCACGGACCTTTTGGCGGAGCGTTCCTTGGAACTGGAATCCTGCCGAGCCGAGCAGGTTCTGAACCTGCGAAAGGGTGGAGGATTCGTCCGAAACGCGAGCGCTCCAGAGGCCGGCGAGGCGGATGCAGGCGCGGCCTTCGTTTCGGGTTGCGAGTTCGCGAAGGGCTTCTACCGCAAGAGAAGGATCCTTCGAAAGAAGTCCTTCGAGCTGGCCTTCGAGCCAGCCTTCCATCGCACTCTCGAAACCAGCGTCGACGTCGACGAGCTCAGTCAGGGTGGAGATTCCACCGCGGCCGTTTTCCTTGGCCCAGCCGAGAAGCGACTTGGGACCATCGCCCATGCCTTCATGCGACTCGACGAGCTCCATGAGGCTCTGAAGCTTGGCACGCTGGCGGGTGACGTCACGCAGGCTCTCGTCCTCAGCGCGTTCCTGCAGGCGGAGCGAACCTTCGAGCTCGCGAATGGTCTGCTGCTGATGGTTGCGGGTTTCGCGAAGCGTGTCGCGATCGCCGGAGAGCTGTTCGAATTCAGTGCGAGTGGCGGAAAGACGAGCTTCGTCTTCCTTGGCTCGCTGCGATGCCTGCGAGGCTTCTTCGCCGATGCGCTCGAGCTGTTCCTTCAGGCTCTCGATTCGACTCGTGATCGCGGCGGAACGGGCATTGAGCTCATTGGCCTGCTCTACTCCTTGAAGGAGAGAACGCTGGGCCTGTTCGAGCGAACGGCGCGAAGCCTCCGTCGACTGGCGCTTCTCGCGGACGAGCTCTTCCTGTTCCTGGGCGCGAGCCTGCGCAGACTGGAACAATTCTTCGCCTTCTTCGAGCTCGCGGCCCTGCTCTGCAAGGCGGGCACGATCCACTTCAATGTTTTGCGAGAGCTCAGTCTGCTCGCGGCGGAGATTCTGGAGCTGCTGCTCGAGATCGCCCTGGCGGCGGCGCGAGAGGTCGAGAGCGCTCTGCTCTCGGGTGAGTTCGCTTCGCGAGTTCTGGAGAGAGGACTGGAGCTCTTCGACGGCCTTGGAGTCCGTGAGCTGGGCGATTCGATCCACTTCGATCGAGTTCTCGACCGTCTGGAGTTCGGCGCGAAGGCTCGTGAGCTCCTGGTCGAGGATATCCTTCGACGTGTACAGCTCTCCGAGCTTCTGCTGGATCACACGGGCCTTGCGGCGGCCCCAAGTCATTTCCTTGTCCGTCAGCTCGGCGCGGAGTTTGTTGTACGATCGAGCCTTCTGCGCCTGGCGCTCGAGCGATCCCAGATTCCGCTCGATTTCCTGCACGACGTCGTTCAGGCGCGAGAGATTGCCCTGGGTCGCTTCCATCTTGCGGAGCGATTCCTTTTTGCGGGCTTTGTATTTGGCGATGCCGGCGGCTTCTTCAATCAGAAGGCGGCGCTCTTCAGGCTTGGCTTGAACGATCTTTCCGATTTGTCCCTGTTCAATGACCGAGTAGCCCTTCGCACCGACGCCGGTGTCCATGAAGAGTTCCTGGATGTCCTTGAGCCGGGCAGGCTGTCCATTAATGAAGTATTCGCCTTCGCCCGAACGATAGACGCGGCGAGTGACGGCGATTTCCTTGGAACGGAGGTGAAGAGGAATGTCCTGGGTCGTCGCGCCGGAAGCCGGGTCGACGTCATGGGCATCGGTCTCGAGGACCATGGTTGCTTCGGCCAGGCCGAGCGGGGAATAGCGCGAGCTGCCGTTGAAGATCAGGTCTTCGGAGCCCGTACCGCGCATGTGCTTGTAGGACTGTTCGCCCATGACCCAGAAGAAGGCGTCCACGATATTGGACTTGCCGCATCCATTGGGTCCGACAATGCCGGTGATGCCCTTGTCAAAATGGATCACCGTCTTGTCTTTGAAAGACTTAAACCCCTGAATTTCCAAGCGTTTAACGCGCATAGTAGACTTCCCCCACTCTCGGAAGCGACGAATCTAGCAACCGAGAATGAAAAGGCAAGTCATGAAAACACGCGAGCCTGACCGGGGGCGACCCGGTCAGGCTCCGCTTCTGTCTGAGATCTTTTCAGATCCTCTTGTAGGCTGTCCGCGCTCGAGTCTTCGAAGTGGGGGCCGTCGCCCTTCTTTCCGAATCCCTCCTTTCAGCTCGACCTTTGCCGTCGACTGGGCTGGGACATCCTTTATAAGTATCTTAAATTTTTAGAGATTTTGGCTGTCGCGGTCGCCTCCGGCCAGAGGCGATCCAGGCAGTCCGCAGGCTCCGCACACGTGTCGGCGGTTCGGCCTACGCTACCGCAACTTCGGGGGCCCGGTTTCGTGTCTCTCGATCTGCACTTTTTCCGGGAATGGGAAGCTCTCTTGGCGAGCACTCCTGGTTTTCATTCGACGTCCTCCGTTGTTCTACCTGAAACCAGACTAACTCACTCAATTTTAAGGAAAAATGTGTCGCCTGAGACAATTTTGAAGATGGTGAGTTTTCGCGCACTTAGGTCCCAAAAAAGTTTCTGGGGCGCCGCGAGACCCAAGAATAGAGAGGCGCCTGGACAGTCAGGACTGGTGTCGAAAATTTCAACACGAGTGGTGCCGGATGGGCACCTTTCTCCACTCACTGGAATTCTTATCTACAAAAAAGCCATATCTTTCAGGCACTTAAGATGGATTCGCAGTTGGCACGTCGAGTGCTTTGCTTAACGCATCCCGTCGGACAAGGACGCCTGAAGGGTTAACCGTGAAGGAAGGTCTGATTTGCGTCCTGATGAACCGGCTCTGAAAAAACATGTCGCATGGGGTGGGGCCTTTCTGGCTGTCCTGACGCTGGGGCTTGCCTCCATGACCGTGGGGGTTCGGCCTTCCGAAGCCTCGATCCTGGCGGACAAAAAAGCTGAAAAGAAGAAAGCCAAGACTGCCGGAGGACGAAGTGACTCCACCGAGCAGGGAGCTTCTTCTGCCAAGGCTCCTTCGCGCTTTCGCGCAGTCGTCATTGCCGACTTTGGATCCAATCTGTTTCCAGTGGGGACCGAGCAGTACTCTGCAGGATCGAGCCTGTTGCTCATTCCATCCTATCAGCTCTCGTCGGATTGGAGCGTGGGGCTTCTGGCCTCTGCCTACAAGGAAGTGACTGACCTTCGCGAGTTCACCCTCTTTGATCCTTCTCTCCGGATTTCCTACCGGGCGATACCCTTGAGTCCGACGGTCAGCGTCGCGCCGGCTCTCTGGGCGGCTCTTCCGGTCTCGGAGCGCTCGCGCGAACGCGACAGCTTGATCGTTTCCGTGCGTCCGGCCCTGCGGTTTGCGGCAGATTTTTCAAAGAGCAAGCTTCCGGTCATCCAGCATTCGTCCGTTTCCTGGGAGACGGGTATTGCCCGGGCTTTTCATCAGTATTCGAATTCAACGACTGGAGCCGTCAACACGGCCTGGAGGCTCTCGAACTGGTTCAACCTGTACTACGGACCAGGCGAAAAATGGTTCCTGTCCGGAGACTTCATCCGGAACACGGGCTGGAGCTACCAGGGCGTCGGCCGCCATTCGTTCTCGATGGGGCAGACCGTCGGCTATAGGTTCACCCCGTCGCTCACTCTTTCTGTGGGCCACACCAACGAAGGCGATGTCCTTCGGGCAAACGGGCTCACTTCGAACATCGCCATCTTCGATTCGACGACTTCGCGAGTTTTCACGTCTTTAATGGTCATTTTTTAACGGCAAGGGGAAGTACATGAACAATTCCATGATCAGCAAGAAGAAGCAGTACGCAGCGATGGCAGCCCTCCTGGTGGCCGTTCTGGGTTCGGGATGCGCCAAGACGCGCGACGCCAAATTTCCGGAAGGGGCAGGCGAGAACATCTTCGAGACCACGCTCTTCTCGAAATCCGACGTCTCCGTGGAGACTGCTGCCGAACAGAAACTTTTGGACTCCGGCTCGCTTCGAAAACTTCGCCCTGCGCAGCTGTCGTCTCGAGTCCAGATCCGCGAAGCCCGGGCTCCTGAAGCGCTGCGGTCGATGTTCAAATCGCTTGAAATCGTCGCTGCCGGTGAAAAGAGCTACCCGATCAAATTCAAGGTCGATCGCCAGTTCGTGACCGCCTTTCGCGTGGTCGATGACGCAAACGAGTTGTCCGTGCAGGAGCAGGAGCTGCTTCAGAAAGGCGCGAAAGGCGAAAGCCTGATGCCTCTGTTTCAATACCGCGTCCAGGGCTACGGCCGCGTGGTGCGGTCGAAGAACGACCTGGGCGAGGAAACCACCACGCTCCGCATGAAGCCGACCGAATGGAAGGACGCCACGCATGTGCAAGTGTCGACTCTTCCGGAAGATCGCATTCCGGTGGCTCCAGCCAGCCGTGAGCAGGCAGATCGCATCTTTGTCCGTGAGCAGATCGAAGGACAGATCTTCTCGAAGTCCGAGCTCGAGTCCGAGCTCAGCATTCGCGTGGCGCGCGAGGGTCAATTCCGCGCGGTGATCGATGGAAGCGAGCTGCTGCTCGAAGAGCTGGTGTCGCTCGGCGACTCCTCGGTGACTCCGGCGCAGCGTGATCTGATTGCCGCCCAGGATCGCGGTAGTCCCGCATCCTCTGGAATTTCGCGTTGCAGTGCCCGCGAGGCCCAGGCCGTATCGGTCAAGGATTGCGTGAAGATCTCGCGCTACCGCGTTCCGCTGACGCATGTCGAGGCCCGTCGCAGGATCCTGGACGCCGAAGGAACCCTGGGTGCGGAAGTGGAATTCCGCCCGATCAGCAAGAAGTCTTCGCGCCTGGTCCAGATCACCAAGGATCCGTTGGTGGCTGAAGTCGGTGCGACCTCGCTCGATCCGCGCCGATCCATCAAGGTGGCAGACGCGGCGAAGTGGGAGTTCCTCTTCCGCCGGACGATGGAGGACAGCCCCAACTCCTTCGATTACACTTTCGCCGGATCAGCAGGACCGCTCGAGATCGTGCGCATGGTCTTTGAAAAAGAGAAGGTCCGACTCGTTCGCGCGGACGCCATGCTGCCCGTCAAGGGCGGCAATCGAGTGGATCTCTCCGACCTGATGTCCCTTCCGGTCAGCTATGTCCGCGAAGAAAAGCACGATGCCCAGGGCAACCTGCTTGCGGTTCCGCGCGTCGTGCCCGCTGACCACACCCATCCCGAAGCAGTCGCCTACGTGAGCTGGGAAGGAAATTCCGTTCCCCCGGTTTCGTCGCCGCTGAACTACTACGAGCTCGGCCAATGCTTTGCCGGAATGACGGACCTGACGGTGTCGGGAGTCGATAATCGGATGGCGACTGACGGAATCATCAGCCTCAGCCTGAATGCCACCTACATGAACAATCCGGGTGTCGACTGCGCAGGAGTGCTGCGTGCCGGATACTTCGACCAGGTCCAGGCATCATTCACCTTCCAGGAGCGCATCTCGATCAAGAAGTACGCCCTTGCTGGATCGCGCAAAGCTGAAGACGAAAAGCCGCTGCTCGATGTTCCGTACGAAGCCCAGAAAAAGCTCGGTTTCGGCCTGTTCACCTACAGCAAGAATACGCCGAACAAGCATGGAAACGTCGGCACCGAAGGAACGGTGACGCCGCTTCCGGCGCTCTTCGACATCCGAGGAGGAAAGAGGATCCGTTATGTGCTGTCGGGAATTCCGACTGCGGACCAGGATCGTGAGGCACGGGCACAGATCATCCAGGCAACCCGCGAGGTAGTGGCCGACTGGAACCGGGCGTTCCGCAATGCCCTCAAGGGCACTCCGATGGAGCGCTCGGATGACGTCCTCGAACTCCTGGTGGAGGGAGACGACCAGCTGCCGAACGCGGCGCTGGGTGACTTGGATGTCAACCACATCTATTACGTGCAGAAGCGGACCAGCTCGGGCGTCATCGGCCTCGGTGGGTCGCACCACAACCCGCGCTCCGGCAAGGTCGAAGCGGCCTCGGTGTTCATGTACGGCGGAAATATCGATTCCTATGTCGAGTCGATGAAGGAGCTTCGCAAGGCTCGCGAGCAGTTCTTGAAGGAGCTCTCGTCTCCGCTGGTGACGGGTCCGGCTGCAATCGACACGAAGGCCGCCCCTGGAATTTCGGCGCCGAAGGAAGGCGCCGCCGCGCCGAGTTCGCGCCGCTCCGGCGGTTCCGACCTGGCGTCCGCTCAGATGAGGAGGGTCGGCAAGGCGCTCGCGCGTCGTGCAGGAGTCTCCATCCAGGAACGGCTCGACTCGATCGCGACGATGCCGCGCAAGCCGGTGGAGCTGGCTTTTTATGAGGCATTCGCGCAGGGCGTGAAGGAAGGAGCCTTGTCGGATTCGAGGCGCATGCAGCATCTGGTCGACCAGAAGCTCATCGAGGTCCTGGCGGGAAGGATTCCGGGCCGAGAGATGGCCAAGCTGAAGCTCGACTCGAAGCGCTCCGAGGTGCTGTCGAAGTTCTTTGACAACCTCGAGAAGGCGCATATCTGTGCGTACGAAGCGCCGGAGTTCTCGTTGGATATCGTCGACTCCGAAAAGTCGGATCTCGAGCTGGCGATCGGAGTGTACAAGCCGACGCTGGCCCACGAACTGGGCCACAATCTCGGACTGCGGCACAACTTCATCGGCTCATTCGACAAGAAAAACTGGAAGTTCAATCCTTCCGAAAAGAGCACGCGTGATTACTCGTCCGTGATGGATTACCTCGCCAATGACGAGCATTACGACGGTCTGGGACCGCAGGACATTGCTGCGATCCGGACTGCGTATGCAGGAGTCGTCGAGACCAACTCGGGCGAGATGATCTCGCTGTCCGAAGCGCTGAAGCGCTCCGGGGCAGCCTCCTGGCACCAACTCACGACCTCTGCGGTCGAGGCTGCCGGGGTCCGCGCCATGCCGTTCTGCTCGGATGAGGACGCAGGCATGACGCCGGTCTGCAATCGCTTCGATCGCGGCACGACTCCCGCCGAGATCGTCCAGGCAAGCGTCGATGACTATCGCCAGCTCTACACTCTCCGGAACTTTGCCGGAAACAAGCTGGGATTCTCGGTGCTCGGCACTGGGGGCTACGTTGGCAGAACCTTTGCCCGATTCCTGCCGGTGCGGCAGTTCCTGGAGGAGACGATCTACCAGGCCATCCAAGGGTCTCCTGAGGTCAACGCCTACGCCGAGGCGGCTTTTGGTGGATTGGACTTCTTCCACTCCGTCATTCGCACTCCCGATGCTCCCACGCTTGCGAGCGAAAACGAGCGGGTGCTTGCCGTGCGGCTTCAGGATGGTCGAACCGTCAAGGTCGAGCGCAAATGGCTGAAGGACATTCGTTTCGACCAGGATTCCGACCGCCTCCGGATTCGGGGCGTGGAATTCGACAAGGTGGTCGCCCTGATGATGCTCACCGAGCGCCAGCTGGGATTCCCGAGGTACGAGGCGGTCGATCTGCGATTCTCGTATCCTGAACTGGAAAAGATGGTGTTCGCGCAGCAGGTGAAATCGCCGCTCGAGCTTCCGACCATCGGTCTGCTCCACGAGGTGCTGTCGAACAGGCTGCAGCCCGTGGGTGCGGTGATCGATGATTCGGGCAGGACTTCCGCCATGATTCCGCTCGACACCCGGTTCCAGTCCGACGTCACCGAGATGATGCGTTACTACGCGATGCTCGGCGGAATCCTGTTCCAGGATGTCGATGGCCTCGAGGCCAAGGACAACGGCTCGCTGCTCTTCCGGGTGCTGAGCTCGTTCTCGCCGCGCGCCGGCGCCGTGGCGGTGGTTCGTCCCGGGGCGTCCTCTACCGACGGCGACCAGCTGAAGTACTGGGCTCCGGAAGGTGCGGTGGTGTCAGGATCGCTCGTGGAGCGAGTCGAGCTTCTGGGACGCATTCGCAGCATGCGCGAGCAGATCGTCAGCGGCTATGGCCTCGTGATGGGCAAGTTGGCCGAGCTTCAAGCTGCGGTGTCGTCCGGAGCTTCGCCGGAGAAGATCGAGGAGCTGAAGGGCCAGTTTGCCCTCGTGCTTTCCAAGGTCAACGAAGGTCTTGGTGCACTCCCTGAGTCCGCGGGCATCCGAAAAGTCGAGGAACTCGCAGGAGTCGTCGAGCAGGTGATGTCGGCAGCCCAGGCGCTGGAGCAGGCCAAGAAGTCGTACGATCCGCGCAAATTGGCTCTGGCAGTGGACCAGCGTCGTACGCAGATCTCCGGGCTTCTGAAGCAGAATCCGGTGCTGGGTGAATTGCTCCAGGCAATGGCCGGCGCCGAAGGAATGCCCGAAATGCTCGGTGCGATCGTGGGAGGAGTGTCCAATGCAGCCGACCAGGGAGTGGTCTTCAGCAACCTCGAGATGCTGAATCGCTTCCTGCTGATGGCACACCCTGAACTTCGACGCTGAGCTCGAAGTACGGTAGAAAAAACGAGGGCCGACCCCGTCAGGGGCCGGCCCTCTGGTATTTGCACAGAATTGGTCCGCTCGTTTTTAGCGGCGCTTCTTGGGTTTCGATGCAGCCTTGGGCTTTGCTGCCGACTTGGCGCTTCTCACGGAAGCCAGAACCGCCTGCGCCGCTGCCAGGCGTGCGATCGGCACCCGGTACGGAGAGCAGCTGACGTAATCGAGCCCCATCTCTTCGCAGAGTCGGACCGAAGCCGGTTCACCACCATGCTCGCCGCAGATGCCAATCTTGAGGCCGGGGCGGGTCCGACGGCCGTCTTCGATCGCGATCTTCATCAGGCGCGAAACACCCTTCGGGTCGAGCGTGGCGAACGGATCCTTCTCGTAGACCTTCGCATCGAGGTAGTCCTTGAGGAACATTCCCGAGTCGTCGCGCGAGAGCCCGTAGGTCGTCTGCGTGAGGTCGTTGGTTCCGAAGCTGAAGAACTCGGCATACTGGGCGATTTCATCGGCAGTCAGCGCGGCACGCGGCAGCTCGATCATCGTTCCGATCAGGAACTGGATCGGCAGCGCCTTGCCGTTCTTCTGCTTGTACTCGCCGAGCACCTTTTGGGCCTCAGCGCGGCAGGCATCACCCACGATCTTGAGCTCGCGCCAGTCGCCGACCAGCGGAATCATGATTTCGGGAGTGATCTTGTAGCCTTCGTTCATGACGAGCTCGCAGGCCGCTTCCAGGATCGCGCGCACCTGCGTGCGATAAATTTCCGGATAACTGATCGCGAGACGGCAACCACGATGACCGAGCATCGGGTTGAACTCGTGCAGGCTCTCGGCCTTGCGCTTCAGGCGCTCGAACGGGACGTCGATCTTGGTCGCGAGCTCATGGAGATCTTCATCCGAATGCGGGATGAATTCGTGGAGCGGCGGATCGAGCAGTCGAATCGTGACCGGAAGGCCCTTCATTTCGCGGAAGAGGCTTTCGAAGTCGCTCTTCTGCATCGGAAGAATCTTGGCGAGGGCGCGCTCGCGTCCTTCGCGCGAATCCGCGAGGATCATTTCGCGGACCGCGTCGATGCGGTCGGCTTCGAAGAACATGTGCTCCGTGCGGCAGAGCCCGATGCCTTCGGCTCCGAACTGGCGCGCCACGCGAGCGTCGTTCGGGGTGTCGGCGTTCGTGCGGACGCGCAGGCGGCGGATCTGGTCGACCCACTTCATGAGCTCCTGAAAATCCTGGTTCAGCGACGGGGCGATCGTGGGAACCTGTCCCTGGATCACTTCGCCGGTGCTGCCTTCGAGCGTGATGAAGTCGCCTTCCTTCAGGACGAGGCTGCCGATGACCATTTCCTTGCGTGCATAGCTGATCTTGAGCGCCGAGCACCCGGAAACGCAGCATTTGCCCATGCCGCGAGCGACGACGGCA
>JBIIXZ010000066.1:0-12352 GCA_044347055.1 Bdellovibrionia bacterium | reverse complement strand
ACGATCTGCATGATGCTTTCTCGAGTCACTAGTTCGTTGGGCCGCGTCATCAGAAGCTCGAGTATCGTAAATTCTGTGGCCGTCAGATCGACCCACTCCTCTTTGAAGGAGGCTCTCCGTCTACTTCGGTCGAGAATCACTCCCTCAAATCGCGTGAGCTTCTTTTGTCCTACCGCGCGTCCAAGCAGTCGCTCAATTCGAACGGACAGCTCCTCAAGGCCAAAGGGCTTTCTGACGAAATCATCCGCGCCGCTTGCAAAGCAGGCAACCGCGGTGCTTTCTTCCGTGGTAGCCGAGATCACAAGAATCGGTTTGATGGGATCTTGTTTGCGAATTTGTTTACAGAGTTCGGCTCCGGTTTTTCCGGGAAGTCCCAGGTCGATCACAAAGAGATCGAATTGATCCCATCCCGACGCGTGAGTACGGGTGTCTGCAATCAGGGACTCGGCGCTAGAAAAAGAATGGATTCTTAGACCTTTGAGCTTGAGTCCGATTTCAAGCGAGTTCCGGATCTGTGGATCGTCTTCGATCAATGCGATGAGAGACATCGCCGTGATTGTGGCAGATTTTTTTCTCTTTTCGAGTGTTTTGGAGCAATCAGATACAAATCCAGAGTCTCTCCAGACTTTCGTTGTGTATCCGATCGAATAAATGTTCAGAGAAGGAGGGAGAACGTATTTTGAAATCCCAAGACCAAGATCAAGACCAAGATTCTTGAAAAAGTGTGGAAATGTTCGGTGTTGATCTCAATATTCGGGACTGTAAACTAATCGTATGAAAACAAAATTTAAGACCTCTAATACCTCGCTCCAGCGTTATTCTCTCATTCTGCGCGGATTCGTACCCGTGTTTGCAGCGCTGGCGCTGCTCGGTCTTTCAGCGTGCGGCAGGGGTCTTGATGATCAAGAAGAATATGCGCAAGCCGTCGGCGATGTCATGAGCTCGATGGATGAGAGCAGTGGGGCGACCACGGGCGGCTTTGCGTACCTTAAGGTTCCAAGAGCTTTTCAGGAGCGATCCCTTTTTTCTGGGCTCTTGATCAGCGAGGCGCAGGCGGCATCGTGTACTGGGCAAGCTTTTTCGGCTTGTTCTTCGGGAATTCGTACCAGGAGTTTCGGAAATTGCACCTTGGCCGGTGGGCGCGTTTCGCTCTCAGGTTCGGTGACGCTGAGCTTTTCAGCCCCTGGCTGTTCGATGGCGGCTGCTTCAAACTCGGTCACTCGAACTGCCGACTTTACGATTTCAGGCAGGAGGGGTTCGCTCACCGTGAGTGCTCCGGGTGGCGGGCAGACCGTGACTCGAACTTCGTCCGGCTTTGATTATTCCGTCGGAGGAATGAAGCGAGTACTCACGGATTCGAATGGCGATACGATCGCCGATATCGAGACGCGGACGCTCTCGGTGATCCCTGTCACAGGTACTTCACGCTCCAACCGCGTGATGAGTGGCGGACAGCTGGAGATTAAGAATCTCACTCGCGGGACTACCGCCGTGCTGACTCCGAGCAATCTCACTTGGAGTGCAGGATGCAACTGTGCCGTTTCGGGAAGCCTCTCGGGCTCCACCTCTGGTGATGAAAGCTTTGATGATTTCACGATCACGATCACGGGTTGTGGCACCGCGAATGTGAGCAGTGGTGGTAAGAGCGAAGATGTGGAGTTTGATCGCTGTACGGGAGTCTGATCTTTCGAGGTAAGCGAGCTAAGCTGTGGTAGGATGGGTCCGAGATCCCGGGTTTGTGCTGCAAATTGAAGTGCTTTTAATGGTAAAAGCTGAACTTCAATTGCCTGGATTCGATTCTCAGTTATCGTTTCGACCATTTCTATAAACCCCGGGACGCTTGTTGGCGTTTCGGAGTTTTTCACTTTATGCGTGAAGTGTCGTCTCACTTGATCTCGAAGTGCCTCATGACGGATTCCTTCGACAACGGACCAAAGTGTCCCGTGAAAAAATGCGAAGCGGATGGCGCCATTTCTTTCAATAGCCGCCGGATGTCGCTGCGATTGGACTCGAGATCGCAGATATAGAAATGGATCTCGGCGGAATGGCCGATGATGGATCCACGAAAGAGGTCGCCTACCAGCGCAGCCTGGGGCAGCACTACGACGAGCGAGCCAGCGGTGTGGCCTGGCATCGAGACGGCCCGGCCGGGCACCCCGGTGAGAGGCTCAATATTGAGCTCTTTTAGGCTTGTTGGACATAGCGGGTCCGCGAGTCCTCCGCTGGAGGTCATTCCGGAGTCTCCCTGTCCGGCAATCACGGGTGTGCCAAAGGTTTTTTTCAGATAGGCCGCACCGCCGGCGTGATCGGCATGTCCGTGGGTGAGGACGATGGCTCTGATTTTCTCCGGCAGGAATCCCGCATTTCTTAAGTCCTCAGCGAGCTCGGGGGCGCTTTTCTCTATTCCTGTATCCACAAGATAAGCATTTCCATCTTTATACGACCAAATGTGAGTTGGCGTAGTCATCAGTGTCCATGTGCTTTATTCGATGGGGGTGTCGCCGTATTCTCGGAAAGTGATCCGAGCGCTCGACCGGGCGAAGCACGGGGTCGAGATCCGCGATGTGCTTGAATCAGATGAGGCATTTCGCGAACTCATGTGTCGGGGAAGAAGGATCAGGTTCCGTGTCTCCGGATCCGTGCGCATGAGAAATCGTCCGAGGGCGAGGACCGGTCGCTGTACGAGTCGGACGACATTATTCGATTCGTGCTTCAGGGGTGACTGAAGGCGGCTCCCGACCTGGTCTCGATGACCAGGAGGAATTCGCGCAGGCGGTCGGCGATGTGATGCGCTCCATGGGCCAAAGCAGCGGAGTGAGGGACGGTGGTTATTCTCAACTCCGGCTTCGCGGAAGGTTTCATCCGAGCTTTACGCTGATGGGATTTCTCATTTCTGAGGCCCGGTCATCCTCGTGTGTCCAGCTTGGTGGCCAGCAACTGGCCCCTTGGCGGACCGTGTATCGCCATTGAGTTGAGTAGGCCGCAATGATCGGTCGCTCCATTTTGCATGTTCGCAGGTCGCGGGAGAAGTTGCCGCGACGGACCAACACGACATGAATCAATGCCGCGAGCACCCTGGTGATGAACCCGCCGCAAGTCGTATTCTCTGCCAAACAGCTGACCAAAGTGTACGGAGTAGGCGACGTGGCGGTTCACGCCCTGCGGGGCGTCGACCTTGTACTCTTCGAGGGTGAGTTGGTGGTTCTTCTCGGGCCTTCGGGGAGCGGCAAGTCCACGTTGCTGAACATCCTCGGGGGCCTGGATTCGGCCTCCTCGGGAGAAGTGTTCTACCGCGACCATGACCTGGTGCGTGCCACGGAGAGCCAGCTGACCGAATTCCGGCGCGACCACGTGGGATTCGTCTTCCAGTTTTACAACCTGATTCCGAGCCTGACTGCAGAGGAGAACGTGGCGCTCGCAGGTGATCTCTCGAGGCGCCCGATGAAGGCGGCGGATGCCCTGTCTCTGGTCGGACTCCGAGATCGGGCCTCGCATTTTCCTGCCCAGTTATCGGGTGGTGAGCAGCAGCGCGTGGCCATCGCCCGCGCAGTGGCCAAGCAGCCGGACATCCTGCTCTGCGACGAGCCCACGGGAGCTCTCGATCTGTCCACGGGGATGCTGGTGCTCGAGGCCATCTTGAAGGTGAATCGTGAGCTCGGAACCATTGTGGTGATCATCACCCACAACGCCGCGATCGCCCGTCTTGCAGATCGCGTCGTGCATCTCGGCAACGGAGAGATTCGGTCGATCACCGTGAACGCGCAGCGAGGATCGCTGGATGAGGTTCATTGGTGATGCGGGCGATCCACAAGAAGGTCGTCCGCGATCTCTTCGGTCTTCGCGCACAGGTGTTCAGCACGGCCATGCTGATTGCCGTGGGGGTCGCGCTCCTCGTGTCCACCTGGAGCGCCTATCGATCGCTGCAGTCGGCTCGAGACGGATACTATCGAGACTACCGGTTTGCGGATCTATTCGCTGAACTCAAGCGTGCTCCTCGCGAAGTGACGAAATCCATTGGCCGGATTCCCGGCGTGGAGGTGGTGGAGCCCCGCATCGTGATCGATGGGCTGATTCGCGACCCCGGTGCTCCAGAGGCGGAGCCGGCCCTGGGCCGCTTCGTGTCGGTTCCTGCCACTGGAAATTCTCTGCTGAACGCCGTCCATCTCCGTGCAGGTCGCCTGCCGCGCTCGGGTGACGAGGTCGAGGTGGTGGTTCATGAGGGTTTCGCCCGAGCGCATCGCCTCCAGCCCGGATGGTTTCTTTCCGTGCTCATTGAAGGAAGGCAGGAGCGCCTCAGGATCGTCGGAATTGGCATCTCTCCGGAATACGTGATCGCCGTCGCATCGGCCGTGCCTCTTCCTGATGACCGTCATTACGGAGTGCTCTGGGTGCCTCTGGACGCGATGGAGCGTCTGGCCTTCATGAAGGACTCCTTCAACCAGGTCTCCGTGCGACTCACGTCCTCCTCTCGCGCGGAAGCCGTTAAGGAGAGCATGGATCGAATCCTCGAGCAGTACGGTGGCCGTGGCGCTTATGGACGCGATCGGCAGACGTCGAACGTCTTCATCAGCGACGAAATCCGGCAGCAGCGCACGATGGCGATTGTGACGCCGCTGGTCTTTCTGGGCATTGCGTCCTTCCTGATCCACATCATCATTTCTCGGTTCATTGATCTTCAGCGAGCTCAGATCGCCACTCTCAAGGCCATCGGATATTCGAGCCGGGCGGTGTCGATGCACTACTTCGCGCTCGTCCTGGTGATGGCGCTTCTCGGGGCAGTGCCGGGCATCGGCATCGCCCAGATTCTCGGAACCCTGTTCTCCCGGAGCTACGAGTCGTTCTTCCGATTTCCACGAATCGATTTCTCTCTCAGTGCTCCCGCCGTCGGCATTGGGCTTGCGGCCGGAATCACTCCCGCGCTGGTGGGAGCCTGGTTCAGCATCCGTTCTGCATTTCGGCTGTCACCCGCCCAGGCGATGCGGCCTCCCGCTCCGCGCATCTTCCGTTCTGGCGTTGTGGAAGGCCTCGCGCTGTGGCGGAGAGTTCCGGTCCATCGCCGCATTGCGTGGAGGAATGTGCTCTCGAGGCCCCTGCGCCTCGCCCTGATCCTTCTGGGACTGTCGATGGCCACCTGCGTGGTGGTCGCATCGCGAGGGTGGGTGGATATCCTGGATTTTCTGTTCGACACGCAATTCCAGCGGATCCAGCGCGAGGACATGAGCGTCGGGCTTTTGCGTCCGGTGGCCCTTGGCGGATTGCAGGAGATTTCACAAATTCCCGGAGTGCTTGCCGTCGAGGGCTATCGCATCGTGCCAGTGCGCATACGACATCGAAACCACAAGCGCGAGCTCTCGCTCACCGGATGGCCGGAAAACCCGACGATGCGGCGACGGCTGGACGTGCACCTCTCGCCGATTGCGTTGCCCGAGCAGGGTATCTTGTTGAGCCGCTTCTTCAGGGAAGAGTGGGGGCTTCGTCCAGGAGAGTCAGTGGAGCTGGAGGTTCTCGAAGGTGACGCTCGAACGTTCCACGTTCCGGTGGCAGGATTCACTGATGACCTCGTGGGCTTGAGCGCATCCATGCGGATTGAGGAGCTCTGGAGGCTCATGTCCGAGAGCCCTGATTACAATCTGGTCACGCTATTGGTGGATCCGCGTCGTTCATCGGAAGTATACGTCGCGCTGAAGGAGATGCCTCTCGCAGTCGCGGTCCACTTGAAGTCCGCGCTCTACCGCGGATTCGAGGAGTCGATGGGCGGCATTATGGACGTCATGTCGGCCGTACTGATGAGCTTCTCGCTGGTCATCGCTCTCGGAATCATCTTCAATTCAGTCCAGTCGAGTTTTTCGGAGCGATCCTGGGAGCTGGCAAGCCTCCGAATCCTCGGTTTCACGAGAGGCAGCGTCTACTGGATGCTGATGTCCGAGATCATCCTCCAGGTTCTCTCCAGCCTGCTGCCGGGGTGCCTTCTTGGCCATGCCGTGATGAAAGGGGTCATGATGGCCGTGCAGACCGAACAGTTCATGTTTCCGTTGGTCATTCTGCCGAGCTCGTATGCCCTCGGAGTCCTCTCGGTGCTCACAGCGCTGGCCGTGAGCGGACTGATCGTGCGTCGGAGCATGGGGCGGCTCAGCTTGACTCAGGCGCTCAAGGCAAGAGAATAGAAGGTTCGATGATGTCGAGTGGCGGAAAATGGGCAGTTCGAATCCTGGCGGGCCTCGCGGTCCTTGGGCTCGTGCTGCTCGTCGCGATGCCTCGTGCCGTGGATGTCGAGACCTCTGTGGTGCGACGAGGAGAATTCCGCGAGACCATTCGATCAGATGGCTATCTGAGGTCGAAGGAGCGGTACACCGTTCCGGCCTTCGCCACCGGAGATATCAAGCGAGTCGATCTGAAGGTGGGGGATGTGGTGAAGAAGGGACAGGTCATCACGCATCTGTACTGGGACGTCTCCTGGGACCCGGTGCGTGCGCCAATTTCGGGCGTCATCTCGAGGCTGTTCCGTGAAAGCGCCGGACCCATTCAGCGTGGCGAGCCGATCGTCGAGATCGTGGATCCGGACCGGCTAGAGGCCGTGGCCGAACTCCTCACTACGGATGCCACGCGGCTCACCCCTGGAAATCGGGCGTGGATCGAGTCGTGGGGTGGGGCCGGAGCACTGGAGGCGCGGGTTTCCAGGATCAGCAAGGCAGGCTTCACCAAGCAGTCCGCGCTCGGAGTTGAGGAGGAGCGGACCGAAGTGACGATGGATCTGGTCAGCGTGCCGGTGGAGATTTCGAGGCGTCTCGGAAGCACCTTCCATGTCGAGGTGGGCATCGAGGTTTCCGTCCATCCCGACGCGCTTCAGGTGCCGGCGGGTTCCGTTTTTCGCGACGGAGATTCGTGGGCGGTCTATCGAGTCGAATCGGGTCGCGCCAAGGCTGCGCGAGTGACAGTCGGGGCGCGCAGCGGCCAGGAAGTCCTGATTTCCTCGGGTCTTTCTGAGGGAGATCGCGTGGTGGTCTTTCCGGGAGATCTGGTCCGTGACGGCACGCGAATTCAGTTCCAGTAGGAGGAGTCACACGTGTCCTTGACTTCATGCCGCCTGGAAAACCACTTTGTCATCGAGTGGGTTCCGGATATCAAGAATCGTGATGAAAAAGCTCCTCCTGCTCTCAGTCTTCTTGTTTTCCGCTCCACTCCACGCAGCCGACTGGGAGGAGCTGGACTCGGCGCTCTCTCAACCTCTCTGTGTGGCATTTCAAAACGGCACCACTTACCGGTTTGACAGACGCAATTGCACCAGCCTGGGATGCGAGCAGTATTCGTACTACGTCAGGACTTTTTGCGGAGAAACAGCCTCAGGCGGACTGCGGGCGACGATCCAGCAGTTCAGGACCCCTGGAGGCCCGATTTCGCAGGAATCCATTAGCGAGCAGGATTGGAACGCGCTTCGAGGAAACTTGCTTCGGTTTCGAGCCCGCTACGTGGAGTCGTTCGGTTCGAGGTGGGAGCTGGTCAGCGTCGTGGCCGAAGGAGAAAGCCTGAAGGCCAGTTACCGTGTGGTCTCCCGGATGGGCACCGTGGTCGAGCAGGGATATTGGATTTTCGGACGAGGCCCGGCTGCCATTCCCCAAATTCTGGAGCGTTTCGTCAGAAAAGAAGGACTTTTTGACGAAACGGATCTTCAGGTTTTCGTGCCCTGACCACGCGAAGCTCCCAGTGCCGCCGTGGCCTCCGCGAGGATCGGAAAGGCCGAGCGGAGGAATACTCCGGAAATGCCGAGGCCGATGACGATGTCCGGCCATTTGGTGCCACTCCAGTGGACACCCGCTGCAGCCACGAGTACGCCGACGTTCGAGATGATGTCATTCCGTGAACAGATCCAGGTGGACCGCATGTTGAGGTCATCCTCTCGATGACGCAGCAGCAGCAGCAGGCAGGTGGAGTTTGCGACGAGTGCCACGGTTCCCATCCAGCCCATGGTGTGAGCCGCCGGAACGACATCAGAGAAGATTTTTGAAACGGCTTCGAAGAAGACGCCCACCCCAAAGGACGTGATGAGTACTCCCTTGAGAAACGCGGCGCCGGCCCTCCACCGGGCGCTCCTGTCGATGACATAAAGGGTGAAGGCATAAACGATCGAGTCACCGAGCATGTCGAGCGAGTCGGCGAGAAGGCCACTGGAACGTGCGATCAGTCCCATCGTGAACTCGAGGATGAACATCACGAGATTGATCGTCAGTACGATCTTCAGTACGCTCTTCTGTCTCGCCCGAAGACCGGCAAGCTCCTCTGACTTGTTCTCGCAGCACTGGCTCATGCCTCACCTCGCGAGTCATGAGAATGCTCGCAATTTCAGGTAAAAGTCAAAAGTGACTCCGTGAGGATGTCGTGCTTGCATTGACGCTGGACCCGCGGCAGTTTGCTCTGATGCTGGATATTCTTGCAAGCCTTGCCACGCTGACCGCACTCGAGGTGGTCCTGGGTGTTGACAACGTCATCTTCATTTCGATTCTCACGTCCAGGCTTCCGATCGATCAGCGGGAAAAGGCCCGAAAGATCGGAATTCTTCTGGCGCTGGGAATGCGCCTGATTCTTTTGTCTCTGCTGTCGTGGGTCACCCGACTCACGTCACCGCTCTTTACCGTGTTGCAGGTTGAAGTCACGGGCAAGTCACTCATCCTTTTTCTGGGCGGACTTTTCCTGCTCTACAAATCCACGATGGAGATCCATGCCAAGTTGGAGGGCGAGGAGCACGGGCCAGGCGAGGGCGCCGCGTTGGTAACGATGTCGGGCGTGCTCGTCCAGGTCGCGCTTCTGGATCTCGTGTTTTCGCTCGACTCGGTGATCACAGCGGTCGGAATGGCTCGGGAGCTCTGGGTCATGGTGGTTGCCAACATTCTTGCGATGGCTGTCATGTGGTTTTCGGGCAAGGCCATCGGTGATTTCGTTCATCGCCATCCCACGTTCAAGGTGCTTGCCCTGAGCTTTCTGCTCATGATCGGCGTCATGCTGGTGGCCGAGGGGCTCCATTTTCATATTCCGAAGGGCTACATTTATTTCGCCATGGCGTTCAGCTTTGGTGTCGAGCTGATCAATCTGCGTGTTCGGCGCAGGGGCCAGGTGGTTGAGCTGCACCAAAGCCGAATGATCGATTAGGGGCCGAAACTCGGCTGGACCTCGTCGGCCGGTGACCGCGCCCGGCGCGGAGATTGCCCTGAATGGGTGAATGTTCCGGAGTCTCTTCGTTGGTGTCCTCGTTCTTCTGGCAGCATCTCCAACAGCCGGCAGGCCCAGTGCCCGCTTTCGCGACGAGCATGGAAGGATTCAAGGCCGGTTGAACCAGATCGCTCAAAAGAGTGGCTCGATTTCGACCCTCGGGCCGGAGGACCAGCGACGTAGAATGACCGAAATCGTCCAGTTCTTTCGCGAGGAGATCGAGCCCCATGCCCAGTGGGAAGAGCGGGTGCTTTACCCGGCCGTCGATCGCCGAATGAAATCAGTGCGGCCGTTTACTTCCACGATGCGTGGTGATCATCGCGTCGTCGAACGATGGGTCCAGGAGCTGGACAGGATGGCCCGCTCCGAAAAGGTGGATCCGGTGCGATTCGGTCGCGCGGTGGATCGCCTCCTGGGGCTCCTTGCCGCACACTTTGAGAACGAAGAGCAGGTGCTTCTACCCGTGCTCGACGAGGGGATGAGTCCGGAAGAGTTCGATCGCGAGATCATGTCCAAGGCCCACCACTGAATCAGGCTTGAAAAGCGGTTGGGGGTCGATTGATACCTAAGGTGTGAGCGGAACGTTCTGCAGCTATTTTAATTCCGGCCGATGCCGATCCTGTTCTTGGATCGAGCACGAGTACGCGTTTCAGCTCCGCGCGAAGGAATCCGTGCTCCTGAAGCATCTGGCGTTTCTTGGGCCGATTCAGCTGGAACCGACGCTGGCCTCCAGCGTTCAGGGATTTCGCAATCGTGCCAAGATGGCGGTCACCGGGTCCGTCGAGGCACCGATCATCGGGCTGCATGGAGAGGCAAGGCTCGACGAGGGTCGCGAGCTCCTGTCCTGTCCGATCCACCATCCCCGGCTGAACGAGGTGATCGAAGCCCTGCCGGAACTGCTGAAGACCCTTCGAGTGGCGCCTTATCGAATTGCGGAGAGGCGAGGAGAGCTCAAGGGACTGATCGCCTTTTACTCGCCGCATAGCGAAGAGATGTACCTGCGCTTCGTGCTGAGGTCACAGGAATGCATTGCGCGTCTTCGTCGGATCGTTCCGGAGCTTCAGTCGCGATTTCCTTTTGTGGTGTGCATTTCTGCGAATCTCCAGCCCATCCCGCATGCCATCCTGGAGGGGCCCGAGGAGATTTTTCTGACGGAGCGTCGGCATATCATCCACCAGCTCGGGCCCTTGCCCCTGAAGCTCTCACCCCAGGCTTTTGTGCAGACCAACGCCGAGGTCGCCGAGCAGCTCTACCAGACGGCGGCTGCCTGGATCGCCGAGGTCCGGCCGGAGAGGGCCATGGAGCTGTTCTGTGGACAGGGTGCTTTCAGCCTGATGGCAGCATCGAGTGCGGGGGCGTGGCTCGGAATCGAGGTCAATGCCGAGGCGGTGAGCCAGGCGAATGAAACCGCTCGCTCGCTGGGTTTTTCGCACGTGCGGTTTCACTGCGCAGATGCGGCGCAGGTCGGTGCTGAAATGAAGGAGTTTTCACCCGAGCTGGTGCTCGTCAATCCGCCGAGAAGGGGACTGGGGGGAGCCGTCTCTTTGATTCGTGAGGAGCTTCCCCGGCACTGGATCTACTCAAGCTGCAACTCCGAGAGCCTCGCCTCGGATCTGCAGGCGCTTTCCTCGGAGTACCGCCTCAGGCGCGCTCGAATTTTCGATCTCTTTCCTCATACCGATCATTTTGAGACGCTGGTCTGGCTGGAACGTCGCTCGTGACCATGACTCAGAACTTCACTTCGAAGCCTGCTCCCAGGCTTTCGTTCGTCAGCATCAAGCCGGCAGACCACGTCCAGGTCGGGCCGAACATCAGCGAGAGCTCCCATTCGACGTCCTCCGCCCGCTCGCGCGCCTGATCGGGACGCCAGGTAAAATCCACGTCCGTAAACACGGCGCTCGACCACTGAAATCGCTTTTCGAGGTCGAGGCGAATCTTTCCGCGATGATTCACGAGCACCTGCGATTCGATCAGGAGTGGCAACCGATAGCCGACGCCCGCCGCCGCTGAAAGCTCCTGGTCGAACAGCGTCGGGCCACCCACCAGGTTCAGAAAAATCGTCGTCCATCGGCGGTAAAAGAGGTCGGCTTCCACTTCCCAAGGATCTGAGAACGAGAGGTTGGTTCCGGAGGAGTTTCGGGTTTCGAGTCGAAGATCGATGTCATCCCAGGTGCGGGACATCCGATGACTGGCCTGGGCATGGTTGCTGGCAAGCTCGAGTCGTTGAAATCTGAACCACGGATCGTGCAGGTGCGGGTCGTGCTTCGTCTGTTCGTGCGTCAGGGTGAGGGCGGGAGTGAAGTCCAGGTAGTTCACCACCCGGCCCATGCCGGTCGTCATGTGAAACAGGTTATGGCAGTGCAGGAGCCATCGCCCCGGCTCGTCTGTCAGGAATTCGATCGTCCGAGAAGCGTGCGGAGGGATGTCGACGGTGTGCTTGAGCGGCGAATGGTCGCCTGCGCCGTTGAGGACTCGAAAGAAATGCCCGTGCAGGTGAAACGGGTGATGCATCATCGTGTCGTTCTGGAAATGGATTCGGATGACTTGGTCTGCGCGAACGTCGAGGTTCATGTCCTCGTGCATCGCCTTGCCGTTGATGAACCACACATAGCGAGACATATCGCCACCGAGCACGAGTCGGAGCTCGTGGGTCGGCCTTCCAGCAGGAAAAGTGGTTGGGGCGATGGAGCGAATACTATCGATGGTCAGGAGTTCAGTCGCTGCTGCTGGCGAGCTGCGAGCCGTGCCGTGGCCAGCGTGGTTACCGTGAGGAGCCCGGTTTGCGTGGCTGCTGTGATCCATGCTGGCATAAAGGCTGGGCGTCGGAATCTCTCGCGCGGGTATTCTCGTGCCGGTTCCGATCCAGGCAGAGGCGTATCCGGTGCCATCCTGTGCCGTGGCTCGAAACTCGACGCTTTGCTTTTCAGGCACGGTCAGAAGAAAGTCGTAGGTCTCGGCCATGCCGATCAGGACTTGATCTGCGAAGGCGGGTTGGATGTCGAGCCCATCGGCGGAGATGACCTTCATCGGGGTGTTGCCGAGCGAAAGGTAATAGTAGCTCGATGCCGAGCCATTGATCACGCGCAGGCGCACGTGTTCTCCCGGACGAAGATCGGTAACTTCCAAGGTCCTCCTGCCATTGATCAGGAAG
>JBIIXZ010000249.1:0-3672 GCA_044347055.1 Bdellovibrionia bacterium | reverse complement strand
ACAATACGCAGGAGGAGGCCGCGAGCACATGAATGATGCAAGAAACGAGCAGTGACTCGAGAGACATCCATCGATGGCGATGGTAGTTTCTCAGGCCTTCATAGATCCGAGCCAGAGATGCCATCCTGCCGAAGCGCTGCTGCAGCGATTCGAGGATGGTGCGAACAGGATCATGCCGCTCCGGCAGGAAAAACAGGTAAGAGAAGAACGCGACGACCCCAAGGCCCAGAACCAGGACGAACCACTGAACTGCCTGGAAAACCTGGTTTTCATGGAGTGCGCGATAACCGATCATCATCGCCATGGCCGAAACCAGGACCAGGCCCGAGACCCCGACGATGCGGTCAAAAAGGATGCTGCCGAAGGCATGTCCGCGCTTTCCAGGATGTTCTCGAGCAATATAGAAGGCCTTCACCAGGTCTCCACTGACGGCGCCCGGGAGTGCCAAATTGAAGAAATTGCCGATCAGGCTGAGCTGGATTGTTCGGCGCCAGGACAAATGGATATCCTGTCCCCTCAAGAGCACCCGCCAGCGATGAATTCCGAGGACGGTCGATGCGGCGGAAAGTGCAAAGGCTCCGAGAAGGATCGTGGGCGAGGCGAAAACTTTCTTCAGTTCCGACAAGGAGAGCAGCCCCTTTTGCGCCAGGAAGACCAAAAGGAGAACGACGATTGCCAGCTTGGCGATCAGCGTGGAGGCGTTTCGGACAGTCATGCGGGACATGGAATCAACGGAATCCTTTCAGGAAATTGCCGAAAATGGTCCGGGCCACCAGTGGGGAATGAAGCTCTCTGCCGGCCCCGGGATTCAAGAGCGGAAAACCGAGCTTCTTTTTTGCGCTCGTCGCGATGGTCCTCTCGCCAGCCACGACGTCGCGCTCGGGATGGAACTGAATTCCAAATGCCGGTTTGTCCTCAAGAGCAAATGCCTGGATGGCGCACCTCTCGGACCGGGCCAGAAGCAACGCACCGGGCGGTGTGGCGCACACTTCATCATAGTGCACCGAAAAGCTGTGGAAACTTTCAGGAAGTCCGTCGAGCAGGTTGCGCGGCCCACGCGGCCCCGGGGTCCGCTGGATCTCCGTCCAGCCGATCTCCGGCGTTGCCGACCGACGCACGTTCAGCGAGCCGTCGCTGCCACCGAGAACGCGAGCAATGGATTGATGTCCATAACAGACTCCGAGCATCGGAATGCCCCGTTCGAGCGCATGTCGAATCAGCTCATCGAGCCGGGTGATCCAGTCAGCCGAGTCGGTAGCAGCCGTCCGTGATCCTGAGAGGATGATTCGGTCGAAGCGTCCGAGAGAGGAAAGCTCGGGCAGATCCGAATGCGGAGAACGACGAACGAATATCGTAGGCTGAGCGGCCTCATGGATGGCGCGCACCAGTTCGGCGGATCCCCACGAATCGCGATCCAGAGTATTATCCAGAAGCAGGACCTTCATGGCTGGCTTGCACCTTCGTTTTCGAGCAGGAAAGCCTGCTTGAGAAACATGCTGTGGGCGGCATTGACCGAAATGATGAATCCGAGTCGTCCATCCAGGAAGCCCCATTTCCAGAAATAGGTCTCGAGGAACTTTCCGATCGGCTTCAGCACGAGGCGAAGCACCGAAAACCGACGGCCTCGCTTGCGGAGCTCCCGCGAACCCTCGAGCGCGTATCGGAGGTTCGTGGACACCTGATGCGAGATCGAGCGGAACGTGAAGTGAAGCATGGGGTGCTGTGCGCGGTCGATCTTTCCACGTCCTTCAAGCTGCTCGTGAAGGTGCGGCTCGGACCAGCGCGAGTTGGATCTGTGGCCCAGCCGGATGACGGCATTCGGATACCATCCGCCGAATCGAATCCACTGGCCGCCAAAATGGTTCTTCCGGGGTATGGCGAGCCTTCCGGGAAGCTCTCCTGAAAGGCGTTGCCTTTCCTGCGCGACGAGCCAGTCGCGGATTTCGCGAGAGAGCTCTTCAGTCAGAACCTCGTCCGCATCCAGATTGAGCACCCAGTCGTTTCGAGCGTGATCCTGCGCAATGTTCTTCTGTCTTCCGAACCCCTGCCAGGGCTGATTGAAGACTCTGGCTCCGAGGCCCGAAGCCAGCTCGCGGGTGCCATCCGTGCTTTCTGAGTCGACGACGACAACCTCGTCCGCCCACGCGACCGAACGCAACGAGCGCTCCAGCTGGTGGGCCTCGTTGCGCGTGATGTACGTGATGCTCAAGCGCACGGAATCCATGAGTTTTGGCTAGCACAAGCTCTGGTTTTTTGGGAGAAATTGGACATCATGAAAGTTGCCGTCATTGGTACCGGATACGTGGGATTGGTCGCGGGCGCCTGCTTTGCCGACTCAGGAAACCAGGTGATTTGCGTGGATCAGGACGCCGCAAAGGTCGAGGCCCTGCGTCAGGGCATCATTCCGATCTTCGAGCCGGGACTCGACGGGCTGGTAAAGCGTGGAGTTGCGGAAGAGCGCCTGTCCTTCACGACCGACACGCTTCAGGCCGTGGTCGCTGCTGATGTGATCTTCATGGCCGTGGGAACCCCCAGTCTTCCAAACGGACAGCCGAATCTGCAGTACCTTGAGGCGGCATCCCGCGAAGTGGGTCGGGGCATCCGCGGGTACAAGGTGATCGTGAACAAGTCGACGGTGCCGATCGGCGCGCACGTGAAGGTGGCGGAGTGGATTCGGTCACAGACCTCCGAACCATTTGATGTGGTGAGTAATCCCGAGTTCCTGAAGGAAGGGTCCGCCATCGAGGACTTCCTGAAGCCTGACCGCGTCGTCATCGGGACCACCAGCGATGCGGCTTTCGAGAAGATGTCGCAGCTCTACGCTCCATTTCTTCGGCAGGGAAATCCCCTGATCCGGATGGATCCGGTTTCGGCGGAGATGACGAAGTATGCGTGCAATTCATTCCTCGCCACGCGCATCAGCTTCATGAATGAGCTGGCCGCGCTCTGCGACCGCGTCGGTGGAGACATCGAGCTGGTTCGAAAGGGAATGAGCACCGACGTTCGCATCGGCAAGCACTTTCTTTACGCGGGAGTCGGCTATGGCGGCTCCTGTTTTCCAAAGGATATCGCTGCTCTGGTGACGACAGGACAATCGCACGGGCTCCAGCTCGGAATCATCGAGGCGGCGCAGGATGCGAATCTTCGCCAGCGCGAGCTTTTCACGGCGAAGGTCCTCGATGCGTTTCAGGGAGACGTTGTCGGCAAGACGTTCGCTCTCTGGGGTCTGGCTTTCAAGCCCAACACGGATGATCTTCGCGAGGCTCCGGCGCTGTCGATCATGGAGAAGCTGGAGTCGAAGGGCGCCAAGGTGCGCCTCTTCGATCCGGTGGCCATGGATCACTGCCGCAAGCAGTATCCGGAGAGTCCGTCCCGCAAGTACTGCAGGAATTCGTATGAGGCGCTCGAAGGAGCGGATTCGTTGCTGCTGATCACCGAATGGAATGAGTTCAGGACTCCGGATTGGTCCAAGGTGAAGTCGCTGCTGTCTCGTCCCTGGGTCTTTGATGGCCGGAACATCTACGACCCAGCCTTCCTGAAGCAGCAGGGATTCCGCTACCAGGGCATCGGGCGCGCCTGATCGTCGTTAGTTGTCCAGCCGGCGAAGTCCGTTCCTGCATCGGGAGCGGCCGCTTTTCTGGAGTTCCTCAAGGCGGTTGTCATTTTTCGGAG
>JBIIXZ010000248.1:0-3676 GCA_044347055.1 Bdellovibrionia bacterium | reverse complement strand
CGCCACGGCGATTTCCACCGCCAGGAGGCCGAACAGGGTCGTGAACTTGATGATGGGGTTCAGAGCCACCGAAGACGTATCCTTGAACGGATCGCCGACGGTGTCGCCCACCACGGTCGCGGCATGAAGTGCCGAGCCCTTGTCCTTGAGGTCGACTTCGACCACCTTCTTGGCATTGTCCCAGGCGCCGCCGGCGTTTGCCATGAACATGGCCTGGAAAAGTCCGAAGGCTGCGATCGAAATCAGGTAGCTCGCGAAGAACGTCGCAGAGAAGCAGGCGAACGCCAGCGTGAACGCGAAGATCACGCCGAAGATGTTCACCATGCCCTTCTGGGCGTACTGCGTGCAGATCTGGACGACCTTCTTCGAGTCTTCGACCGATGCCTTCGTGGAGTTCTCGAGCTTGATGTTGCGCTTGATGAACTCAACGGCACGATAGGCGCCGGTGGTGACAGCCTGCATCGACGCACCCGAGAACCAGAAGATCACGGCTCCGCCGGTGATGAGACCGAGCAGAACTTCCGGATCGAGCAGGTCGAGCTTCAGGTTCAGGAGCAGGATGATCGAGAAGATCATCGTCGTTGCACCGATCACGGCGGTACCGATCAGCACGGGCTTTGCGGTTGCCTTGAAGGTGTTGCCTGCCGAGTCGTTTTCTTCGAGGTAGAGCTTGCCCTGCTCGAAGTTCGGAGCGAAGCCGAAGTCCTTCTGGATTTCAGCGTTCACATTCGGGATCGACTCGATCTGCGACAGTTCGAACACCGACTGCGCGTTGTCCGTCACCGGACCGTAGCTGTCGACGGCGATCGTCACCGGACCCATTCCGAGCATGCCGAAGGCCACGAGGCCGAAGGCGAACACGGCGGGATAGCCCATGTAATCCGAAAGGCCGTATGCCGATGCCTTGTAGGAGATGAACATGAGGCCGACCATCACGATGCCCTTCCAGAATGCGGAGAAGTTTCCGGCGACGAGGCCCGAGAGCACCGTCAGGGAAGCTCCGCCTTCACGCGAAGCCGACACCACTTCAGCCACGTGCTTGGACTTGGCAGAAGTGAAGACCTTCGTGAATTCCGGAATGATGGCAGCAGCGAGGGTTCCGCAGCTGATGATGACGGAGAGCACCCACCACATGTCGCCCATGTCGGCGATCATGAGGTAGCTGATGCCGAAAGTGACGGCGATCGACACGATCGAGGTCACCCAGACGAGAGCGGTCAGCGGCACTTCGAAGTCGAAGTGCTTGAGTCCTGCGAACTTGGCCCGAGCCCATGCACCGGTCACCCAGTAGGACAGGATCGAGGTAACGATCATCAGGACGCGCATCGCGAAGATCCAGAGGATCATCTTGGCCTGGATGGCTTCGCCACCGTCCATCATCGCGAGCTTGCCGTCGGCGCCCATCTGCATGCCGACTGCCAGCGAGATGAAGGTAATGAGGGCAACGCCCGTCACGCCGTAGGTTTCGAAGCCGTCGGCCGTCGGGCCGACCGAGTCGCCGGCGTTATCGCCGGTGCAGTCTGCGATGACGCCCGGGTTACGAGCATCGTCTTCCTTGATCTTGAAGACGATCTTCATCAGGTCAGAGCCGATGTCGGCGATCTTCGTGAAAATGCCGCCGCAGATGCGGAGAGCCGAAGCGCCGAGGGATTCGCCGATGGCGAAGCCGATGAAGCAGGCGCCTGCGGATTCCTTCGGAATGAAGAGCAGGATGAACATCATCATCAGGAGTTCAACGCAGATCAGCAGAACGCCGATCGACATGCCCGCGCGGAGCGGAATGTCCATCACCGGATAAGGCTTGCCTGCGAGCGAAGCGAATGCCGTACGGGAATTGGCGTAGTTGTTGATGCGGATGCCGAACCAGGCCACGGCGAAGGAGCCGAGAATGCCGAGCATCGACCAGAGGAGAATCAGCATCACTTTGCCGGCGCCCATGTGCTCGAGCACGCCGAAATAATAGATGATGCAGAGGCCGATGAAGAGCTCCAGGACGAGCAGGAGCTTGGCCTGCTGGATCATGTAGGTCTTGCAGGTCTCATAAATCAGCGCCGAAATTTCGAGCATCGACTTATGTGCCGGAAGATTCTTGATCTTCATGAACTCGACGAGGCCGAAAACGAGGCCGAGGGCCGAGATGATCATGCCCCATCCAAGGATGGAGGTGCCGGTCACTTCGGTGCCGAAAAGATTAAAGACGGTGTTCAGTTCCGGAAGCTTCAGGTCCGCTTCGCTGGCCATGGCCTGGGATGCCCAGATCATCGCCAACGCGGCGAATCCCGCGTTCCGGAGGAAGTTCATCACTTTTCCGTTGGTCATTTCTCTATTTCCTTTTGTTTCAAGGCGTTGTCGGGTGGTCTTAAAGGACAAATTGACGCTTTGTCAAAAACGAAAAAGGTCAGGCAAGAAAAAGGTCGGGCCCACCTTGTGGTAGTGCAGGTGCGTCATTTTTCAGTTTGCCATTTCTTCGCTGCCCGGTGACTCTCGCTCTCATGCACTCGACCCTGCAATGGCTGGCCGCTCTGGCGATTTTCTCCTTCACGGGGGCAGTGGCTGCCCCACCGGTACCGACGCTGATTCTGGCCGACACCTCGCTTCTGGTCTCGGTGGGAATTCCGCTGCTCGATGCGGATCCTGCCACCGGCGTCGCCCTTGCCGAGATCACGCCACGAGAAGAGCTGCGGCTGCAGCTGGCCGCTCACCTTCACGGCAAGTGCGGCGGCTTTGAGCGCCTGTGGATTCAGCCGTGGATGACCACCGCGGAGATCCGTGACTTCGGCCAAAGACAGCTCCACCTGCTTCGCGAATCGACCCGGAAGCTCGAACACTTCGCGCCGGGACTGCCAGGACTACCCGGAATGGTCGCCAAGCCCCACATCTCTGCCGCAGTGGAGCAGGTCGACGAATCTCGACTCCGCGACACGGTCACCTGGCTCTCCTCGTTTCCCACGCGCTTCAACAAGGGAAGCTCGGCAAACGTCCATGTCGAGCAGTTCCGCCAGAGGCTCGAGGCCCTGCTCTCCGGAACGTCGCTCGGCGCACGAGTCGACCTAATCAGCCATCAGTCCACGCCCCAAAAATCCATTCGAGTGCGCATCCCCGGCAGGGACAGGCCCGAAGAGATTGTCGTCCTCGGTGCGCATCTGGATTCGATCAACCAATCCTGGGGTGAGTCTCGGGCCCCCGGGGCGGACGACAATGCTTCGGGATCCTCGAACCTCTTGGAAGCGCTCCGGATCCTGGTAAGCCAGGGCCAGCCCTCGAAGTCCATCGAGTTCTTCTGGTACGCCGGCGAAGAAAGCGGGCTCCTGGGCTCAGCGGAAATTGCGCAAGAATATGCAGCAGCTCGCCGACAGGTCATTGCCGTTCTTCAGCTCGACATGACGCTCTTTCCGGGTGACGGAGAATTCGTGCTTGGATCCATGACGGACTTCACCAGCCCGGCGCTTCGCCGCTGGCTCGGCGACCTGAACAAGGCCTACATCGGTGCGAAGATCATGGAAGACAAATGTGGTTATGGCTGCAGCGACCACGCATCCTGGCACCGGCAGGGCTATCCGACGATCATGCCGTTCGAGGCCTCCTTCAATCGGATGTTCCCGGACCTGCACACGATCCGGGACGTGGTCGACCATCGAAGCAGCTTCCGGCACTCGGCCATGTTTTCGAGGATTGC
>JBIIXZ010000065.1:0-12395 GCA_044347055.1 Bdellovibrionia bacterium | reverse complement strand
GGAAACTTCTTCACGGTCTCATCGACGATGCTCTCGAGCATTCCCATGTCCGCGACGTAGTCACGACCCACCTCAAGGCGGGAAAGAATGGCTCGGGACTTTTCCACAAGGGCATTCTCGCCGTTTGCCGCTATCCGCGCTCGCGACACGAATACGGCGGCAACGGTGCAGATGAGGCACGATGCCGCGACAGTGAGAAGGATTCGATTCTTGAAGTTCAGTTTCATCGCCAAGGGGCTCCGAATGAGGTTCTCTGTTGGTGATACATTCGACAGAGTAGCACCCGGACTGAATCGAAGAAGGAAAAAGAAACTGCCAAGAATTCCGTCAAAATGCGATCATTCGGCAAAACGAACAATTCGGCGGAAAATTGACGGCGACAAAGAAAAAGCCCCCGCTGCCGCCGGGGCAACGAGGGCTTCCAACTTTGGTGGGCCCAGAGGGACTCGAACCCCCGACCAAGCGGTTATGAGCCGCCAGCTCTAACCAGCTGAGCTATGGGCCCGAGACTTCCGGGTAGGATCAGTATCCGTTGCCGCCGCCGGTGCTTCCGCCGTCCACGAAGGCCTTGAGAAGCTTCGCGCGCGAAGGATGACGCAGCTTGCGGAGCGCCTTGGCCTCGATCTGGCGAATACGTTCACGAGTGACGAAGAAGTCCTGTCCCACTTCCTCGAGGGTGTGGTCGGACTTTTCTCCGATTCCGAAACGCATGCGCAGCACCTTCTCCTCACGAGGCGTGAGCGTCGCGAGGACCTTGCGGGTCTGCTCGGAGAGGTTGATGTTGATGACCGCTTCGGCTGGATTGATGATCTTCTTGTCCTCGATGAAATCGCCCAAATACGAATCTTCCTCTTCGCCGATCGGCGTTTCGAGCGAGATCGGTTCCTTGGCGATCTTGAGCACCTTTCGAACCTTGTCCACCGGCAGCTCCATCTTCACGGCGATCTCTTCCGGCGTCGGTTCGCGACCGAGCTGCTGGATGAGGAGACGCGACGTGCGAATGAGCTTGTTGATCGTCTCGATCATGTGGACCGGGATACGGATGGTACGCGCCTGGTCTGCAATGGCGCGGGTGATTGCCTGTCGGATCCACCAGGTGGCGTAGGTCGAGAACTTATAACCGCGACGGTACTCGAACTTGTCGACGGCCTTCATCAGGCCGATGTTGCCTTCTTGGATCAGGTCGAGGAACTGAAGGCCGCGATTCGTGTACTTCTTGGCGATCGAAACCACGAGACGCAGGTTAGCTTCCACGAGTTCGCTCTTGGCCTGGTCAGCCTTGCGCTCGCCGACCGTCAGAGTGTCGTGGATGCGGCGTAGCTCGGCGATTTCAATGCCAGCTTCCTCTTCCAGCTTTTCGATCTTGCGATCGGTTTCCTCTTCGAACTGGACGATCTGGGCGAGCTTCTGCTCGTTCGTGTCGTACGTACGGCAGAGAGCCTTGATGCCATCGCCGCCCTTCTTGAACTCAGCGATGATGGACTGAAGCTCCTCGGGCTTCTTGATCACGAGGTAGTCCATGCTCTTCCGGCGCTCGTCGAGCAGCTCCTTGCCGCGGGCCCAGAAGCCTTTGATCTTCGCGGAGAGCTGGTTGATCGTCTTGCGGTTGAACATGATGTTCTCGAACGCAGATTCGACCTGGCGTTCGCGGCGACGGATTTCCTGCTGGAGGCGTTCCTTCTCCTTCACAGGAGTCTTCTTTGCCTCAGCTCCGACAAGCTTCGGCTCCGCCTTTTCCTGGTAGCCGACGAGGGCCTTGACCTTCGCGATCGCTGCAAGGACTCGGTCGAGATAAACCTTTTCGTCATCGGCCGAAATTTCTTCGTCGACGCCGCGGATGACGTCCTTCACCTTCGTGCGTCCGCTCTCCATGCGCTCGCCCAATTCGACGATCGCGAGAGTTCCGAGGCGGGAAGCCAGAAGCGCACGCAGGATTTCAATTTCGCCTTCCTCGATGCGCTTGGCGATTTCCACTTCGCCTTCGCGGGTGAGGAGCGAAACGCTGCCCATTTTCTTGAGGTACAGCTTTACCGGATCCGCGCCTCGCGCATAGTCCGGCCCTGCGGCTGCGACTTCTTCCTTCTCGTCATCGCCAGCAGGAGCTGCTCCGAGCCCGACATCTTCGGACTCCTCTTCATCTTCAACTTCCTTCGGACGCTTGGTCGTTTCGAGAACTTCGATTTCGTTGTCGACGAGGAGATGCATCACCTCGTCGATCTTCGAAGCCATCAGGATATCGGGAGGAAGCAGCTCGTTGACTTCCTCGTAGGTGAGGTAGCCGCGCTGGAGACCGAACTCGAGGAGCTTTTTGATCTCCTTGTTCTTGAGCAGAGCCGCCTGGGCCTCGCTGCTCAAGTGAGATTCAATCTCGGATGCAGTGGACGCACCAACGGTGCTGGCCGTGGAAAACCCGTCATTCGGCTTCGTCATAGAAGCTCGTAAACTCCTGTATTTTGCGCTGGACGTCAATGATTTCCTTCATCAATTTCGCCTGTAACTCCGCGTCCTCGCTGGCTTCTGCAGCAGCGAGCGCCTTCTTAATGTGCTGCGAAAATCGTACCCACGCCCGCTTGAGCTGACCTTGAAGCGCTCTCTGGAACTCCTCCAGGCTGTGAAGAGGCTCTGGCGCAACGAGAGCTTCCGTAATGGTTGTGAGAACTTGGCGAGAACTGATCCCCGAAATCAGGGTTTCAGGGGCTTCTCTCAAACGCACCAGATTCGATGGGTCCGAAGCCACCTGCTCGACCCACTGCCGGGCTGACGGGTGTTCAAAAAGTTCCCACAAACCGGTTCCTGGTGGCATTTGGGCCCTGCTTTTTGCCAAAAGCTCGGAGAATTCCTTACCCCAGGCGAGGCCTCGAAGGACGATCTGCTCGCGCTTGGTCAGGCTGGGGGAAGCAGGCCGAGCGGGGACATGGGGCTGGCCAGACGGGCGAACCCCCGGTCCTACCGATGCGCCGTGAGCCGGTCCCCGCGGGGCGGGCGCGGGGCGACCCATGATGGACGGTCCGGCCCCAATCCCCATCCCCCGGCCGACCTCTCCCATCGAAGACAACAGGAGGCGCGGCTCGATTCCGAGGGCCTGCGCGGTGGAACGGACGCGAACCTCACGCCCGATCGGATCAGCAAACAGCTTGAGCCAGCCTCCGACCTTCTTGATCGAGAGACTCAACGCTTCCGGTCCGTCCGCAGCGGCGGAGACCGCTTCGGCGATCCGAACATCAATGAGCGGCCTTGCATCCTTCAGGATCGAGCGCATCTGCTCACGCCCCTCGGCAAGCGGCTGTCCGGAGTTGCGGTCGAAAATGATTTCATCCGGATCGGATCCCTTCGGGAGGGTGGCACCATGAAGCACCCATCCCTGCTGCAGCCCGAGTTCCATCGCGCTTTCGGTGGCTTTCTCGCCTGCGCTGTCAGAGTCGAAAAGAACGACCACGCGACTTCCGAGCCGCTTGAAGATGCTCAAATGGTCGACCGTGAGAGCGGTTCCGCAGGTGGCGACTGCGTTCTCGAAGCCGCCGGCATGAAGGCCGAGCACGTCGAAATACCCCTCGACGAGAATGATCTCATCCTGCTCGCGAATGTGCTTTTGCGCCTGAAAAAGGCCGTAGGCGACCTTGCTCTTCCGGAAGACGAATGACTCCGAAGAGTTCAGGTACTTGGGCCCGGAATCCTTCTGTCCGTCCTCAACGGGAGGAGCAAGATCCGGAATCGTTCGACCTCCGAAGGCGACGACTTTGCCTTTCATGTCGATGATCGGAAACATGGCGCGTCCCCGAAAAAGATCAAAATGCCCGGTTCCGCGCTGCGAAGCGCGAATGAGGCCAAGTTCCTGGGCCAGCGGAAGCGGAGCTTTTCCTTTGTCGAGATGCCTCGCGAGCGCATCCCAGCCGACCGGAGCCGCACCCAGGTAGAAGTTGCGCCCGAGCCCCTGCGAGGCAAGTGCATCGACTCCCCGCTTCTGGAAGTAGGCCTGGGCCTCCGGAATCTGGGCGAGGCGATCGCGATAGAAAACGGCCGCAAAACGGTTCAACCGGAGGGCGGTTTGGAGCTTTTCACGCTCCTCCGCGCGCATCTTCGCGCGTTCCGGATCATCCTTCGACCCGTCATTGGTGAGCTCTTGCGGGAGGCGGAGCTTGGCACGCTCCCCGAGTTCCTCGAGCGCTTCCTTGAAATCCATGCCGTGGATCTCCATCACGAAGGAGATCATGTCGCCGCCCTTTTTGCAGCCGAAGCAGTGGTACATGCCCTTCTGCTCATTGACGCTGAACGACGGCGAGCGCTCGGAATGGAACGGGCACAGGCCGCTGTGGTTTGCTCCGGCTTTCCGGAGCACCACATGCTCTCCCACCACATCCACGATGCTGAGGCGATTCTTCAGCTCATCCTTGAAGGACTGAAGCGCCGTATTCGAAAGTCTTGCCACTACCCGTGATCCTCTACCCTGACTGCCTCGCGATTTTCAGCGACGCGACTGACATGGGGGTTCCCTTCAATAAAGAATCGCCACGGGCGATCCTTCGCTTCTGAAATTCCCACTCGGCCCGAGCAAAGCACGTTGGCCGCCTCAAAGCCATCGTCTCCCACCCAAAGGCGCGGTCCCCGTAGATCGAGGCCGTCGTCTCGGAGCGTGATTCCGAGATGTCGGGTCAGCTTTCCCGGACCGTTGGTCGCCGACCTCCTCCTGCCGGATTCACCCGGGCGATCCAGAGGTTCCACTGCCCGGATCAGCACCGCTCCCGGATCTCCCTCGGGTTCGGTCACGAAGTTCAGCATCGAGTACATGCCGTAAATCAAATAAACGTAGGAAACCCCGGGAGGGCCGAACATCACGGCACACCGAGGAGTGATGCCCCGGGCCGAATGGCTCGCGGGATCGCCGGCCCGGTAGGCTTCGGTTTCCACGATGCGCACTGCCTGCACGGAGCCCCCTCGGGTACCTCTCACGACGAGCACCTTGCCGAGCAGCTCGCGAGCCACCTCGACGGTGTGTCGGCCGAAGAAGGCCGGATCGAGAAGTCGCGCCGAAGGCACCGCCACGGTGCGAGCGACTGCGGCCTTATCCGCCGAGCTTCTCGCGGACGATCTGGTTGACGAGTTTGCCATCGGCCTTGCCCTGCACCTGAGGCATCAGAATTTTCATGACCGCGCCCATGTCCTTGGCGGAAGTGGCTCCCGACTGGGCGACGGCTGCTTCGACGATCTTGCGAATTTCTGCTTCGCCCATCTGCTCCGGAAGGAACGACTTCAGGAAGTTCAGCTCCGCCTGCTCGTTGGCGACCAGGTCTTCACGGCCTCCCTGCTGGAACTGCTCGATCGAATCCTGGCGCTGCTTGGCCGAAGACATGATGATCTTCACCACGCCGGCATCATCGAGGTCCACGCGATCGTCGATCTCGCGCTTGCGGATCGCCGCATGAAGGTTGCGAGCGTAGGCCACAGTGGCCTTGTCACCGCTCTTCATTGCCGCCTTCAGGGCTTCCTGCAGACTTTCCTTGATCGTGGGCATGGGTCTCTCCTGAAAAGTAAAAAGCGAAGGCAGGGGATCTCTCCACCGTGCCTTCGCTTCATAAAGGAACTCGAAATCGATTAGAAGCTCGAACGACGGGGCTTCTTCACACCGCGCTTCTTGGCGGCGATCGACTTGCGCTTGCGCTTGACGGAGGGCTTCTCGTAAGCCTCGCGCTTGCGGACTTCAGAGAGGATGCCGGCCTTCTCGCACTGCTTCTTGAACTTCTTGAGGGCGGCCTCGAACGAGTCGCCTTCGCGGATCATGATACCGGGCATAATATTCACCTCCTCTCGTCTGGGAATGAAAAACGAGCTTCGGATGTAGACGTTTCAGGGCCAAAGCGCAACGAGAAAGCCGCCGCCTCCGGCGCCGGTGATTTTCACGGCAAGGGCCCCCTCGCGGTACAAGTCCTCGATTTCACGTTGAACCTTGCCCGGCACGAGAGACCAGATGAGGAACGCCTCGTGCGCGGATTTCATGCCTTCGGCCACCCGCTTCAACGCCGCCTGGCGCTGGGTTTCGCTGGCCGCACCGTCAAACTGGGGCAATCCCTCCAGGATCAACCGGGAGGCGCGAGACATGAGTTCATCCGCACGGATGGCGGATACCGGATCGTCCTCACGAAGCTGCTCCACCCGGCGAATGCATTCGCTGGTTGAAGCTCGAAGCCCAGTGTCGTGGAAAGAGAACTTCGGAAAATGCTCGAGCTGAAGAAAGGTTGGACCTCTCCCGCGAACGAAGCTGATCGGCTTCGCTACGGCGCAAACGGCCACGTCCATCCCGCTGCTCTTGCCGTGGAACCGATGCTCCAGATGGGTGGCAAACTCCAGGATGCTTGCATCGGGCACTCCGAGAGTCGCCGAAAGCCAGCGGGCGACGGCAACACAAAGCGCAGCCGATGAACCCAGCCCTGCGCCTGAAGGAACGGAACTTTCGAGCGTCAGCCGACCCGAAGGGAAATGAAACTCGCGGCCTCGCGAGTTCTGCTCGTCGCGAACCATCTGCAGCAGGTCCATGATGACCGATCGCGCCCACTCCGGATGGATTTCGAGGCTGCCATCCCTGCTGGAGGCACCCTCAAGCTGAGGATCAAACCGGAGCATGAGCCGGAATTCCGAATGCGGAAAAGCCACTGCAGTAGCTCCTCGCAGGACAGCATGCTCGCCGGCGAGAACCCACTTTCCGGGCACGTGAATCTCAAACTTCTCCCATTCGCCCTGCCTCATGCCGGAAACTCCCTGCGAAAGAGGACCTCGGCACCGGATCCCTGCCGATCCACCAGTACCGAATTCGCGGGAAAACGCTCCTCGATCTTGTCGAGCCAGAAGGCCTCATCCCGCTGGGGAACCAGCAGGTGGACGTTCGGCCCTGCATCCAGAGTAACGCCGATCTTCACATCCCCGCGATGAGCACCGATGGATTCGAGCCATGCGAGCACTTCATGGGTCTGCGGCTTCCAGTACGAGAATGGCGGTTCAGAGGTGTGAAACAGCTCGTGCATGTCCATGGCCTCCTGCCAGCAGCAGGTCGAGAAGGTCTTCCAGTCGCCTTCGGCCAGGCTCGATCGGATCCGCGCCAACCGCTCCTGAACCCGCTCGACCCGGCCCTTCCAGTTCGGAGAGGCGCGCACGCGCTGATGCGCCTCGCTCGATCCGACGGCCTTTTCGGATTCTTCGATCAGAATGACGAGATCGCTGAGTGTATCAAAGCTCGATGGAACCGATGCAGCGTGCGAGTGATCCCACTGGACCCAGGGGCCCTCAAATGATCGGCAGGAACTACCCGAGCCTTGCCGCGACAAAGCCGCCAGCTCCGAGCGCGGAGTGTGCTGTTTTCCGATCACCGTGGCGATCGCGAGGGTTAATGCGGCAAATCCCGAGGCGCTCGATGCGATTCCTGCGCCTGCCGGAAAGGCATTGCCCGTGCGGACATGCCAGCGTCCAGCGATCGGAGCGCCGAAATGCTCGAGCACCCGCCGAAAATGGCGCTCCATTTTGGGGCGATCCTTGGCCTGAAGCGCGAGCGGACGAAGCACGCGCCCACCCATTTCGGAGGCTCCCGTCCACTGGAGCTGAAATCCGGATGCGGGAGAATGCTCGAGTTCCGTCATCGTGCACAGTGAATCGAGCGTGAGCGAGAGGCTCGAATTGGCGGGAAGATTGACCGAAGTATCGGATTTTCCCATGTACTTGATGACAGCGATGTTCGAAGGCGCACGCACCCGGACGATCGTCCTCATCCGGAAGCCTCCAGTCCGGGCTCCATCGATAGCCGTTCGCACCAGACCCGGAGATCGCGCGCGGCGAGGAATGCCCGGAAGGCTTCGACATCCAGGCGAGCGGGATCATACACGGCGATCAAGGCGTCAGATTGGAGAGCTCCAGTGCCCTTCGCTCCGAGAATGCCTGGAAACGCCGAGATGGCGTCACGATCCGAGCGCGCCTGCGCGATCTCCAGATCGAATTTTGAGAGCATGTCGGCATAGAGTCCGAGCGATGCTCCAAAGGATACGGCATCTCCGCGCACGAAAGCCGGCAATGCACGATCGAGCAGCGGCTGCAGCTCGCTCCGAAGCTGATCGAGCATGGAAGGAGTGATTTCCAATAGGTGCGAGTGAGTGGCCGTCTTTCGGCCAAGCTGCAGCGAGGCCTGGATCACTGCCACTGCAATGGTGCGAAGCGAGCTTCCGCGCTGGTGCGCCTCGGGATTCGACGCGGGCTGGAACTCCACTACTCCGCCGAGCATCTGCGCGACCAGGTCGGCCCCGCTCGGAGGAACTCCTGCAAGTGAGTGATTCAAGGACCGATACACAGTCCACAAGTCACGCCAGTCCTGCGCTCCGACTGTTGCAGCCGCAAGGAGGAACTGCGCCGTCGAAGCGCCGAATCCACCGGCTCCGCGAGCTGGATCCTCAAAGTGCCATGAATGCGAGACGTGGTGCGCCCGGCACCAGCGCCCGGCAGGGCCCTCTGGATGAAACGACGTCTCGATGCTGCCCTCGAAGGGAGAAACGGAAAGCCTGAACCGCGGGGGTAATGCCGCCACCAGCGCAGGGGCACCCGCAAGCACCGCGTATTCGCCGAGCAAGAAGACTTTTCCGGGAGCGCTCCAGACCTTACTGGAGCGCGTGTCCGTGCTTGGGCTTGCTGCCACGAATGGCCTCGAGGATTTCTTTTGCTCGCGACAGGTTGATGGTTTTTTCCACTTTGAGCACTTCGGCAAGGCGCTCGCGTACGCGGGCAATTTCGTGAATCTCCGCGCCGGCTGCAATCGCAAGGTTGGCGGCGTGGAGCTGCATGTGGCCTTTTACGATGCCGACGGTGGCCAACGCCTTGAGCGCTCCAAGATTCTGCACCAGCCCGACTGCGGCGCAGATTCGCGCCAGTTCTTCTGCATGGTGAATGTCGAGAATCTTGAGTGCAACTCGCGCGGTCGGATGCACCTTGGTCACTCCACCGACGGTGCCGACGGCCATGGGAAGCTCGATCCTGCCATGCAGGTCGTTGCCACTCATGAACCAGTCGGAAAGTGGCTGGTACTTGCCACTTCGTGAAGCATAGGCATGAGCTCCGGCCTCGACGGCGCGCCAGTCATTGCCGGTCGCGATCAGGATCGGATCGATGCCGTTGAGGATTCCCTTGTTGTGGGTCGTGGCACGATAGGGATCAGCCTTCGCGAAAATGGTGGCCTCTTCGATTCCTTTTCCCACAGCCGGATCGATATTGCGCACAACGACTTCCGCGACGGCAAGCTTTCCGTCCACCAGGTTGGACAGGATGCACAAGCCCACCTTTTCGCCCGTCAACTCCTCGATTCGAGGCTTCAGCGCCTCGCAGACCTGGTTGATGAGGTTGGCGCCCATCGCATCGCAAGGATCGCAGAGGAAATGCAGCACCAGCATCGCATCCGGAGAGCCGTCCGGGCGCTCCAGCGTGCGGATGGCGAGATCTCGCACTCCACCCCCGCGCGCCACGAGCCCGGGCACGCAGGCGTTGGCGAGCTCGATCAGCATTTCGCGACGCTCATGCAGGATATCCCGGGCACGGCCTGGATTCTTCACGCTCGGCAGCTGGACCTGGCCGATGATGAGGTTTCCCTTCGCGTAGGTCGTGATGTGTCCGTTGCGGCCGATCCACTTGGCGGTTGCGCTGCAGGCCGCGATGATGGAGGTCTCCTCCACCGCCATCGGGATCAGACGCTCGCGTCCGTCGATGCGGAAGTTCGTGGCAACGCCCATCGGAATCGGAAAAACGCCGATGACGTTCTCGATCAGATGCTCGGCCACATCGAGTGAAAACGGAATCTCTCCCGAAAGGATCGCGAGATCGCTCGCGTCGAGATTGCAGAAATCCCTGACGAGCTCGAGGCGCTGCGCGCGAGGAAGGCGATGAAACCCTTCAAACACGGACTTGGAATCATGAGCGTCCACGAGACCACACTCCTTCTTTGTTCCTCAGCTCGGCAGGCGTTGCGCAACCCGTGCAGAACAGCGCCACTCGAAGCTCAAATTCCTGCTGCTCCATCCATCGATGCAGAACGCCCTCGCCGCCCATGGCAGCCTGAAGCGCCGGCTGGGCATATCCCACTCGCTCAGCGCCCAGGGCGATCAGCTTGGCGGCATCAAGACCGTTTCGAACTCCACCGGATGCCCAGATGCAATAACGCGGATGCGTCGATTTCAAAAGAGCCTCGCGTGCAGCAAGCACCGAGTCGACCGTCGACTCGCCCCACTCGGCAAAAACCTGCGCAGCCTGGCTGCCGAGACTTGCGGCAGGAGCGCGAGCACCTTCGATTCTTCCCCAGTGCGTGCCTCCCAGGCCGCTCACATCCACGGCCGCCACTCCGATCCGAGCCAGCCGTTGCAGGGTGCCGGGAGACATGCCGGATCCGGTCTCCTTGACCATGACGGGCACTTCGAGCTCACGAACCAAGCGCTCTAATGCGGCAAATCCACCACGAAATTGGGGAGTACCTTCGGGCTGCAGTGCCTCCTGGAGCGGATTCAGGTGGACCACCAGAGCCTGTGCCTCGAGCGAATCCACGATCGCTCGGATCTCGGAAGTTTTTGCGGTGATCACCTGGCTGATGCCCAGGTTGGAAACCAGGAGCGCTCGCGGAGCGGCCTTTCTCAATCTCGTCGACTCACCTGGAAGCGAGCGCCCTTCGAGCTCGCGTCTTTGCGAGCCGACGCCCATCGCCCAGCCTCGCTCCTGGCAGGCGATGGCAAGGAGCTGGTTGAGTGCCGCAGCATCGGGATGGCCCATGGTCATTCCAGCGACGAAGAAAGGAGTCGCGAGTTCCTGCCCGAAACACGACTCCGAGATGCGGAGATCGTCAAAATCCAGATCCGGGAGCGCCTCATGGCTCAGGTGGATCTCCTCCAGACGAGTCCGGCCGACGGCCTGATTCCGGGGATCCAAAGCCTGGTCGATGTGCTCGCGCTTGCGGAGCTCGAACTGCTGGATATCCATGCGGCGCACTATACTCGGACGGAACCGGCAATTCCATAGTGATTTAGACAAGTTTTGGCCGCCGGAAGCTCGAAAACTCCCCCCAAGCCTCACCGCCTTCGGGCATACTTCTAGGACATGTTCCGCGCGACCTCTCACCGACTGCTTCTGGCTGCAGTGGGACTGCTCATTTTCGGGCAGATCGTGGCGCTTTGGCCTTCATCGACCCCCCGAGAGACTCCCGACGTGAATGCCCCCGAAAGCCCGGGCGAGCGCATGACCCGTTTCCAGGGATTTCAGCCCCCCACTGGCATGAGTCCGGACTACTCGATCCGAAATTTTAGGTACGTGTCGGTTTCAGGAGGCAAAAAGCAGTGGCAGCTTGCGGCCACCGAAGCCCAGATCTTTTCCTCGAAGCAAACCGTGCTGACAACCGACGTCCAGGCTGAATTATTCTCAGGAGATCGAAGTCAGACCCCCTCCGTTCGTGTCACCGGCAAGGAGGCTCGCTATTCCACCGGCACCCGAATCCTTGAGGTCGGTGGCACGGTAGTGGCTCATTTTCCGGACGGCTCGGAGATTCATTCGGAGTACCTGAAGTTTGACCCCACACGAAGAATCGTGGTCATTCCGATGGAATTCGCAGTTTTCGGACGAGGACCATCTCGAGACCGGACTCAAATCGAATTCAGGAGTCTCGGACTGGACGGCGCTCTCGACAATGGCCGATTTACGCTGCCCAGAAAGGTCGAGATTCGAGTCCTGCCCTCGTCTCCTTCGAGCGGGCAATCACCGGCGATCTTTCATGCGGCGCGGGCCGAGCTTTTTCGAAACGAGGGGCTCGCGCAGCTGTACTCGGGACCGATCGGATCGAACGAAGAGTATGTTCGACTCGAGCATCCGGGCCCTACCGACCTCTTCGCCCGGTCTCGCAGCATGGAGGTGCATTCCTCGTCCCAGGACAAGCAGAAAAAGCCCTCGTTCACTGCACTGGATGATGTCAGAATCGAAGAATGGAACCGCGACTTGCCGCGCACTGGAAAGCCCTACCGGTATTCCACGAGCGGCAGAGCGGAATTTCACCCCGACGAATCCGAGTTCATCCTGACGGAGTATCCTCAGGTTTATCAAGGCGAGGACACCATGACCGGCGATCTTGTTCGAGTGGACCGGAAGAACGATCGCGTCGAGGTGGAGAACACCAACGCCATCAGCAAGGGAAGGTATGACTAGCTCGCATCACGTGCTTCGAGCCAAGAACCTGGCCAAGGCCTACAAAGGTCGACCGGTCGTCCGGGATGTGTCCTTCGAAGTCGCGCGCGGCCAGATCATCGGATTGCTGGGTCCGAACGGAGCAGGAAAAACGACGTCATTCTACATGGTCGTCGGCCTGGTGGAACCGGATCAGGGATCCGTCCTCCTCGGTGACGATG
>JBIIXZ010000064.1:0-12441 GCA_044347055.1 Bdellovibrionia bacterium | reverse complement strand
CGCTGGCTTTCAGTCCGGAAATCCATGCTGCCTGGATCATGCAGGTGGCCATCCAGGCGGAGGAACGCCTGCAGCGTACCATCGACAGGCTCGGCGTGAAGAACGTCCTTCCGCCGATCGTCCTGTCCGAAATCTACCGGAGTAGAAGCGAGGCCATCGCCTCGCTGCTGGAATTTGCGCGCGAGAGCGATGCCGAGGTGCTGGTGCTCCAGCGGCTGCCTCGTGCACGCAAGAGCGGCAAGATCGGTGGCTTTGCAGAAACGTTGCTGCTGCGGTCTGAAATTCCGGTCCTTGTGGTGGGCAGGCATCATCCTCGAAAAAAGGCGGGCGCACGGGGCCCGGGCGTGAGGGTTGCGGCCCGAGTGCCGAAAAAGATCCTGCTTGCCGTCGACCTCGAAGGAGACGTGAAGCGGCTGGTGGATGAGGTGGCTTCCTGGGCGAAGAACATGAGCTCTGCCGTGCACCTGTTTCACGCCGCAGCCCAGTTTCCGGTGGCGGGCTACCGACCGACCGCCGACATCTATCCCGGAGACTGGAGTGGGCCGGTTGCCCCCATGACCTGGGGAGAGTGGCGCAGGGATCTCGAGGCCAGGATGCGCGAACTGACCGAGCTCAAAAAGGTTTTCGAGCGCCAGGGCGTCAGATGCACGATCGAAATCGACAGCAACTCTCCGCGCGCAGCCGATGCGATCCTTCGAAGCCAGAAAAAGAATCGAGCGGACTGGATTGCCGTGGCCGGAAAGTCCAGTCGCTGGAGTGCGCTGATTCTGGGCAGCGTGAGCCGCATCGTGGCACGCGAGGCGGATTGTCCGGTCTGGGTGGTGCGTGCTGAACAGGAGCGGCAGGATTCGGTTGCTTCGGGCAGTCGTCGCCGCAGGAGCGCCGCTTAACCGGCAGGATCACGCCTCACGCCACCCCGCGATAGATAGCGCTGCTGGATCGAGCGCACGCGCGACGCGGCTTCCACGGGGGTGAGGGGAGCACTTCGAAAGAGGCGCTCTCCGCGCGAGAGGGCGAGATCCAGGACGTCGGATTCAGGAAAGAAATAGTCCGGACAGATGGGCGAACTGCCCGGTGCCGGGCGATGGCCCAGCCGGCTCAGTGCCGCCAGCGGCCGTTCGTGGGTAAAGAGCCTCCACGAAGGATGGGATGGATTGCCTCCCTGCACGAGCGATAGCACGAACGCGGTTCGAAGCAGCCGGCAGCGGTCGGCGTCCGAGCGGTTTTCGATCAATGAGGTCCAGCGCGAGAGCGGGATGGAGTCGAGCGTGTCGCCTGCTTCTTCGGCAAATCGTTCCTGGAGCGTTGTCGATAGAGCGCGAGTTGCCTGCTCGGCGGCCCCCAGCCCCAAGCACGCATTACCGGCACAGGTCTGTTCGAGGTTTTGCGCCCATTCGAGGAGCGTGGAGGTGTCCATGCGCTGGATCTTCTGCTCGAGCGACGCTTCGCCTGCGGCCAGTGCCGCAGTCCCGAAAATGGCGCAGAGGACGATTGCTGCAAGTCGGATCATCACGTCTCCGGCCCACATTGTCCCGAAGGACCCTGCCAAGGGCAAATACCAAATGCGTCAAAAAGCGGATGCCAGGAGGACGGAAAACGCGCACGAAGGATCAGCCTTGCCCCGGAGACCGGGTGGCGAAATTCCAGCGAGTGGGCGTGGAGCCAGAGCTGCTGGATGTCGAAATATTGACGGAAAAGGCGATTGTGTTCGCCGTCGCCATAGACCGTATCGCCGACCAGCGGATGTCCTGCCCCGGCCAGATGGCGCCGGATCTGATGCATGCGCCCGGTGAGCGGGTGAGCGAAGACGAGCGAATAGCGGCTGGTCGAGAACCGCTCGTTCTGCCAGGGAAACTCGGCCAGTCCGATCCTTCGGATCTCGGTGACCGCCTCGCCCGCATCCTTGAGCACGCGATCGAGGCGAAGCGACTCAGGGAGATGGCCGCGTGCGACGGCAAGGTAGGTCTTCCGCACCGTGCGCTCCTGGAATTGCCTGCCCAGGGCCGAGGCAGCCTCAGGATTCAGGGCAAAGAGCAGCACGCCCGAAGTGGCACGGTCCAGCCGATGCACGGGGTGCACCGGTCGATCGAGCTGGCTCCGGAGCAGCTTCATGCAATTCTGCTCACGTGAGATTCGATGCCGCGGATCTTCGGGTGGATGAACATGCATTCCGGCGGGTTTTTGCACCGCCACGAGGCTGTCATCTTGATGGAGGATTCTCAGGAGCTTCATGAACTTCAGCTTGAATTCCATCACGAGGAACAGCAGGGTTCAATCAGGAGGCTTCATCATGGGACGATTCAACAGGTTATTGGCGCTCCTGCTGGTTTCCGGGGCCCCACTGCTGGGCGGCGCCGAGGCTCGAGCGGATATCGACGTGCATCTGCTGGGTGCCGGAACTTCGAGCTCGCTCCTGGAAGGAGGCTCGACTTCGAAGGCCGATTCCTGGGGAACCGGATTCGGTGCCCTGTTCTATGGTCGACTGACCAGTTCGCTGAGCATGCGCATGGGGGGAATCACGCTGGATCGACAGACCCAGTCGACGACGCTTCCTTCGCGCAAGTCGCTGATGCTTCCTCTGCTTTTCGGCTATCGGCTCGCACCGGGAATTCGCCTCGAGCTGGGAGGTTATTATGATTACGGATTGGAATCGCCTGCGGCCGGCCTGAAGAAATCCGCTTTCGGAGGCCTCGGTGGTCTCGTGATGGACATTCCGCTCATTCCTGGAATCGGGCTCCAGCTCGGTGGCCACTACAGCCTGCAGCTCAATACGCTCTCGAGCGCGGCTTCGACCGAGGTGAAGTACTCGGATATTTTGGTGACGGCGGGGTTCCGCCTGGGAACAGGACGGTAAAAGCATGGCGATGAGTCCACGACTGAAGGTCGTCGGGTGGGTGATCCTGTTCGGTGCCTGGGGCGGCGCCTGCTCCTCAGGAAGGCTTTCCGGACGTGGCCCATCGAGCGCTGATTTTTTGCCCCCGGATTTCCGGAATGGCGTGATGAGCGCCATCTCCGAGCTTCAGTCGCAGGTATCCGGCTCGTCATTCGATTCTCGAAGCTGCGTGCCCTTTCTACGAGAGCTGGAGGCAGGTGTGCGGACGCTCACGCCCTCGGAGCTGCAGGACACGGATCTTCGCTCGCGTCCCGGAATGGTCATCGACGGGCTTTGGAAGCTGCAGCTGGCGCTTCATGCGCGACTTCCGGAAGTGGACCGCGACTGCGCCATGGAAATGCGGAATACTTTCCGGTTGGTGCGATTTCTCGTCGATTATCTCGGTGAGCGCATGAACCAGGTTCGTCCGCTGGATCCTGTGAAGGTGGATTTCAAGAAGATTCCAGTACCGATGATGGAAAGTCCTTCGCACTACCAGCTCCAGCTGGCGGATCCAGCGCGGCCACTCGAGTTCCTCCCCGGCGACATCATGATCGCACGCGGAGTGAGCTACCTCAGCGCGCTCATCTCACGAATCGGAAGCGTGAACAGCCAGTTCAGCCACATTGTTTTCGTGGACCGCGATCCGGTGACTCGAAAACCCCAGACGATTGAATCGTACGTGGGCGAAGGGGTTTCGTTTTATGCGATGGACGTTGCCCTCAGGAACGAGAACGCGCGTCTGCTCCTGCTTCGTCCGCGCGATCCAGAACTTGCCGGCAAGGCTGCCGCTTTCATGCACCGCAAGACGGCGGATGCGATTGCCTCCGGAAAGCCGATTCCGTACGACTACGACTTCGACTTCGAGGATCATTCCGCGCTGTCCTGCGCGGAGGTGGCTCGTTACGCCTACGAGGAGGCTTCCGGCGGAAGGTGGATCGTTCCGGCCTATCCCTCCACGATCTCGGTGGACCGCGACTTCCTCGATCGATTCCAGCTCCATGGTGGAGAAACCTTCGAGCCTGCCGACATGGAAGTGGATCCTCGCTTCGAGATCGTCGCGGAATTCCGAGACCTCAGCCTGACGCGCGATTCACGGATGAAGGACGTCATCCTTTCCGAGATGCTCCGCTGGGTGAATGAGCTCAACTATGGCCTCGTGGACACGGGCAAGTCCAAGTTCGCCGGTGGCTTCGTCTGGCCGTCGCGAAGGACGATTTTCTGGCCTTTGGTTCGCACGGTCTTTGGACTGTCGGACTTCTCGAAGGACATCCCCAAGCCGGTGTTCAAGAGCTTCGCGCTCCTGAACCAGGTGGGCGACAGCCTGCTGAAGGAGCTGCGCAAGCGCGACGCGGAGTTCGAGAAAAAGACCGGCTGGGCGATGACCTACGTTGATTTGACGAACGAGCTGGAGAAGCTGCGCCGCGACGATCTGCAGGTCTACATCAATCCGGACACGCGCCCTCGCAGCAAGCTCCACTATGCCCTTCGCCCGAAAGGATTGAAGGTCAAGCCGCGGCGTCCGCCCCCGCACATGCCCGGTCGCGGATTCTAGGAAGAGCCGCTCAGAGCTTCCAGTTCGGATCGAGGCGCCGCAGCTCCTGCTCCAGGGCCGGAGACTGCGGATCCGAGCTTCGGCTCACTTTCAGGTAATTGGTCCAGGCAAAAACCAGCTTCGGCTGGAGTGCCGGATTCATCGGCAGCAGCTCGCGGTAGCTGAGGCCCAGGTTCTTCCAGTACACCGGATAATGGTTTTCGAACGCTCCCTGGATCGCTTCGAGATTCGAAATGGCAAGCGTTGCCGCCCGTTGCTTGAAGGCCGTGTCCTGCGTTTGTCCTGCCACCGCCAGCGCCGCGACCGCAAAGTTGTGGCGGGCATTCAGGTAGTCATTCAGCATCACGTCTTCCCACTGCTGGCCGGGAACGGATCCGAGTGGCTGGTTTTTTCTGGCCGAATACCAGGGCTTGGAGAAGAACTGCTCGCTGGCCGCAAACCAGGTGCCGATGAGGTCCTGCTCCGGAATCGACTTCGGCACGATCCACGTGGACATTCCCCACGGCGAAAGCCGGTAGTTTTCGTTCAGCGAGGTGTCCCAGGGGCGTATCGCGTTCAGGACGAAAATTTCACGACCAGGCCCGCGGTTGGTCTCAACGAGATCCTTGAGGTTGTAGCCGACCTGGCCGTAGGTGCCGCTTCCTTTTGCAGGAAGATGGACGCGGGGATAGTTGGCTTTGGCCCAGCGGCGGCTCCAGCCTCGCGAGAGAAAGTTCAGGTGGATGATGTCGATGTCACGACGGATGCCGAGTGCATTCTGCGCGTAATAGAGCGTTCCGAAAGTGTGGTCGCCTTCGAAGAACAGGATGGAATCCTTCGGAAGCGATTCCAGCACCTGGATGCCGAAATTCTCGAACTTGCGATTTCCACGCTGGTTCTCGTGCGTGAATCCCCAGGCGATGAGCGCCACGGCTGCAACGGCCACGACCTGGCGATAATAGGGCAACAGCCTCACTCCGATTCCAGCTGCAAGGCTGATGAAAATCAATGGCAGGAGCCAGAAGCGGGACTGCACCTCGATTCCGAGCGGAGTGGAAAGCGAGAGGTTGGCGAGAAACGAAAAGAACAGGGTCGCGAAAGCGAACGACGCGCCGGCCGAACGGAGGAAGCGGGTCGATGCGCGGTCGGTGGAGCTCCGGAACGCAAGCACGAGCGCCAGCACGCCGGTTCCGAGAAAGGTGTGGGCAGGAAGCACCTTCACGAAGTGCCAGAGGCGGTAAAAGAGCCGTCCGGCGTCTCCGGTGAGCTCATTGCCCAGCTGGAAAGTACCGTATTCGGTCCGGAGAAAGTGGATCAGGAATCCATCCCAGGTGCTCGTGTTTCCCCAAGCCATCTTCGGAACCGATTGCGCGGCAATCAGGATGTAGGCGTAGGGGGTCATCCCGAGCAGCCCGAACGGAATCGAGACCGCGAAGGCGCGCAGCGCGGATCCGCCGAGTTTCTGGTGCAAGTAGATCATGTACAGCAGGAGCGGTCCGGCGATCAGGATCGCCGTGTGGTGGTGCGACGCTCCGAGGCCGGCAACAAAGCAGAGCAGGAGCCAGGTCTTCGAAATTCGCGCGGCCGGCGCTTCAGGAGCTGGCGAGGACTGAAGCCTCCGCTTTTCTTTTTTCGAGAGAGGCGCTGCTGGGGCGATTCCGGAGGAGGGCGCTTCCCATGCGGAAAGCTGGCGCCAGTAGAGGAAAAGGAATGCCGAGATCAGGAGCTGGTTCAGTCCGAAGACTTCGGTGATCACGCTGTACTGCCAGCAGAGCGGAGAAAAGGCGATCAGGATGCCGGCAAACCAGCCGCCCCAGCGGTTCTTCGTGATGTCATGGACGAGCGCCGCGAGAATGGCTGCCGCTCCGGCATTGCAGACTCCCGAGAACAGGTTGATGCGGAATCCGACGTCTCCCCAGGGAAGCAGCTTCGCAAAAAGGTGCGCCGTCATCGTGAAGAGGGGGTAGCCCGGCGGGTGCGCGATTCCGAGAGTCCAGATCGCATTGATCAGCTCGCCGCTATCGCCGCCGTTCACTGAAGGTGAGCAGGTCAGGATGTAACAGAGCAGCGCGAGGACAAAGACAGGTAGCCAGGTCGACCGTGAAGCCTTGAGCGTTGCAAGCATGCCACCAGTCTACTGGCTGGAGGCGCGAGCTTGAACGGGAATTTCCATGGCTTCGCGAGCGCGAGGATCCATGATCCTGCGCCAAAGGGGTGGCACCAGCGCAACCAGGAGCGCGAGGCTGTAACCGAACGGAAGCTGTGGCGAGCCTTCTGACGGAGAAAGTCGCTCATAGGGCTGGTTCGCCGAAAGGTGGTGATGCGGATGGAGTCCCAGGTTGAAGAGTGCGGCGTTGGTCATCCAGTGACGGGCCTCCCAGGAGTGCCTTGCGGCGAGCGGCTCGCGAACTCCGGGAGCCGTTTCGCGGCGCTCGAGGCCGTAGTGCTCGAGGTAGTTCACCGTGGCGAGCAGGAGCCATGCAATCAGTGATTGGGTCACGAAAAGGATGAGGCCGAGACTTCCGAAGGCGGTCGCAACGAGCGCAGCCAGCAGGATCTCCGCTCCGAAGTCCCGAACGGCTCGATTCCACGGACCTCGTCGAAGCTCCAGCCGAACGGAGCGCGTCAGGCCCCCCCAGATCGATCTCCACCAGAACGAGTAGAGACTCTCGCCCAGCCGGGCGGTGGCGGGGTCTTCCGGGGTTCCCACCCAGCGATGATGAATGAACACGTGCTCGACCCTGAAATGAACGAACGCACAGAGCGCCAGATTGCCGATTCCCAGCGAGCGCTCCAGTTTCGAGGAGCGGTGGATCAGCTCGTGTGCCGCGGTGATGCCATAGGCTCCCGCGCTGATCCCGCAGGAGACCGCAATTCCCCAGAATGCTCCTGACTCCGGATTCGTTCCGGAGGCGAGGCGCAATGCCGTGAACAGAACGTACGCCTGGACCGGAAGGCTCATCCAGATCAGCAGATCGGACAGGCGTTGCTTTCGGGGGGTCTCGTTCGATGGGGAGAGGGGAGTCAGGAAATTGTCGACCATCGGATGGACGACGAGGGCATACAGTGTGCCCAGCCACCAGTACCAGCCCGAAGCCCCTGCGCGGGCAAGGTGCCAGCCGGCAAGGGTCACGAAAGGAATCGACAGGCTCCAGATGAGGCGCATGTTTCCAGTCTACTCCTCCTTTGCAGCGGTTCGGATGTGTCCGAACGGACATTCTCCTCAAGCCCCCGGACGCCCGTGCCGAAAAGGCAGTGAGGAGGAGTTCACCATGGAACGGCGGACCAGAAACATGAGCAGCATTTTCCAGTTTTCGATGATCGCCCTCGGGCTTGCGGCAACGCTTCCTTCGGCTCGCGCGGCCGGGGTTTTCGATCCGGACCACAAGGAGCCGGTTTCGCGGTTCGGCGAGTATACGGACAGCCGGGGCCGGATCATGAGGTCTTCCGAGATGGTTCGATCGGATGATTCGGAGGATGTGAATTCTCCTGCCGTGGATTCGAGCCTGGTCCGCGCTCCTGCGTCGTTGCGACGGGCTGATCGGAATACCGACCTGATCTCGACGCACTCGGCGGCGGCTCGGCCCAGCGCGACAGATCGTGAACCGCAGCCGCTCGGCACCGCTCGAAGGAACGGCGTGCAGGAAGTGGCGGTCATTGCCGGTGATCTCGGCTTCTTTCCTCGCACCGTATTCGTCACCCAGGACATTCCGGTCCGGATGTACGTGACGGGAGCCTCCCGGAACTCTCTCTGCATCATGATGGACAGTTTCAACGTTCGAAAGCAGGTGCGTAACCAGTCCATCGAGGAGCTGAGCTTCACCCCCGACCAGCCGGGTCGATTCCGATTCTACTGCCCCGTGAACGGCGCCGAGGGCTATGTGGTCGTGCGCGAATTCGGCCGAGAGGAATCCTGAGTGGGAATTTTCGAACAGTCGGTCGCGACCTTCCTCGCGCCCGTCAAGCACCTGCTGGACGATGAGTCGGTGACTGAAGTTCTGGTCAACGGTCCCAACGAGGTCTTCATCGAGCGCAAGGGATTGCTCGAGAAGACGGACGTTCGGTTCATCGACGAGCAGGCACTCCAGGCAGCCGTTCGAAACATCGCCCAGTTCGTGGGTCGGCGCATCGATGAGGAGCACCCGACGCTCGACGCCCGCCTTCCTGACGGAAGCCGTATTCATGCCGTTCTGCCACCGTGTTCGCGGCGCGGAACCAGCCTGTCGATTCGAAAATTCGGCAGCTTCGTTCCCACTTTTCCGGACATCATCGCCAAAGGCACGATTTCGAAGGACGCTGCGCGTTTCCTCGATCTCTGCGTGTATCTTGGCAAAAATACGATCGTCTCGGGCGGCACTGGCTCCGGCAAGACCACGCTCCTGAACGTCCTCGGATCGCGAGTGCCGAAGACCCAGCGGCTGCTCGTCATCGAAGATGCCTCCGAGCTCAAGATCCAGGCCGATCACTGCATTTTCTTCGAAACGAAGGCGGCAAACCCCCAGGGAAAGGGCGCCGTGACGATTCGTGATCTCATCAAGTCGGCGCTTCGACTTCGTCCCGACCGCATCATCGTCGGCGAAGTCCGCGGGCCCGAGGCCCTCGATCTGATCACGGCGATGAACACGGGTCATGGTGGCTCGATGGGCACGACGCACGCCAACACTCCATATGACGCGCTCGTTCGCCTGGAGACCTTGTCGATGATGGGCGACACGAACGTTCCCGTGATGGCCATCCGCCGCCAGATCGCGTCCGCCATCAACATCGTCGTCCAGATCAAGCGCATGAACGACGGATCGAGAAAGATCACGAACATCTCCGAGGTCGTGCCGGATGTGGACGAGCACGGACGGTACAGTCTCCGCGATATTTACGCCTTCATCCAGACGGGCAGGGCTCCGGACGGCAAGATCCTCGGTGAACACGTGCCCATGGGCGTCCTGCCGTCGTTCTATGACGAGATCGAGCTGAACCGCCTGCCGTTTCCGCGGGAGGGCTTCCAAATGCCCGAATGGGTCCGCCAAAAGATTGAGAAAAACCAGAACGTGGCCTAAGACTAAGGCCAATGCTCTACGACCTGATTGTCATCGGATCCGGTCCCGCCGGACAGAAGGCAGCCCTGCAGGGCGCCCGTGCGGGAAAACGAGTGGCCATTGTCGACGATCTTCCCATGCTGGGGGGCGGATGCCTCCTCTGGGGCACGATGCCTTCGAAGTCGCTTCGTGAATCCGTCTACCGTTGGTCGCTGAGTTCGCGCGGAACCCTCGGGCGCGAGTCCGAAGACGTGGGTGCATCGGCCCGCAAGGTCGCTCTTCCGGACATGAAGCGCCTGCTCAAGCGCAAGAACCGGGTCGTCGAGGAAGAATCCCAGATCATCCGCGAGAAGTACGATTCTCATGGCATTCGGATTTACTCGGGGCGGGCCTCGCTCCTCTCCGCCCACGATGTCGAGATTCGTTCGACCGGACCGCATGGCGGCGAGAGCCAGAAGATCGCAGGATCCACCATCATCATCGCCACCGGAGCCCGCCCGGTCTCGAAATTCACGGTCGACGGCAAGGTGGTCCACGACAGCAATACCATTCTCTCCCTAAAACGCGTGCCGAAGAGCATGGTGGTCCTGGGAGCAGGAATCATCGGCTGCGAGTACGCGAGCATTTTCTCGACCGCGGGCACCAAGGTTTATCTCGTCGACCGCCGCAACGAGATCCTCGCTTCCGTGGATCGTGAAATCGTCGAGCACCTCCAGAGCCGCTTCGAGCAGCAGGACATGGAGGTCGTCCTCGAGGCCGAGGCCGTGAAGATCGAGAGTCTTCCGGGCGGCAAGGGCGCCACCGTGCACCTGAACAACGGCCGGAAGATCAAGGCTGAGGCGGTGCTTCTGGCGCAGGGCAGGCAGGGCAACACCCAGAACATGGGACTCGAGGCCGTCGGCATCCAGCCGGATGAGCGCGGCCTGCTCAAAGTGGACGAGCATTTCCGCACGTCGCAGCCCAATGTGTATGCAGTCGGTGATGTGATTGGTTCTCCTGCCTTGGCCTCCACGAGCATGGAGCAGGGCCGCATCGCCGCGTGCCATGCATTCCGCATCGAGGACGGCCGCGAGCTGTATCGCATGCCGGAAATCTTTCCGTACGGCATTTACACGATTCCTGAAGTGTCGATGGTCGGCCGAACGGAAGAAGACTGCCGCGCCGACAAGTCGCTCGAGATCGTGGTCGGTCATGCCCGCTACCGCGAAGTGGGACGCGGGCAGATCGTGGGCGACCGCTGGGGCCTGCTCAAGATGATCTTCGACCGCAAGTCGCTCCGCGTCCTGGGCGTGCACATCGTGGGCGACAACGCAGCCGAGCTCGTGCACATTGGGCAGGCCGTGATGCAGCTGAATGGCGACCTCTATTACTTCATCAATTCCGTGTTCAATTACCCGACGCTTGCAGAGGCCTACAAGCTCGCGGCAATGGACGCACTGAACCAGATCCGCAACTCCTCTCGAGGAAATTCGAAATGAAGATCGACCGCATCGTTGCCCGTGAAGTGATGGATTCTCGTGGCTTTCCGACAGTGGAAGCCGAAGTGTACTCCGGCGGCCAGATGGCCCGCGCAATGGTTCCTTCAGGCGCATCGACCGGAGAGGGCGAGGCGCTGGAGCTCCGCGATGGCGATGCAAAGCGTTTCGGCGGCAAGGGAGTGCTGAAGGCGGTCTCGCACGTCAACGGACCGATCGCTCAGGCGCTCGTCGGAAAGTCCTTCGAGAGCCAGAAGCATCTCGACGACGCGCTGCTGAAGCTTGATGGCACGCCGAACAAATCGAAGTTTGGAGCCAACGCCATCCTCGCCGTGAGCATGGCAGCCATGCGCCTCCGTGCGCAGCTTTCCGGAAAGCAGCTCTGGCAGCAGATCGCCGCTGATTTCCGTGGAGCGGGGACGACACTTCCGATGCCGCTGATGAACATCCTCAATGGCGGCAAGCACGCCGACAACGGACTCGCAATCCAGGAGTTCATGATCGTGCCGGCAGGATTCCAAAAATTCTCCGACGCACTTCGCGCTGGGGCGGAAGTATTCCACCGCCTGAAGAAGATCCTGCACTCGAAGGGCCTATCGACCGGAGTGGGCGATGAAGGCGGATTTGCTCCGAGCATTCCGGGAGAAAATCCGCACCAGCAGGTGCTTGAGCTCATCCTGACCGCGATTCGCGAGGCAGGATACCAGCCTGGAAAAGACATTTTCTTGGCGCTCGACTGCGCTGCAAGCGAGTTCTCGCCGAAGGCCGGCGAGTATTCGTTTGAGGGAAGGACGCGATCTGCGTCCGAAATGATCAAGATTTATAGCCAATGGGTGGATCAGTATCCTATCCTGTCTATTGAAGACGGTCTTGCAGAGCATGACTGGGCAGGGTGGTCGGAGCTGACGAAGGCTCTGGGCTCGCGCTGCCAGCTGGTCGGAGATGACCTGTTCGTGACCAATCCGATTTTCCTGAAGAAAGGAATCGACGGAAAGGTCGCGAATTCCATCCTGATCAAGCTGAACCAGATCGGGACGGTGACGGAAACGCTCGAGACCATGAAGATGGCGGCAGCTGCCGGATATTCGGCGGTCTCTTCGCACCGAAGTGGTGAGACGGAGGATGCCTTCATCGCGGACCTGGCAGTAGGAACGGACTGCGGCCAGATCAAGACCGGTTCGGCTTCGCGAACGGATCGCATGGCGAAGTACAACCAGCTCCTCAGGATCGAGGAGTGGCTGGGAGAGAAGGCCCGGTTTCCGGGGCTGTCGACTTTCCGCAAGGGATGACATCCCTCGGAGCGTCGACCGGAAGCGGCGCTCTCCAGAAGGGAAACGACAGGATGTCGAAACACCATTTCGAGTGGAACCCCCATCGGGTCTGGCTTGCCTTTTTCGGGGCATGGCTTGTCCTGCTTTCCGGCATCCTGAATCCGTGGATCGCGGGCCCTGGAGTCATTCAGTGGTGGCGCCTGGAATCGCTGCTCTCGCAGCGCCAGGAACGCCTGAGCGAGGTCGAAAATCAGGT
>JBIIXZ010000063.1:0-12448 GCA_044347055.1 Bdellovibrionia bacterium | reverse complement strand
ATCGATCGGCGCCACATCAAAGCGCCAGAGGGCTTCTCGCGGGTGCCAGTACAGGCAGCGAAGAAAGTTGGCGTCATCAGAAACGAGCGAATCGAACGCCGAAACAAAGGCATTGAAGCGCATCTGGTGCGTCTTCAGGAGATCGAGATCCAGCGAAGGACGCTGGCCCTCGCAGCGTTGCAAGGTTTGCGTGAGGAAAGCGTCCAGGTCCTTCACTGCGGCGCGGAGCTCATCCAGGGTCTTCCACGCGGCTTCCGATCCGCGCTGGCGCGAGCCCCGCTGGAGCACGACGGATTGCTCGAATCCTTCCGAACCTTCCGAGTGAGGAACGAGCATCGGCACTGCATTGCGGACATGCAGGATTCTCGAGCGCACTTCGTCGGTTCGCTCGAGAAAGTCATCCCACTTCAGGTTGTCGAGGAGCCTGGCGATTCCTGCGCCGTCGCCGAGGCGGCGCGTGCCCTGCTTGCGGGCGAGGCGGTCACACGCCTCCGAAAGCTCCTCTTCCGACACGGAGGCCGTGAGGGTTTTGGTGAGCTGATCTTCGAGGTGGTGCCCTTCATCCAGGACCAGGTCACGAATCTGTGGCAGGTGCGAGGGCCACTGGAAGACGAGGGCATGATTGGCCACGATCACTTCCGCATCATGTGCCAGGCGGGCACTATCGAAGAAGTGGCACTGCTTGTAGTAGGGACAGGTCGGCCCCATCGTGGTCGTGTGATGCGACCTCACGCGATCGATCCATTCATCGAGAGCTGGAAAGATTCCCCGAAGGTACCGCGAGACTCGGTCGAGCTCCACGACCGGAACTGCATGCGAGAGGGCAGCAAGATAAGTGGCGCTCCAGCGAAGATCCACGGGGTCCGTGAATCCCACTGTGGCGAGCACTTCATTCAGCTTGCGCAGGCACAGGTAGTTGTTCTGTCCCTTGACCGTCGTCGCACGAACCGGCGTGCCCAGGATCTCGGCAAGCTTCGGGATGTCCTTTTCGAGAAGCTGGTCCTGCAGCGACTTGCTGTGGGTCGAGACGACGAGCGAGGTTTCGGTTTCTCGTGCGCGCAGCACGCCCGGCAGCAGGTAGGCCAGCGACTTGCCGGTTCCGGTGGGGGCCTCGACGGCTACCCGCTTTCTGCCGGCGAGCGCGCCAAGCACTTCGCTCGACATGGCCAGCTGCTGAGGTCGAAGCTCCAGCCCCAGCTTCTCAGCTCCGGCCTTCAACGAGACTTCAAGGTCCGCCTTTTTCAGAAGGCTCTCTCCGGCGGCATCGGCCACTCGCGCCTCATCCCGCTTTTTCAGGTCTCGGAGGTCCGGAAGGATCATCTTCTCCGGAAGCGGTGCCTCGAGGACGTGGTGCGGAAGATGGTCAAGGAAGTACCAGGCCCACGGCCAGTCATCCGAGTTTCCGAGGTACTGCGAGACCAGGCCGGAGATCCACGGGCGTTCCGTCATGAGGAACTCACGCCCGCGCTGGAGCAGGGCCAGCAGGGCTTCGCAATCTTCCAGCGCCCGGTGCGACCCCTCATGCGAAAGCGCCGCCCAGTTCCGAAGCGTCTCCATCGAGTGCGAGCCCAGCTCGGGCAGCAGCAGCGCCATCGGTTCGATCGAATTCCAGACAGTGAATGAATCACGCGCCGAGCGCGGAGCAATCTGGTGATCGAGAAAGCCCTGCTCCATGGCGGAGTTGTGGGCGATGATCGGAGAGTCCTGAAGGAAATCGAGGAACTCGGGAATGATCTCGTCCAGCGAGCGTGCATTCGAAGAGAGGAGCAGCTCCGGAGTGATGCCGGTCAGCTTCTGCACCACCCACGGAATTTCATGCTCGGGCTGGATGAGTGCCTGAAAGCGATCCTCTTCCTCGAGCGACCCATCGGACTGAAGGACCATCCGGATCGCGCCGATTTCCAGTATTTCGGAATGCTGCGGGTCGAGCCCGGTCGTTTCGAAGTCGAGGAGCGTGAAGCGCATGGCTTCGTCGTAGCACTCCTGCGTCCTTTCGGACACTTGAAGCACGGTTACGCTTTGTAAAGATTCTCCTCGTCTTGCGGCCGCAGTCCGAAAAGTTTCTCAGATGCTACACACTGGAACCGTGCTGATCCTGCTCGCTCGTGACGAGGAGGGAAGGCTCCGAATCCTCGAGTCGCTTTCTGACGATCCAGAAATCACCCTGGTGGAGCAGGCGCTGGCGGATCGCGAGCCTGACCCGGTCATGGCCGTCCGGCAGCGCCGCCAGAAGCAGGAAGCCGAGGAGGAGGCCTTCGCGGATTATGTCGAATCCCTGCTGAGCGCCCCCGCCTGCGGACTGGAGCTCCAGCACCATGCCAGCCTCTGGTTTCGGTCGCGGATTCATCTGGAGGAGTATCGACGAGCTGAAGCCGAGGCCCGCAGAGTGATCGTGGATTTCGCGTTTCGACTTTACCGTGATGATCCTTCGCAGACCGATTTCACCCTCGTCTCTCCGCAGGCCGAAGTTCGAGTCCTCATTCGAGAGTTATGTGCAGTTCCGCGCGTGAGCGCAGCCTGATCCTTGATCTCGCTTGATGGGGGCTTGTTCATAGAATTATTCCATTTTGGACTGATGTTTTTCCAATTTAGAAAATAACTGTTGTGCAATGGATTTCTGTTCGGTACATCGCCGCTCGCAAGGGGAGAGTGTCCGATGTTCCAGAAGAGTCGTTTTGTATTTTCTGCGATTGTTGCCGCGAGCCTTTTCGTCAGCTTTTCGGCCGAAGCCAAGCTGTCCGAGCTTCCGAAATGCGAGGACAAGAAAGGCCAGGCTCTTCCGATCGACAATGCCCGAGTGCTGACCCTCAAGGCGGTCACTCCGAATCAGTTCCTGGAGCGTGCACGAGTCGAAGGCCGTGTGGTCCGGATCCTCGGAAGCCGCCCCTCGCACGCTCACTTTGAGATTCAGATCGGCCCGCGTCCACAGGACACGCTCGAGGTGGTCTTCAACCTCGATTTCGGCCGTCCCCAGCCCAAGGTCGGCGATGATGTCGAAGCCTGCGGCGATTACATCACTTCGAATGCTCCGACCCCGCGCTACCAGCCCTCTCCGTCCGGCGCGATCATTCACTGGGTCCACGAAAACTCACGCGGTGGGGCTCATCCGGACGGCTATATCGTGATGAACGATCGCTTCATGCATGGCTTCGGCCGCCAGCCCATCGAGGTTGACGGATCCGACGAACCGAACAACCTGCCCCAGGCTGGTGGAGCACCCGTGCCGGGCGCTGAAGATGCGGCTCCCGCCCGTAACGGCGACGTCCGGAAGGACAAGCCCGGCAACAAGGCCAGGAAGGATCGCGGCGAAAAGCAGCCTCGCCACGGTCGGAACTGGCGCGACTGGCAGGATGCGGCTAATACCTGAGGCGAAATGCTTCAGACCCGCGAACCACTGACCCAGGCGCGCGAGATCCAGGCCCTTTCCGAAGAGCTGGCTCGCCACGACATCATCGCCCTCGATACCGAGTTCATCCGGGAGACGACGTTCTTTCCCACGGTGGAGCTCATCCAGGTGGCCACGCGCAGCCAGTCCTGGCTGATCGATGCCGCAGCTTTTCGAAAGCGCGGGAGGCAGGGCAGGGACGAGCTTCGTCCTTTTCTCGATATCCTCGAGAATCCTCGGATCTTGAAGATCCTGCACGCCGCCCAGGGCGACCAGGAGTGCTTCTTCACGGCTTTCGGAACCCTGGCCAAGCCTTCCCTGGACACAGCGGTTGCGGCTTCGCTCTGTGGGTATGGCGATTCGGTAGGGCTGGGCAATCTCCTGAAGTCCGTCCTCAATGTTCAGCTTAAAAAGGGTCATGCCCGCACGAACTGGTCGGTGCGGCCACTTCCGGCGCAGCTTCTCGAATACGCGCATTCGGATGTCGAGCACCTGGTGGAGCTTGCCGAGCAGCTCATGGGCCAGCTCGACGTCAGCGGCCGCCGCCAGTGGGCGCTCGACCTCACCGCAAAGTGGGAGGATCGCAAGCTCTACGAAAGCGATCCGGAAGAGCTTGCCACCAAGCTTGCCGTGGGCGCCCGCCTGGATCCGGTGAGTTATTCCGCCTTGCTGGAGCTCATGCGCTGGCGTGAGGCCCGCGTTCGATCCTTGAATCTTCCGCGACGCTGGGTGGCCGACGATGCCGTGTTGATCGACCTGGCCCGTGTTCGTCCCAAGGACATGGAGCACCTTTCTGCGTTCCGCGGCCTGAACAAGGGCGAGCTGAAGAATTCCGGTGAGTCGCTTCTGGAAGCGCTTCGCAAGGCCGAGGCAGCAGGACCTGCCGCGACCCCGCCGCGCGGGCCGCGACAGGAAAATCCTTCGCAAGGCGAGCTCCAGGTGCTGGATCTCCTCAAATGCTTTGTCGGGATTCTCGCCGACCAGGAGCGCATTGCCGTTCGGCACATTGCCACGACCCATCAGCTTTTGGATCTCGTCCGCCAGGCCCGAGTGGCTTCGGCCCAGGAGTGGGTGTCGCGAGGGATTCTCTCGCCCTTTGCGGCAGACCTGGTGGGGCAAGAGATTCTCTCGTTCCTTCAGGGCGACCGCGCCCTTTCGGTTGAAGTTCCCCCTCCCGGAAAAGGACGGCTTGGAGTAAGGATCGTCACGCCCCAGAAAACCCAGGAGTAGCCTCCATGCTTTGGAAGAGTTTTCAGCAGTTCCTGCCCATCCTGATCCTGATCATGGTCATTTCCTTCGTGCTGGCCAGGCTGCCGAAGGTGGAGCTCGGCCATGCGCCGAAGTTCCTGCGCCGCCGAGTCTGGAACTGGCTCCCGCTGGGCCTGACCTATGCCTTCCTCTACATGGGCCGCTACAACCTGACGGTTGCGAAGAACGCCCTCGGCGACGTGATCTCGAATGCGGATTTCGGAACGATCTTCGGAGTCGGAACCTGGGTGTATGGCATCTCATTCATCATCAACGGACCGCTGACGGATCGCTGGGGCGGCCGCAAGACCATCCTCATCAGCGCGATCGGTGCTGCCGCGGCGAACCTCGCGATGGGTCTCGTGGTTTACCTGCACGGGCTGGGGCAGCTTGCCTCGGAGCAGGTCGTTCCAGCTTTGGTGCTTTGCTATGCCGTGAACATGTATTTCCAGAGCTTCGGCGCCGTCTCGATCGTGAAGGTCAACGCAGCGTGGTTTCACCTGCGTGAGCGCGGCACCTTTGGAGGCATTTTCGGCATCCTGATTTCGCTCGGCATCTACTTCGCCTTCGATATCGGCGGCATGATCGTCAAGAACGCCCCGACTCACATGGTGTTCTTCGTGCCGATGGTGCTGCTGCTGGCATTCGCAGTGATCGATTATTTCCTCGTGTTCGATACTCCGGGAGACGTCGGCTTGAAGGATTTCGATACGGGTGACGCCTCGAGCGGCGATACCGGCCCACGCCTCGGCGCCCTCGAAGTCGCCAAGCGCATGGCCAAGGATCCGGTCATCGTGACGATCGCGTTGATCGAGTTCTGCTCGGGCTTCCTGCGCAATGCCGTCATGCAGTGGTACGTCATTTTTGCCAAGCAAACGGGCCAGATGACCCAGTTCGTTGCCGCCAACTGGGGACTCGCCAATTGCGTGGCCGGAATCCTGGGCGGAGTTTTTGCTGGAACGATCTCCGACAAGATCTTTCACTCGCGCCGCGGACCGGTCTCCTCGATTCTCTATGGAATCTTGTTCGTGGGCTCGTTTTTCGCGATCGGCTTCCTGACCTCTCCGGCCCTCGGCTGGATCGTCAGCTTCATGATGCTGGCCGTGATCGGCGTGCATGGGATGCTCTCGGGTACGGCGTCGATGGACTTCGGCGGCAAGAAGAACGTGGGCGTTGCCGTGGGCCTCATCGACGGCATGGTCTATCTCGGAACCGGCCTCCAGGCCGTCGTCTACGGGTCGATTCTTCCCTCAGGCGAGGCTGCCAAGGATCCAGCCAACTGGTCCAACTGGCCTCTGGCAATGGCTCCGGTGGCGGGTGCAGGCCTGTGGATGGCAGCCAAGCTGTGGAATGCGAAGCCGGTTTCGAAGGCCAAGCAGATGCCGCACTTCGAAGCGACCGATTCGGCGACGACGCAGCCCGCGAAATCCTGAGCAGGCGCTAGCGTGCGGGAGCCGTCTTAACGGGACGATTCCTGCCGGGAAAGCTCAAGCTCTGAGGTGCGGGCGCGGGCTCCTGCTGTGCATCGGGGCCACTGGGGTTCGCGGTTGCAGCAGCGGGCGCTGCCGTCGGAATGGGTTTTCCGCCCTGGAGCTCGGCGAGCGTGTCGGTGCCGAGGCCCATCAGGGATCCGGCAAGAAGCGCGGAGCTCAAAGCGCTCATCTGTCCATAGAGTCCGGGCGTCCTGCACCTTTCCGTTGCCGCCAGGGTCGAAGCCTTCATGGCGATGGGCACGCACCGGACCGTTGCTTTCGCGCTGCAGGTTCCACCGGTTTCAGAGCACTCTGAAGCCGTATTTTTCTTGCACGAAAAGAACAGTTTGGTTGCAGGCGTGGTGGGGGGTGCGGTGCGGAACGTGCAGCTTCCACCTGTGGTCGTGTGGGTCTGCTCGCCGACCTGGAAGCCCTTCGGACACACGACCGGCACTTCACCCGGAGTGATCGTGGAATTGAACGAGACGATCTCCACTTCGGTGCTCACTGCCGAGGGGTGAACTCCCGATTCCAGCTGGCAATCCTCTTCCAAAAAGATCGGATCCACGGGACGGATGGCCTGCGCATCTCTTGCAGAGAAGGAAAGCATCACGAACAAAAGCAGAAGAGCAGGTTTCGGGTTCAGAGCCTGCATTTTGCTCCCTCTCCGGACTTCGGAAATCGCTGGCTCGATTGCTTTCGAATCTCTTCTCGGTACTTGCCATGGACGCAGTTGCCGAAGGATTCGCAGGTCGGACGCATCGAGCATTCTTCCGCGTGCTTCGTCCAGAGCTTCCGGCGAGACTCGATCGAGTGCACGTCGCGCTGGAGCGAAAGAAATCCGAGGTCCGCTCGTCGGAATGCCTCGCACGCCGCAACCGCGGCGAAGAGCGCGTCCGAGGCCTCAAGTGCGGATTCCGCATAGCATCCGGCCTGCTCGAAGCCTCCTTCAGGAGTGAATCGACAGCGTGTCTTGTTGTCGGCAGAGTTCTTGCTCGCCAGCTCGGTCAACTTTTGCCGAATGCTGGCGTTCTCGGACATGAACTTCAGGCAGGGGTTCGACGCTTCGTCCCCCGGAATTCGCAGCTCTCTCGAATCACGGATCTCCGTCGTGATCTCACGAGAAACACAGTCGAGAGCTTCGATGAATGCACCGCGAAGGTGCGCTTCCTCGCGAGTGCCGGTTCCCGCGATGAGCTGTGCCCGGATCTCGCCCGTCGAGCTGGTGCGACACTCAATGGTGTCCGGAGCTCCGCAGCCCCGGCCCAGATGGTTGGTTTCCTCCTCGGCTGCTCCGCCAGTGAATCGGTTGCCATTCAGGCTGCAGACCTCCGGAAACGGCTGGTGGCTGGATTGGAAATCTTCCGCACTCAGCTTCGGGGACGATCCGGGCTGAGGTACCACCAGCAGGTCCTTCAGGTGATAGTAGCCGAGGCTTTTGGCTGGCTGGAGAACCTGCTCCTGGATTCTCGCCTCGACCAGCCGGGCGACGCGCTCGGCGGCCTGCTGGCAGTTGCGATTGAATTCGGTGCCGCACTGGAGCGTGAAGATCGCAGTCGTCGCCGGTTCGGCCGCCAGTGCAAGAGGTGATGAGAGTGCCAGCAGGACGGCTGCCGTCCGGAACTTCCCCATCATTCAAGGATAGCATAAGATGGAGTGATGGAACGGAGTCTCCTCGCCGTGTCTTTTCTGACTGTCACTGTGGCGCTCGCGCCGTTTCGGCCCGCCGTCGGTTCGGAGGCTTCGCCGGATCTGCACCGAAAGCGGCAGGCAGGACTGGCAAAGTGGGTGGACCAGTGGCGTGATTCTCGCCCGGCCACTCGTGAGGTGGCCGATTCCCTGAATTCAGAGCTGATCTGGGCTCCTCTGAAGCCGGTGGCCTCACCGCTGCCGGTGCCATCGCCGTCTGCTGTCGGGCGCGCTGAGACGGCCTCCGAGCCCCTGCCGGGAGGCGAGGCAGCTTCCACCGAGCAGTCCTTTCCGGGAAAATCCGGGCGAAGGTAGTTTCGTTTTAGCGAACGACCCATGACGCCCGGCCTGAGGTTCGTCCCTTGCACCACATGGCGGCAAAGGGAGAACTCCGATGATGCACAAGACGAAAAATTCGATCGTGCTCGCTTCGGGGCTGGCTTTAGTATCCTCCCTGGCCATCGGAACGCCCGCTTGGTCGCAGGAGGATACGATTGCAGCTCGAACCGAGCGAACTGAAGAAGAAGTGACGGATAAGGGAATCCAAAAAGAGGTGGTGGGCATCAAGCCGCAGGCTGGCGTGATGGTGTTCAACGATGCTCTCGACCAGACCGACTCGCGAGCCGCCGGGGCCATCATTGTGGAAATGAACGCCCTGACCTCGTTTTTCAAGGACTCTGCAATCGCGAGGAGATGGTACCTGGGCCCGTCGACCGGGGTGATTTATTCGCACCTGGGCGAGCCGAACTCGAACTTCTTCGGCTCTGATCCGGGGGGCACCCGTATCGGCCAGGGGGGATCCAACTACCTGATGGTTCCTCTGAACCTGAAGATCGGCTACCTGTTTCCGGAGTCGAATTTCCGACTGAGTCTTCGTGGCGGCGGTAACTTCACGTACCGCTCCGTCGCGGATGCCATGGACTTCGGCTCGACAACCGCCGGACCCGGTTCCAGGTGGAGAATGTATCCGAACGTGGGCGCGGACTTCGAACTCGGACAGCTCGTGATTCGCCCCGACTTGACCATCACGCCCGGGAACGAAGTGTTCACCGGCACCGTGGGGTTCAACATCGCCCTCGGTTGACGGGCTTAGGCCTTGACCGTGTGGCCGATGTTGCCATGCCCCGCTCGGCGCAAGACCTTCGGGTCCCAGGCCGGGCGGGGATTTTTTTTAGGAATCACGAAGCGGGGAGGGCAATGAAGACTTTGTCTCCCGGTCCGCGCTGGACGAGAAGCAGGATCGAATCGGGCGCGCGATGCGCCTTCAGCCAGCGAGCTATTTTCACCGTGACTTCTTCCGAGCTCGCCACCGACTCGCTCTCGAATGAAAGCACCACGTCTCCCGGAGTGAGGCCCGCCTCGGACGCTGCCGATCCTGGCGTGACCTGGCCGATCAGCACTCCCTGCCGTGCAGAGAGGCCCATCATGCCGCGCAGGTCCGCCGGAACATTCTGAAGCGAGAGCCCCAGATCTGCGGCAGTGCGTGGCGGCTTGTTTTCCTGGATGGCGGCAAGTCCGGCTGTCTCGGTGCCGTCGTCCTCGTCGTCGGTCCGCGGCTGCTCCTGCACCAGCAGTTTTGCGGTGGCCTGCTTTCCATCACGGACGTATTCGAGCTCCACGGTCTTTCCGGTGGCTGCCTTGGTGGCCAGGGCCTTGAGCGCCGGCGAGTTGGCCACGGGCTGTTTATCGAAGGATCGGATGATGTCGCCCGGCTTCAGCCCGGCCTGGAACGCAGGGCCCTTGGGACGAATGTCGCTGATGAGCGCGCCACGAGGCTCGGTCTTGAACTTCTTGGCGAGGTTGTCGTCGAGGTTCTGGGCAGTCACCCCCAGCCAGCCCCGGACGACGCGGCCGTTCTTGAGGAGCTGGTCGGTGATCTCCCGCACCACACGCGAAGGAATCGCGAAACCAATGCCGATGAATGCGCCGCTTTGCGAGAAGATCGCCGCATTGAGCCCCACCATTTCTCCGTCCGAGTTGAGGAGCGGACCACCCGAGTTTCCCGGGTTGATGGCGGCATCCGTCTGGATCATGTCGTCAACGTCCGGGCCCGGATCTCCGAAGGGCCCCATTGCCGCTCCATTTCGACCGCGTGCGCTGACAATTCCTGATGTCACGGTGTGGTCGAATCCAAACGGATTTCCGACGGCGATTGCCGGGTCGCCCACCTGAACTCGATCGGAGTCTCCGAGCTTCAGCGACGCAAATTTTTGCGAGCCGTTTTCAAGCTTCAGCAGGGCGATGTCGCTCCTGGCGTCGCCGGCGATGATCCTTGCCTGGAGTGTCTCCTTTTTTCCTTCCAGGTTGACGATGACCTTATTGGCGCCTTCGATGACGTGGTAGCTCGTGACGATCAGCCCATCCTCGCGGATGATCACTCCGCTACCCACTCCCAGCGAGCGTTTTTCTCCGGCGGCGTGCTGCCTCGTGCTCTGGATGCTGACCACCGCCGGCATCGCCTTTCGTGCCACTTCGCTCACTGTGGGCGTCGCGGGCTGGACTCCGTCCCGGGCAAGGGCGCGACCGGTGGGCAGCGACGAGTGACACATCGAGATCAGGATCAATAGGGCCAAACGGGGAATTCGGAAGGTCATGCCGCACGTTCTGCAGAGGGCATTCCGGCGCCCTGTTCCGGGAGGCCGCAAACATGCTATTCAGTGAGGCATGACTGCTTTTTTGGACTCCAAGGACTGGCCCGAGGCCGATTATCGCAAGCGCGTGCAGGAAACCTTCGATGAGGTCGCCGCGCAGTTTGAAGACGTGGATCCGGACGTGGCCGAGTGCGAACAGGCTTTCGGCGTCGTGACCATCACTTTTCCGGACCGCACCAAGATCATCTTGAGTGCCCAGCCCTCGGTGCGCCAGCTCTGGGTGGCCCTGGCTTCTCGCGGCACGGCCTATCACTTCTCGTTCGATGCCGCGCTTCAGCAGTGGCGCGACGACAAAGGGCGCGACATCGAAGTCAAATCACTCCTGAAGACGGTGCTCCAGGAAACGGCAGGGCTGAAGCTATGGCAAAAGTAGTGGTCTACACGATGGATTATTGCCCCTACTGCGAGCGCGCAAAGGCGCTGCTCCAGCGCAAAGGAATCTCCTTCGAGGAGATTCGCCTCTCGGAAGAGGATGATGCGTCGTGGGATGCGCTCGAGAAGCGCTCAGGGATGAAGACGATGCCGCAGATTTTCGCGGATGACCGGCTGATCGGCGGCTACACGGATCTTGCCGCGCTGGATGCCCGCGATGGCCTTCAAAGCCTTCGCTAAGGTTGCCCTGCGCCTGGGGTGCCTCGGTTTTGGAGGGCCCGCCGCCGCGATGGCGATGATCGAGGAAGAGTGTTCGCGCAAGAGAGAGTGGCTGTCGCGCGAGCGCTTTTCGCACCTGCTGACCATCTGCAAGCTCTTTCCGGGTCCGGTGGCAACCCAGATGATGATTGCCATCGGGAGCATCCGGCACGGCGTTGCCGGAGGCGTGGTCGGCGGCCTTCTGTTCATCCTTCCGGCCTTCATCCTCGTGCTCGGCATGGGGGCCTGGTACCAGAATTCGGCTGAGGTCATCTCGAAGGCCGGTCTGCTCTGGTCGGGGCTCCAGACCGGAGCCATTGCGGTCATCCTGGCTTCGGTGGTCCAGCTGGCGCGTCCGTATCGCCAGAGCCGCCGGGCTTGGGCCATCGGCCTCATTTCCGCTGGAGTGGTTGCCATCCGCCCCCAGATCGAGCCTGCCCTGATCCTGGGTTTCGGGCTGCTGTCGTACGCTGGGTTTCGCCTGGCGCGGAGCGGAGCCCGATTGCACGCTTTTGGCTGGGCACTCCTCGGGTTGGCCGATGAGCAGCTTCGACAGAAGGCGCTGCAGATCTTCTGGATCTGCTTCAAGGCCGGAGCCTTTGTCTTCGGGACGGGCCTGGCGGTGGTTCCAGTGCTCGAAGGAGATTTCGTGGGGAGGATGGGGTGGCTGACCCATGCCCAGTTCATGGATGGCCTTGCCGTGGGACAGATCACCCCCGGTCCGGTGACGATTACTGCCACTTTTCTGGGATTTCAGGTCATGGGCCTGGTCGGCGCCCTCGTGGCGACTGCGGGGGTGTTTTCTGCTGCATTCGTGAACGGCCTCTTCGTGATTCCCCGGGTCTGGGGGCATCTGGAAAAGAGGGCTGCCGCAGGGCCTGCAGCTTTCGTCGCCGGTGCGGTACCAGCGGTGGTCGGCGGCGTTTTCGGAACGGGAACTCGTCTCGCGATTCAGACGGGTCATTCTGCAGGAGCACAGGCCGGAGTTCTTGCCGTCGTTCTGGCGGCCAGTCTGGTGGCTCAGTTTCGCTATCGAGTGCCGGCGTGGGCGGTGATTCCCGGAGCAGGAGTGCTGGCGTGGGTTTTAAAAAATTTTGAGGCGCTCCACTTTACTGGTTGAAAAGCATCCGTACCGGGTTTAATTCAACGGCTCCTCTTTCGCATGGGTCCCCATCGTCTAGAGGCCTAGGACACCGCCCTTTCACGGTGGTAACCGGGGTTCGAATCCCCGTGGGGACGCCAATAAAAAAGCCTCCGAGCACAGCTCGGGGGCTTTTTTATTTCGAGGTTCCGTCCCGATATTGGGTTGCGCAACGTCGACTTCTCGCTTCAAACTCCTGAGGACTTTCATTTGCAATCAGGAGTCGAAGACC
>JBIIXZ010000062.1:0-12505 GCA_044347055.1 Bdellovibrionia bacterium | reverse complement strand
CGGAATGTCGAGCCGGAGCTCGGCGAGCGTCTGGGCCACGTCCGTCGGATGGATGACGTAGGGGTCGCCACTCGAGCGCATCTGTCCCTTGTGGGCCTGGTCCGCAAAATCATAGGCCTTGCGGACCAGGTCGAGCTTCGCCTCGGGATAGTAGCTCAGGATCGTATTGCAGATCGTGTCGATCGTGGCGGTAGCGTGCTTGGCGGCCATCAGCGATTACCCCTCAGGGCCTGCGAGACGATGGCATGGAGCCGCAGGTAGGTTTGCTCGAACTCATCGTTCACGAGCTGATGGTCGAATTGGTGCGACTGGGCCATCTCGCCTCGCGCGTTTTCCATCCGGCGCCGGATGCTTTCTTCGGAATCGGTGCCGCGGTTTCGCAGGCGATTTTCCAGCTCTTCCATGCTCGGAGGAGCAATGAAGATGGTGAGGCAGCGATCGCCGAAGGCCTTTTTCAGGCTCGCGGTGCCCTGCACGTCGATGTCCAGCAGGACCGAATGGCCTCGCGCCAGCGACTCGGAGACCACCTTTTTTGATGTTCCGTAGTAGTTGCCGTGGACGAGCGCCCATTCTGCAAATTCGCCCGCACGGATCTGCGCTTCGAACTCCTCGCGTTTCGTGAAGAAGTACTCTCGGCCGTGCTGTTCCTGGCCCCTCGGTGCGCGAGTCGTGGTGGAGATCGAAAGTCGCAGCTCCTGAAAGTCGCGCAGCAGGCGCTGGCACAGGGTCGTTTTTCCGGCGCCCGATGGGGCCGAGATCACGACAAGCAGGGGAGGGCGGGCCGGGGTATCCACAGTCATCACTCCATTATTCCAGATTCAGCACCTGTTCGCGAAGCTGTTCCAGTCGAACCTTCACGGAAACCACCTGTTCGCTGATGCCCAGGTCCTGAGCCTTGTTGCCGAGCGTGTTGACCTCGCGGCCGAGCTCCTGAAGGATGAACTCGAGCTTTCGGCCGACCCCGCCGCCTTCGGCGAGGGTCTTTTCGAAATGCGCCAGGTGGCCTTCGAAGCGAACCAGTTCTTCCTGCACGTCCGTCCGATCAATGACCAGTGCGAGCTCCTGGGCGATGCGTGACTCGAGCAGCTGTCGGGCCACCGCCTCGCCGTTCGGAAGAGCCGGAAGCGGGTGGGCTTCAAAGACCTGTGACACGCGCTCGGAGATCCTTCGCTTGAACTCCGCTTCGGACGCCTGTCGCCGCCGACCGACATCTTCGATCGAGGCACGCAGGCCGCGGACGGCCTCGAGAAGCACTCGCGCGAGATTCGATCCTTCGGTCTCGCGCATTCCCAAAAGCGCGGTCATCGCTCGCGAGAGTCCCGGTTCGAGGCTCTCCTTCCAGATCGCCTGAAGGTCCGCCTCCTCGGCGCCGCGGGCGCGAATGACATCCGGAAAGAGCGCGAGATCACGCAGGCTCGGCGTTTCAGTCGAGCCGAGGATCCTGGCAAGTTTCTGGTAGGCCTGGAGCACGTCACGGGCGCGCGCTTCGTTCACATCGAGGGTCGATTCAGCTTCTGGCGCGGAGTCGGCTGCCGAACGCTCGAGCTTGAGTTCGAGGGCGCCACGGTTGAATCGTGACTGCACCAGTGCGCGGCACTGGGATTCGAGCGACTGGAGTTCGCGAGGCAGTCGGATCTTCAGGTCCAGGAACCGGTGGTTGACCGAGCGGAGTTCGATTCGAAACTTCGAGCCGCCGACCTCGGTCTCAGCCGTTCCGAAGCCGGTCATGCTCCGGACGGGCGCCGTCATCGGGCCCCCTGCGGTTCAGAGGCTGCCTGCTGGAGTCCCACATCGCCCATCTTTCGGAACTTGGCGACCCGCTCCTCGATGAGCTTCTGAGGATTCTTGGACATGGTCTTGAGCAGGGGCTTCAGGTTCTCGTCGATGGCTTTGCCGATATTTTCGATGGCGACTTTCCAGTCGCGATGCGCACCGCCCTGGGGTTCTGGAATCACGCCATCAATGACCTGGAGCCGCACGAGGTCGGCAGGCGTCATCTTGAGGCGCTCGGCGGCGCGCTCGGCCAGGCTCGAGTCGCTCCACAGGATCGAGGCGCAGCTCTCGGGAGAAATGACCGAATAGACGCCGTACTCCTGCATCAGCACCCGATTGGCGACGCCGATGGCCAGCGCTCCGCCGGACCCGCCTTCGCCGATGACGATCGCGATGACCGGCACCTGAAGACCGAACATCATTCGGATGCTTTCAGCGATGGCCTGCGACTGGCCGCGCTCCTCGGCATCGAGGCCCGGATAGGCACCGGGGGTGTCGATGAAGGTGATGATCGGCATCTTCGAACGGTTGGCGAGCTCCATCAGGCGCATGGCCTTGCGGTATCCTTCCGGACGGGCCATGCCGAAGTTGCGCTCCATCTTCTGCTTGGTCGAGCGGCCCTTTTGATGGCCAAGAATGAGGACCGGCTGGCCCTTCCAGCTGCCGATGCCGCCCAGGATGGCCTGATCGTCACCGTAGGCCCGGTCTCCCCGGAGCTCCATGAAATCCGGAAAGAGCGCGTCGACGTAGTCGCGGGTGTAGGGGCGATTGGGGTGGCGGGAGAGCTGGACTTTCTGCCAGGGCGAGAGCTTCGAGTAAGTCTGGTCGATCAGCTGAGCGACCTTCTTCTCCAGAACGTCAATTTCGCGTCCGAAATCCACGCCTTCCTGACGGGAGAGTTCACGGAGATCCTGCAGCTTCTTTTCGAGGCTGACGATGGGCTTTTCAAAGTCGAAAAAGGCTTCCATGGGGCCCTCACGCTAACACGCCGGCTGGTACGCCGGAAGGGCTCAATTTTTAGACATTTCGGGGCCGCCTGATACACTGAAGGAAGCATGTCCGAGCCCGAAAAGAACACCCTCCTGGCCACTCTCAAGGCCGGGTTCCGAGAATTTTTTCAGGTCCTGAAGGGCGGGGGGTTCAGCGTCCGCCGAGCCCTGGCAATCCTTGCGCTGGTGCTCCTGTCCGGATCGCTGGCTCTGACGGGCTGGGCTTTGAAGCGAGTCGCCTCGAAAAGTCCGAAGCAGCAGCAGAAGCTCGAGGACTGCAAGGAGATGAAGTGTACTCTGGCCGTCCTCGAGCGCCACATTCAGGAAAAGGAAGCTCTGGATGCCATTCGTGATTCCAGCGTCAATCTGGGCGAGTTCGAGCTGGCGCTGGTAGGGCTGGGCAACGGCGAACGAGGCGAGAGCGGAGTACTCCTCGAGGTCGATGTTTCGGTCCAGTTTGACTCTGCCGAGACCGGTCGATGGGTTTCAGCCAATTTGGCACCCATCCGCGGGCTCGTGGTCGGGTCCGTCTCGACGCTGACCAACCTGACGAAGGCTGACCTCATGACCTCGGAGGGAAAGGCGATCATCCGTGATCGCATCCGCGAGCGCGTGGCCGCGACGCTTCCTTCGGGCAAGGTCAAGGACGTCTATTTCAACAAGTACCTCCTTCGTTAAGGGCTTCGGATTCAGGCGGCGGGCCGGGCTTTTCGCGGACCCGTGATTCGATGGCGCTTGAGCATCTCGAAGAGCGTGCTTCGGGCGACGCCCAGGATTCGGGCTGCCTCCGTGCGATTTCCTGTCGTCAGCCGCAGCGCCTTGAGCAGCAGGTGCCGCTCCATCTCGTCCAGGCGCAGGATCGGAACTCCCCACTCGACGGAAGGATCCGTGGCAATGGCATCCGGAGTCAGAAGGAAATCAAATGCGGACTCCGTCAGGACGCTGGTGAATTCGCTCGACAGCGCACACGCGCGCTCGACCGAATGGCGAAGCTCGCGGACATTGCCGGGCCACGAGTAAGCTTGCAGGCGGAGCAGCGCCTGGCGCGACAGGGTCTTTCCCATTTCGGCGGCAAAGAGCGTGGCCAGATGCCCGATGTCCTCGGGCCGATGTCGGAGAGCGGGAATTTCCAGCGTGACCGAAGCGAGGCGATAATACAGGTCTCGTCGGAACTTGCCCTCATCCACGAGCTTTTTCAGGGATTGGTGAGTGGCGCAGATCACGCGAACGTTGGCGTGCGAGACATGGTCGGAGCCCACGGCTCGAAGCTCGCCGTCTTCGAGGAAGCGCAGGAGCTTGACCTGGATGTCGGCGGGAAGGTCGCCGATTTCATCCAGAAACAGCGTTCCATTATGGGCCTGCAGGAGCGCCCCGGGGCGAGGTTGATGGGCGCCGGTGAAGGCGCCCTTCACATGGCCGAAGAGCTCGCTTTCCACGAGAGAGAGCGAAAGCGCAGCGCAGTTCAGGGCAACGAAGTTTCCTGCGGCGCGATCGCTCCAGGCATGGATCAGGTGCGCGAGCACCTCCTTGCCCGTACCGGTTTCTCCGGAAAGGTATACGGAAAGGGGAGTCTTGGCGGCGCGACGAGTGTTCCACAGAAGCTCGCGGCCCGTCGCGTGGACGCTGATCCACGCCCTGGTTCCCGATGGAAAAGCGGGGGTCGGCATCGATTCGGTCTCGCGATCCAGGACCCGAAGCTCGCTCTCGCCCACTCGAAGCGAGACTCCTACCGGGATGCACGCATCGCGAAGCTTCAGGCTTCCGAGCTCCAGGGCAGGGCTCTCGGGCTCGGCACGCACCCAGACCTCGGTTTCGGAGGCGCGAAGGAGTGATAGCGCTCGAGCGGGAACGGTCGGATCGCGGAGCGGGATCGGGGCCTCGGCAGAGCGTCCGATCCAGGTCTCTCGAGCCAGTCTGAACGTGCGGATCTCGCCCGAGGGATCCTGGATCGCGATATCGAGGGGCTTGCGAAAAGTGGTGGTCATGCGGGGTCTCCTCGCCGTCGCCATTGGCAAGACCCGTACCGGTCGATAGACTTCGTCCATGGCAGGCGAATGGATTGCGACCGTCGGGAACTCCGACCAGTTGAAGACGCTCATCAAGGGCCCGTTCCTCAAGGGACATCGCGAGCCGCGTGTCGCGATGGTGGGACGTTCGAACGTGGGCAAGAGCTCGCTCATCAACTCGATGATCGGAGGGCGCCTGGCCCAGGTCAGTGCCGAACCGGGAAAGACCCGGTTGATTCATTTTTACCACTGGAAGGATTCCTCGAAGATCATCGTCGACCTTCCCGGGTACGGGTATGCGCGGGCATCGCAGGCCGACCGAAACAAGTGGGCGCAGCTCATCCAGTCCTACCTCAAGGCCGACGAATTCCTCCAGGCGGCGCTCCTGCTCGTCGATTCTCGAAATGGACCGAGCCAGCTCGACCGCGAAGCGTATGATTTCCTGCGCTCCTGCGGTGTGGGCGTTCAGATCGTGTTCACCAAAACGGATGGGCTCAAGACCCAGAAGGAGCGCGCCGAACGTCGGCGCGATGCCAACAGCATTCTTGAGGAGATGGGCGAGGATCCGGCGGAGGCCATCTGGGTTTCGTCGCGAACCGGAGACCGCATGAACGAGCTCGTGAATCGGATTCGTTCCTTCTCGGAAGAGGAGGGAGCATGAAGCCGGTGATTTCCATCGTTGCTCCATCGTCCGTGGTGCCTCAGGCCGAGCTGTCGATCGGCGCGGACTCGCTGCGCTCGGAAGGGTTCGACGTCCGCGTGCACCCACAGTGCCGCAAAAAATGGCTGTTCTTCGCAGGATCGCACGAGGAGCGTGCACGGGCCCTCTTGGACGAGGTCTATTCCGATGCTCCCGACATCCTCTGGTGCGCGCGCGGAGGCTACGGCAGCAACCACCTGCTTCGGATGCTCGACGAGGAAACCCGCCGTCGCGGAAGGCCCGCGAAGCCGAAGCTTCTCGCCGGATCCTCGGATGCGACGTCGCTCCTCGAATTTGCCCGGACGCGCTGGGGGTTTTCGACGCTGCATTCGCCGATGCCGGGGCTTCGGAACTTTCTGCTCATTTCCGCCGAAGAGCGACAGGCGCTGCTCTCGTGGGTGCGGGGACAGATTCCGTCGAGGCCGTGGGGCAGGGTGCGCCGGCTGAAATGGTTTGGGCGCAAGCCCTCGACACCGATCACCGGCGAGGTCGTCGGTGGAAACCTCGTCGTTTGGAATACGATGCTCGGCACCCGGCTTCATCCGCGACTCCGCTCCGGGGGCCCGAAGATACTTTTTCTCGAGGATGTGACCGAGACGCTGCCGCGGCTGGACCGTGCCGTTCGCCACCTCGTGGATGCGGGCGGACTCGAAGGCGTCTCCGCGATCGTTCTTGGCAATTTCCTGAGCTGCGAGGATGCGGTGCCGAATGCGCTGGCTTCGGTTCCGAAGAAATGGACCCTGGACCAGCTTCGGCAGCCTCCGAAGAGGTGGCTCGCGCCCCTTCGCCGGTCCTTCAGCCAGGCGCAGGGCCTGCGAGAGATCTTCTCTGCGATCTCCGAAGAGACCGGAGTGCCTGTTGCCCATGGACTGCCCGTGGGCCATGGCCCGGAGCACTTCTCGCTTCCGATCGGCTGTGAGGCGCGCCTGGACGTGGATGGCGCCTTTTCCGTGGTGAAATGGGAGTGGCTGAGGGGCTAGACTTTGAGGGGGGGTTGGTTTACCTCTCGTGGTCTCGCTGTCTGTGGCTTGCCTCGGTGGTGGAATGGTAGACGCGCCGGACTCAAAATCCGGTATCCGCAAGGGTGTGAGAGTTCGAGTCTCTCCCGAGGCACCAAAATCGGCTCAGAAGCGCCCCAAATCCGTCGATATTTTGACGGTCTCCGAAAACTTTCAGCTTCAAACCGGGGCGCTCCGATGAGCCCTCTGGATGGGTGTATTCCTGCGTCTGATTGCATCTTCAAGCCTGCTTCTGATGGCCGCCTGTGGGGCGGCCCATCGAGTGGAGCTGCGTGCTGAAGCGCGCGATGTCGAGTTCCGCTCGCTGAACGGCGAAGTGCTCGGAAGTTCTCCGCTTGTCCTCGAGGGAGAAAAGCTGCTGAAGGTGCGCCAGCCTGACGGGCGGGTGGCCCTTCGCGTTTCCGCTCCGGGACATGTTTCTCGAGAGGTCGTCCTCGATGTCCATGGCCAGGACCTGCATGAGCTCAAGCTCAGTACCGCGGCCCAGGCATCATTCCGAGATGAGGTGCTTCCGCAGAACAAGACATCGATGAATCGCCTGGTTCGCGAGCTTTTTGAAATCCAGGGGCTCATCCTTGCTCGAAAGACGGATGCCGCTCAGAAGGCGGTGGGCGCATTCCTCGAGCAGTATCCGACGATCGCCGCAGGATACGTATTCCAGGCCAACCTCTTCCTGCTCGCCGGCAGGCGCGAGGAAGCTCGCCTGCAGCTGGTCCGCGCGAAGGCGCTCGACTCCGGAGATGCGACCATCCAGCGGATGCTGGCGTCGGTGGAGGATGGCAAATGATCCTTCGCACCCCGATCCTGGCCCTCGCGTTGTGGATGTCGCTGATTGCGCCGTCTCATGCGCTTGAGCTGCGTCAGGAGGTCCAGGAGTTCCGAGCGGGATTGGAATCGCGGGCACGCGCCACGCTCCAGTCAATTCTCGGGGCGGAGGCCCGCATCGTGGTTTCGGTGGAAGTGAAGGCAAGTCAGAGGTCGATGGGACGGCCTTCGAGGCGGGTCGCCAGCGATGTGCCCGTCGATCTGGGATTCGTTCCGCAGGTGGCGGCGCCCGAGAGTCCTCCTTCTCAGGTCCAGCCCGCGAGCATGTTCTCAGAGATTCAGTCCGTGCAGGTTCGGGCGCTGATTTCTCCGGATGTCGATCCGGCGCTGGTGTCTGTCGCGGCCAAGGCACTCGAGATGCAATTCGCTCCCGACAACGCGAAAGTCGAGCTGACCACGATGGAGGGGCTTGCCGTTCGCAAGCCCGCCTCCGCGGAAGAAGAGAAAAAACAGCAGGAAAAGGCTGCCGCCGAGCGCAAGTTCGAAGAGCTGCCGTGGCTGCCGTGGGCGATGATCGGAGCCGTGGCGTCAATCGTGCTGCTCGGGGCCGCCTGGCTCCTCTCGCGAGGAATGGCGCAGACGGGCGCGGCGCTTGGAGAGGGATTGAAATCACTCGCTCCTCGCTCGGGCGCGGGGAGCGTGGCTGTGGGAGGCGCCGCTTCGGTCGAAAAGAAGTCGGAGGAGCCCGAGTCCGAGACGGCGACGAGGGTTCGTTTCTCGGCGGCGCTCTCGGCACAGCCTGCCAACATCGCTCTGGTCGCGCGGATGGTTCGCGAGAATCCGGTTCGATTTGTTTCCTGCTGGGGTGGAAGCCCCGAAGATTTTCGGGGCCTGAGATCGCTCCTCGTCCAGCTCGATGAAGGGACGCGTTCGGCGTTCCAGTCGATCGTGAGCGAAGAGGCGTTGGCTCGGATCCATGCGTCCGCTGAAGGCGGCGAGCCGTTTGCGTTCGCGCCCTGGCTCCAGGAATTTTGTGAAAGGCTGGCCACGAGCCACCTGCTCGGAACCAAACTGGTCGAAGCGCAGGTGGAGGGCTCACGTCTGGTCGCCCTGCTGCGGGCGGATTCGAGCCACTTGCTGCAGGCCGCGGAGAGTGTCGGCAGTCCGGCGGCATGGAGAATCGTCAGCGAACTCCTGCAGCCGCCCGCGCTGAAGTCCGTTTTTGCCCGCGGTTCAGGACCGGTCCTAGAGGGGGTGCTGCGCTCGGCCGAGGTTTCGGGGTCGGAGGTGCGCGAGGCTTCCGAGCGCTTGATCGCAGCGCTCGAGCACATTCCAGAACGGCAGCAGGATGAGGCGGCCAAGCGCCGGTTTCTCGCCGGATCGCTCCTGCCGGGGGTGCTCCAGGCGCTCGAGTCGATGCAGCCGGGTGAAGATGAGCCGCTGCTTGAGGGGCTTGCCCGTCAGTCTCCGTCGCTCCACGAGATGGTGGGCGAGAGGTACTGGGGAATCTCCATGATCGAGCGCGTTCCGGAGTCGATCCTCCTTCAGTCGCTGGAGGGCTTTGAAGTCGAGGATCGAGCCTTGCTGCTCTTTGCGGTTCCGGAGGCGCGACGACAGCGCCTGATTGCGCTTCTGCCGGAGGGCATGGCCAAGGTGATCCTCCAGGACCTGGTGGATCGCAAGACGACACGACAGGATCCGATGGAGCGCCGCCAGGCTGCGATGCTACTGCGAGAGTGGATTGCAGGACTGAAGCGTCAATCCGATGCCGGTCTCTTCGCACCCGCGCCGCTGGGTGGCAGTGATTCCGTCGCAACTCCGCGCGCTGCCTAATCTTCCACTGTGTCCGGTCCGATACGTCTGCAGGGGAGAACTCCTGCATGAAGGCCAAGAAAACCACCATTTCGGGACACGAGCTCAGTCGCGCAGTCGAGCAGATGGCGTCGATCATGGAACTGGTCCGGAATTCCGGCTTCGAGATGGATGCGCTGGCCGAGCGCGCGGCACGGGCCGAAGCGCAGGTCCGCAGGCTCGATGAGCTCGAGGGAGTCGTCTCGGAACTTCGCCAGTCGAGGCGGATGAACGACGCCAATTCGAAGTCGATCGAGAAGCTCTCGCGCGAGAACGCGGAGCTTCGTGCCTCACGGCAGGTGGACTCTAGTCGAATCCGCGAGCTAACCGAATCACTTCACGGACGTGAGCACCAGCTTCGGGGTGCCCTGCAGCAGATTCGAGTCCTCGAGCAGCAGCTCGTCCGTCTCGCCGAAGCAGAAGCTCGGTCAAGCAGCTCGCGCGCCTCGCTCGAGCAGGCACGGTCACGAATTGCCCAGCTGGAAGGCATGAATCAGTCGCTCTCCAGCCAGAAGGAGTTCCTGCTCCAGGAGCTGGAAAAACGCCGCTCTCCGGCTCCACGCGAAGAGTGGGTGGTCGCGAACGTGCGTGAGGCCAAGGCCTGAGCATGAATATCTCGATCCTGCTCGGACTGATTCTCGCTTCCGGAGTCCTCATCGTTGGGGCATCTGAGGGCGTGGCCAACGCGCAGGTTTTCGTCAGCTGGCATGCGGCGATGATCGTCGTGGGGGGGACGCTCGCGGCCGCGCTCATCATTTTTCCGATGCGGCATCTATTCAGCCTCGTCAGGCTTTTCGTGCGCACCTGCTTCGGTCGCGACCGATCCGCGCTGGTGGATACGATTCGTGAGATCGTCGAGATTTCGAAGTCCATGCGATCCGGACAGCCGCTTGCAGCACAGCTCGGTTCGGTGAAGAATCCGTTCCTTCGCGAGAGCCTGCAGCTCATGAGCCAGCGGGTTCTCAGCGAGGCGGAGCTCGACGAGGTCCTCCAGGTTCGAATCGAAATGCAGAACGAGCGCTACAAGCGCGACGGACTGAATATCAAGGTGCTTGGCAAGTTTCCTCCCGCCTTTGGTCTTGTGGGAACCACGATGGGCATGATCGGACTGCTCCAGAGCGTCGGAAGCCCGGATGGATTCTCGAGAATCGGTCCATCGATGTCGCTTGGACTTGTGGCGACGTTTTATGGTCTCGTGTTTGCGAACTTTTTTTTGATTCCGATCGGCGAGAACCTCGGCAACGCCTCCGAGAGCGACCTGATGATTCGCCGGGTGGTGGTGGACGGTGTCCGCCTTCTGAAGCAGGAGAAGCACCCGGTGCTCGTGTTTGAGTACCTGAAGAGCTACCTGACTCCGGCAGAGCGAGATCGGTTCCGCGATATATCCGGAGGCAACGCTGCAGAGAGGATGGCGGCGTGAGCCTGAGGCCCCAGAAGGAAACGCCGCTTCGCTCGCGCGAAAATGCTCGCAAGAGCGTGCGAGAAGAATCGCGGATTCGTACCCGCGAAAAGATCATCGAGCATGACGACGGCGAAGGAAACTGGCTCGTCTCGTACGCCGACATGATGACCCTGCTCGTGGGGTTCTTCGTGATGATCACGGCGTTTTCGACTCCGGACCCGCAGAAGATCGAAAAGCTCCGCGAGGCAACCTCGGAGGCCATGGGCGGCGAGTACGTCAAGCCCCTCCAGGAGCTGACGGCAGGGCTAAAAAGAGTGCTCCAGGAGGCGGAGATCGAGAACGCCGTCAGCGTTGAGAATACGGGTGATGGTGCCGTGCTCTCGGTGAAAGGTACGCTCTTCTTTGACTCCGGTAGCGCTGAAATCAAGGCTGATGCAATGTCGGTCGTGCAGAAGCTGGCTTCCGTGCTGACTCGCGAAGCCGAGGGATTCCGAATCGTCGTCGAGGGGCATACGGATGATTCGCCGATCGCGACAGCAAAGTTTCCGAGCAACTGGGAGCTCTCGTCGGCCCGCGCAGGCACAGTCGTTCGACTGTTCGAGCAGTCGGGAGTGCCTCACCGAGACCTGAAACCCGTCGGGCTCTCCGATACCGTTCCGCTGATGCCGAATCGGACTCCGGCAGGCGAGCCGATCCTGGAAAACCAGGCCCGGAATCGCCGCATTGTCATTCGCATCCAGAAGCGGTGATTTTACCAGATAGCCTGGGGATAGTAGGGCAGGCGGCCGGTAAACCATTTGCCGATCGTGGAATTGTCCGCCGAGGTCGAGAACTGGTCTCGTCCCCAGCACTTGAGCTGGCCGCTGGTGGTGATTCCGCAGGCATAGCTCAGACCCATCGATACGGACTGGTAGGCGGTGCCCGAGTCGATCTCGATGAAGAGCTTCTGGTCGGTCGCTGTTCCGTTTCCAAGATTTCCGTAGCTCGCATTACCCGTGCACTTCAGGACTCCGGCAGAAGAGATGGCGCAGGTGTTGCTCTCTCCGGCTGAAACCCAGGCGTAGGTGGTACCCGTATCGACGTGAGTCGGCGTGCCCACCACCGCGAGCGTATTGTTCCCAACTTCTCCCGCGTAGTTTCTTCCCCAGCACTTGAGCTGTCCGGCAGTGGTTACGCCGCAGGTGTGCTGGCCTCCGGCCGAGATGGATTGGTACGCACTGGAGTCCGAGGTCAGCGTCGGAGAGGTGACATTCGAGAGGGTGTTGGAAGTGTAGCCATCACCAAGGCGGCCAAATCGGCGATCTCCCCAGCACAGCACCCGACGGTCGCTGCTTCGGATCGCGCAGGTGTGGGTGTCGCCCGAAGACACTGCGAGGAAGGTGTCCGATGATGAGATCGCGGTGGGCGTTGTCCTCGTCGTCGTATCGCCGACGCCGAGCCATCCGTAGGGATTGTAGCCCCAGCACTTGACCTGGCCCGACGCGGTGAGGGCGCAGGCGTGCTGGGTTCCGTTGGCGATCTGCGTAGGGGCAGTGACCGTAAAGTTACCGTTCGATGTGGTGGTGATCGTATAGCTGGACAGAGTCGTGCCGTAGCTGGTTCCGGAATCAATGTCCTTCGGAAAGGCGACGACTCCCGTGCTGGAGCTCCTCCCGTCGCCCAGGCGTCCGTTGTTCTGACTTCCCCAGCAGCGCAGTCGGCCGGACTGGCTGATCGCGCAGGTGGCTGGCTTATTGGAGGGGGCCGCCATCGCAGCGGCGCCCACCGCGATGAAGGGGTCCTTCGTGGCGGGAAGCACGGGGGTCATCGCCATGCTGGCGCTTGTTTGCGTGGTGCCGATGCCTAGCTGCCCGGAGGAATTGTCACCCCAGCATCGAAGCGTGCCAGCGGAGGTGATTCCGCAGAGATTTTCGCCGCTGGCGCTGATCTGAGTGTAGGTGGTCTCGAGATCCGCCGGTCGGGGAAGGGCCAGTGTGGTCGTCTCGCTGCCGTTTCCGAGC
>JBIIXZ010000061.1:0-12509 GCA_044347055.1 Bdellovibrionia bacterium | reverse complement strand
AACATCGGATTCTCCTGCAGTTGAACCTCATGCCCTCGAAGGCATCAGGCTCCCGCACCGTTCAATAGTTTCACGAGAGACGCGAGGCCTATTCCCATAGCTTTGGCGCTCTGCGCAAGAGCTTGTAGGTACTCGAATCGGGCCTGGTCGAGCGCGTTCTCGGCCTCGGCGAAGGCCTGCTGAACCTGGAGGAACTGCAAAAAATCAATAGTTGCGAGGCGATAGTTCCGTTTTGCCTCCTCGAGGCTGGCCTTGGCGAGCTCTTGGGCCTTGGTCGAAATCTCAATCTTTCTTCTCGCCACGCGGAGCGCCTCGCGGGCCTGAACCTGGGCGAACGACAGATTCTGGCGAAGCTGGTCTTCCTGGAGGGCGACCTGACGCGCCTGCGAGTTGAAGCTCTGGCGCTCGTAGATCGAACTCAGGCCGTTGAAGAGCGGAATATTCAGGGTGAGCGTCGCGATGTAGGAGTCGGCGGCCGTATTCAGCATGTCCGATCGGCGAAACGTGTTTCGGGCCACATTGCCCGTCAGCTGGAGCGAGGGCAGGAAGCGACCCAGTGCGGCGTCTCTCTGGCTCTGGATCTGCTTTTTCCGGACGAGCACCTGTTTGAATTCGGGAATCTGCGACACCTGGCCGCGGAAGTAGTCCTCGACCTGGACCGGATCAGGAGGCAGGAGCGTTCCGTGAAGCGAGAGGACCTGGGGTTCCTCGCGGCCGAGCAGCGTGGCGAGCTGTTGTGCTGAAACCTGGAGGCCGCTCTCGGCCTGCTCGATCTTGGGCTGGAGCAGGGCCAGCTGCGTCTTTGCCTGCAGCAGGTCGATCAGCTGGCCTCGGCCGATGGACTGGCGGCGCTGGGTCGTGGTGACGCCCTCCTTCTGGATTTTCTCCACCGAGCGAAGCGTCTCCAGATTGCGCTGGTTCAGCAGCACCTGGAAGAACGACTGAATGACGTTCACGATCGTGTCGCGTTCGCGGACCTCGAGTTCCAGCTTTGCGAGGTCGCGGTTCTTGTTGGTGACATCCGCTCCGGCAAAAAGCCCGAAGACGACGAGAGGCTGGCTGAGCTGGAGCGAAGCCGTATAGAAATTGTAGGCCTGCCCGGAGAACCGCGGGTTGACGAAGAGAACCGGATCCTTTCGAGTCGCGGCGGTTGCCTGGGCGGAGATGGTCGGAAGCAGGTTCGCCCACGCCCGACGAACCTCCGCGTCCGCCTGATCGAGACGCTCGCGGCTTTCACGGACAAGAGGCTGATGCGACAACGCCTCGGACACGGCCTGGGAAAGCGAAAGTGCGTCCTTCGAATCGGTGGCGGCGTGCGCGGAAGCGGGAGCGCCCAGCAGTGATGCCGCCGAGACCACGAGGGCCAGGGCGCCGATCGCCGCGGGCTGCACGCCATGGCCGCGCTTCTGGAATCGAGAGAACACGACGTACGCGCACGGCACCACGAAAAGCGTCAGCACGGTCGAAACGAGGACACCCCCGATGACCGTGACGGCCATCGGAATGCGGGTCTCCGCTCCGGGTCCGATCGCGAGCGCCGGCGGGATGGCTCCAGCGATGGTGGCAAACGAGGTCATCAGGATCGGCCTCAGCCTCATGGGACACGCTTCAAGCAGGGCATCGACGACCGACTTCCGTCCATGGCCGTGTTCGAGGGCCTGGTTCGTGAAGTCGACGAGCAGGATCGAGTTCTTCTTCACGATCCCCATCAGCAGGATCAGGCCGATGAAGCTGTAGATGTTGAGTGTCTGGCCGCTGATGAGCAGGGCGAGGAATGCGCCCGAGACGCTGAAGGGCATCGCGAGCAGCACGGAGATCGGATCGATGAAGCTGTTGAATTGCGAGGCCAGCACCATGTAGGCGACTGCAATTCCGAGCACGAGCGCGAAAATCAGGTCACGGAAGGATTCCTTGAAGGTTTCCGCGCTGCCACTCATCACGAGCTTCTGGTCCGAGGGCATGATTTCCTTGCCGGTCTGCTGGATGAAGGCCACCGCGTCGGACTGCGACTTGCCCGGCTTCATGTTGGCGAAGATGCTGACGGCTCGCTCGCGGTTGTAGCGGTTGATCTGCGAGAGGCTCGCCTTTTCAGCGATCGTCACGACGTCCGAAAGGCGCACAAGCTCGCCGCGATTGTTCCGCACGAAGAGCTTCGAGATCTGGTCGGCACGGGTGCGCTCTTCCTTTTCGAGGCGAACGCGGATGTCGTAGCGTCGTCCACCGGACTCGTACTTGCCGACATTCACGCCGCCCACCAGCGCATTGATGACTTCCGAGATTGCCCGGATGCTGACTCCACGGGCATTGGCCTTGTTCCGATCCGGGAGGATCTGGATCTCCGGCTTGCCGAGCTTGTAGTCCCAGTCGATGTCCGACATCATGCCGGACTGCTCCATCTTTGCCTTGATCTGTTCGGATGAGGCGGCGAGCTTGTCCCAGTCGGATCCGCGAACCGAGAACTCGATCGGAAATCCGCGCGAAGCGGTGAAGCCGCGCATCGACAGGTCCTGGGCGAAAACACGCGCATCCTTCACCTGCTTGAGGAGCGTCCGATATTCCTCCATCAGCTCCTGCTGGGTCCAGTTTCGACCGGTCTTCGGATTTTTTCCGCGTCCCGACTTTTGCTTGAGCGTGATGAACATGATGCCGGTGTTCACTTCGCCGCCACCAAAGCCGCCCACGGCGGTGTAGACGCGGTCGATTTCCGCGCGTTTGAGCAAGAGCTCTTCAGCTTCCCGGAACTTTCCGTCCGTGTAGGCCAGCGAGCTGTCGACCGGAGTCTGGAGTCGCATCATGAACCGACCCTGGTCCTGCGCCGGAACGAACTCCTTGCCGACCCACTTCACGGAGGCAAAAGTCGCCACGAGAAATACGACGGAGCCGATCAGCACGGCCTTGCGGTGTTGCAGCGACTTCTTGAGCCAGTCTCCGTAGAGCAGCGCCAGTCGATCGAAGGTGCGGTCCATCCACGCTCCGACGCCCTTGCTGCGGCGGCCCGTCTCCAGGAACTGCGAGCACCGCATCGGAGTCAGCGTCAATGCTTCGATGAGCGAGAGCCCGACTGCCACCGTGAGCGTGACGCCGAACTGGAAGAAGAACTTTCCGATCACTCCTCGCATGAAGACGACCGGAAGGAAGATGGCCCCGATCGCGATCGTCGCGGCGATCGCCGCAAAGGTGATTTCCTTCGATCCGACGATGGCCGCTTCGAGGCGCGACTTGCCCATCTCCTTGTGGCGGACGATGTTCTCGAGAACCATGATCGCGTCGTCGACGACGATCCCGATCGCCAGGCTCAGGCCGAGCAGAGTGAACGTGTTCAGCGTGAAGTTCATGAACGCCAGCACGATGAAGGTGCCGACGATCGAAGTCGGAATGGCCATGAGGACGTTCACGGTCGAGGACCAGGAGCCGAGGAAGAGCCAGCAGACGATGCCGGTCAGGATGGCTGACAACACGAGCGTGAAATTCAGCTCTCCCACCGCCTCTTCGATGAACTGGGTGGTATCGAAGTTGATCTTGAGCTCGATATCATGGGGCAGGGTGCCCTGCAGGGCCTGGAGCTGCTTCCGCACGACCTGGGCGACTTCGACTGCGTTTGAGCCGCGCTGTTTCCGAATTCCAATGCCCACGGCGGGCTGGCCGTTGAATCGCGACACACGCCGAACTTCGGCGAGTCCCTCTTCCAGCCGCACGACCTGCTTCAGCGGGGTTGCGGCATAATTCGGGCGTCCTCCACGCTCCGAAATCACGAGTCCTTCCAGCTGCTGGAGCGTGGCGGCCTCGCCGAGCGTGCGCACGTCGTACTCACGACGTTCCGTCTCGATCTGTCCCGCGGGAAGCTCGAGGTGCTCGGTCTTGACGGTGTTGATGATGTCGTTGACCGAGAGCTCGTAGCGCTGGAGCTTGTCGGAGGTCACCCAGATACGGATGGCCGGATCGACGTATCCGCCGAGGAACACTTCGCCGACTCCCGGCAGGGTGCTGAAGCGATCCTTGAGCTGGTCGCGCACGTACCGGTTGAGCTCGCGCGGTGCCAGCGTCTTCGAACTGGCCGTCATCCACAGGATCGGCTGGTCTTCAGGGTTGGTCTTGGTGATGACCGGGGGGTCGAGATCGCGCGGCAGCATGCGCTGCGCCTGGGCGATCTTGGTCTGAACCTCCTGGAGGGCACTGTCGATGTTTCGGTCCAGATTGAATTCGAGGGTGATGTTGGCCGAGCCGTAACGAGAAGACGAGGAGACGTTCCGGATGCCCTGAACGGTCATCACGGCATCTTCAATGATATCCACGACGTCCGATTCGATGACCTCGGGGGCCGCCCCTTCGTAGCTCACTGAAACATTCAGGACCGGAAAGTCGACATCCGGGAGCTGGCTGATGCCCATCCGCTGGAACGAAATCCATCCGAAGAGGATCAGGGCCGCCATCAGCATCCACGCAAATACGGGCCTTCGGATCGAAATTTCAGAGAGCGTCATGGTGTAGGGGAATAAACGCCGGGGGTTGACGAATCAAGCGGGATTCCGTAGACATGCCGCACCATGGCAAAAATCGGCGGTTCTGTTCCGGCACGCGCGAAAAGAGGGGGATTTTGTCTCCTTTTTGCGCTTCTTCTTACAGGCTGCGACCCCGTCCTTCCTCCCTCCTGCAGGATTCCGGAATCTGAACCCGAAAAACTGGCTGCCCTTCGCCAGGCGGATGAGGTCGTCCTGGATGATCAGAACCTCGCTGCACTGCTCTTTGATGGCAATCTTGCCATTCACATCGCCACGAACCGCCTCCACCAGGCCAAGGCCGAGCTCAATGCGGCACGCGCCGAACTCCTGCCTTCACTCAATTTGAGCGCTCTGCTGCTGTCTGCGGGCCAGCCCCAGTTTGCCTGGGCTGCCGTTGAAGCCGTGGTGCCGTTCCTGATTCCCGGAAACTGGTTTGGCGCCAGCCAGGCCCGCGACATGTTCGAGGCCGAAAAGCTGGCCCTCCAGATCGTCGAACAGAACCAATACGCTTCCGCTTTTTCGATGATCTCGCTCTGGAAGAACGACCTGAAGCTTCTGGCCATCATGGAGGAGGAATTCATCGAGGCTCGAAGCCTCCGCCAGCGTGCACAGCAGGCCTATGACCTCGGCCTGATCACGATCGATGAGCTGAACCAGGCGATTTCCGTCGACCAGTTCGCGGAAATTTCAGTCGCCCAGGTTCGTGAGATGCTCTCCCGCGAGGAGGCCTCTCTTCGCACGGCATTCGGATTGAAGTCCGGAACGGCGCTGCGTGCAACGGAGGACTCCTTCGATGTCCCCGGCACGCCATCCGAGGGGCAGGCCGTGGATGAGCTCGTCGGCACCGCAATGAAGCGCTCGCCGGAATCTCTCCAGCTCGTCCAGATCGAAGAGGCTGCCCGAAAGGGACGCTGGAAAGCCGCCTTTGCCTTCATGGGCGGGATCGGGCTCAGCAAGCAGGCGGAGAAGGGCAAGTTCACGCGGTCGATGGAAAATCTCTCGGCAGCCGGCGGAATCCAGCTCAGTTTTGGCTATTTTCCCGCACTCGAAATCAGCAGCCGCAACATCCGCGAGCTGGAGCTTCGTCGCGAAGAAATCCGCCTCGAGTTCCAGGAGCTGTTTGAAAGCATCCAGGCCGGCCTGGCATCGACCCAGCTTCAGGCCGCCCGACATGCGGAACGCGAACAAACCGCGAGGGCCCAGTACGAGAACATGAAGCTCAAGGTCGAGCTCGGGCTTGCCGAACCGTGGCAGCTGCTTGATGCCGAGGGTGCGCTTCGACAGGCGCGCCTCGACCTGCTGCGCTCCCGCACCGAGCTCGCGCTCGTCCGCCTCTCCTGGCAGCGCACTCTCCAGGAAGGTGTTTTTGCGACGCTGTCGCCGTGTCTCGCCGAGCCTGCTAAGAAATGATGCATGAGCTGGACTGAAGCGCTTCAACTGGCGGTGGAGGAGGCGGAGTTCCATCGGGGAGCCACCTCTCCGAATCCTCCTGTCGGAGCGGCAGCGCTTGACCGTGATGGAATCCTTCTCGCCGTCGCCGCGCACCATCGCGCGGGCGAACCTCATGCCGAGCGTGAGCTGCTGGCCGAGTTGGAGAGGCGCGGACTTTCGAATCGTCTTCACACGATGCTCGTCACCCTCGAGCCCTGCAGCCACCAGGGTCGGACGCCTCCGTGCACCGATGCAATCTTTGCCTCAGGAGCCCAGCGCGTGGTCTTTGCCGTTCGCGATCCGAATCCGAAGGCTGCGGGCGGCGAGGCCGTTCTTCGCGAGGCCGGAATTGAGGTCATCTGTCTCGCCGATTTTGCGCCGTCTCCACAGCTGGATCTGGCGCAACGACAGCTTGGCCCGTTCCTCAAGGTGCTGCAGGGCGGGATGCCGTGGATCACGGTCAAGAGAGCGTTCGATGAGCAGGGCTCGATGATTCCTCCTGCGGGCCAGAAGACCTTCACTTCACCGAGCTCGCTCAAGCTCGCCCATCTGCTCCGTCGCCGAAGCGATGCGATCCTGACCGGCAGCGGCACCATTCTCGCCGACCTTCCGGAATTCACCGTTCGCCATGTTCCGGACCACTCCGGCAAGACGCGATTCCTGGTCATCGCTGACCGCACCGGCCGTGTCGAACGAGACGCGCCCGACTACCTCGACGCGGCCAAAGGGCGGGGCTTCGAGGTGATCCTGACTCAGGACTGGCGCGCCGAGCTTCGAAAGCTGGTCGCTCGAGGAGTGCTCGAAGTGCTGGTCGAGGCCGGTCCGTACCTTTCGGACGAGGTGCTTGCAACGGAATGGGACGAGCAGTGGCTCATTCAGAGCACCGGTTCCGCCGAAGACCGCGTGATCCAACGATTTTCTGGCTGATTCATTTCTTTTATCAGTGCCCAAAGAACTATTAATTTCAGTTCTCAGTGCGAGTTCCGTACCCTGTAGGAAATAATCCAACAGGAAAGAGAGGGATAGCCGCGTGAGAAACCGACCTATTAGTTTTCTGGTGCTTGCAGCATTGAGCTCTTCGTCGGTGCTTGCCACCGAGGGGTTGAAAAACACATCCAACCAGTTCTGGTGGCCGGAGCGCCTGGACCTTGCCCCGCTTCGACAGCACGGAGAGAAATCCAATCCGCTCGACAAGTCATTCAACTACGCCGAGGAATTCAAGAGGCTCGATCTTCAGGCGGTAAAGAAGGACATCGAGAAGGTCATGAAGACGCCCCAGGATTGGTGGCCTGCCGACTGGGGTAACTATGGTCCGTTCTTCATTCGCATGGCGTGGCACAGCGCGGGCACCTATCGAATCCAAGATGGCCGTGGCGGTGCGGCCGGTGGTCAGCAGCGTTTTGAACCCCTCAACAGTTGGCCGGATAACGCCAACCTCGACAAAGCTCGCAGGCTCCTCTGGCCGGTGAAGAAAAAGTACGGAAATCGAATCTCGTGGGCCGACCTGATGGTCTTGGCCGGCAACGTGGCCATGGAGTCGATGGGATTCAAGACCCTCGGCTTCGCCGGGGGCCGCACGGATGACTGGGAGGCGGACATCGTCTACTGGGGTCCGGAGAAGAAGTTTCTCGAAGACCAGCGCTATAAGAAGGATCGCAAGCTGGATCATCCGCTCGCGGCCGTTCAGATGGGCCTGATCTACGTCAATCCGGAAGGTCCGAACGGTAATCCCGACCCGCTCGCTGCAGCGAAGGATATTCGCGAGACGTTCGGTCGCATGGCAATGAATGACGAGGAGACGGTCGCGCTGATCGCCGGCGGCCACACCTTCGGCAAGGCGCACGGCGCCCGCAGCCCGGTGAAGTGTGTCGGAGCGGAACCGGCAGCAGCCGGAATTGAGGAGCAGGGATTCGGCTGGACGAACAAGTGCGGTACCGGAAAGGGCGCCGAAACGATCACCAGCGGACTGGAAGGCGCTTGGACGATGAGCCCGACCCAGTGGACTCATCAGTATCTTTCCAACCTGTACGGCTTTGAGTGGGAGAAGACCAAGAGCCCTGCCGGTGCGACTCAGTGGGTGCCGAAGGGAGGTCAGGGAGCAAGCATGGTTCCGGACGCCCACGACGCGACGAAGCGCCATGCTCCGATCATGTTCACTACCGACCTGGCGCTGCGCTTTGACCCTGCCTACGGCAAGATCTCCAAGCGATTCCTCGAGAATCCAAAGGAGTTCGAGCAGGCGTTCGCCCGGGCCTGGTTCAAGCTGACCCATCGAGACATGGGTCCGCGCACCCGCTACATCGGCAAGGAGGCCCCTCGTGAGGTGTTGTCCTGGCAGGATCCGGTTCCAGCCATCGATCACCCGGTCATTGGAGCAGGTGAGATCGCGAGCCTGAAATCCAGGATCCTGGCCTCCGGGCTGACGATTCCGGAACTGGTCCGCACGGCGTGGGCCTCGGCCGCATCCTTCCGTGGAACCGACATGCGTGGCGGCGCGAATGGCGCCCGCATCCGGCTGGCTCCGCAGAAGGACTGGTCGGTGAACAACCCTGCCGAGGTCTCCAAGGTCGTCGAACGCCTGGAAGCGATCCAAAAGGAGTTCAACCAGGGCAGATCTGATGGCAAGCGGGTGTCGCTTGCCGACCTGATCGTTCTCGGTGGATCGGCGGCGGTCGAACAGGCGGCGGCGAAGGCCGGAGCCAAGGTTGCCGTGCCGTTCAAGCCGGGACGGACGGACGCTACTCAGGAACAAACGGACGTGGCCACGTTCGCGGTTCTCGAGCCGAAAGCGGATGCATTCCGCAACTACTATGGAGAAGGTAATTTCCTTTCTCCGGCAGAGATGCTCGTAGATCGCGCGAACCTGCTGACGCTGACGGTTCCGGAGATGACGGTCCTGGTAGGAGGCATGCGGGCTCTCGATGCCAACTCGGGACAGTCGAAGCACGGCATCTTCACCAGTCGGCCGGGCACGTTGAGCACTGATTTCTTCGTGAATCTGCTCGACATGTCCACCCGCTGGGAGAAGTCCTCGAAATCCGAGGGCGTCTACGAAGGTGTCGATCGGAAGACCGGAGCCACCAAGTGGACGGCGACTCCCGTGGATCTGATCTTCGGCTCTCATTCCGAGCTCCGCGCCATCGCGGAGGTCTACGCTGCCGATGACGGCAAGACGAAATTCTTCAAGGACTTCGTCAATGCCTGGAACAAGGTCATGAACCTCGATCGGTTCTGATGACAGGATGCGAAGGCCCTCCTCGCGCGTCGAGGGGGGCCTTTGCCGTTTCCAGGGCTTTTCGATCCGGGCGACTCCCGCTATGCTCGGGTCACATGAATCAAACCATTCGCTTCCCCAAGTTGGCATTGGGCCTTGTGATCGCTGCGGCCTCCGTCGTGGCTCTCCAGGCCGTCGCATTTGAAACCCTTCCGCAGCAGGTTCCGACGCCTCCGGATAATCCGATCACTCCGGCGAAGGTCGAGCTCGGTCGCAAGCTCTACTTCGACAAGCGCCTCTCCGCGGACAACAGCGTGTCCTGCAACTCTTGCCACAACGTGATGGCCGGAGGTGAAGATGGCCAGCCTGTCTCGACCGGCATCAAGGGTCAGAAGGGCGGACGCTCTGCTCCGACCGTCTGGAACTCGGGCTACCTGAGCGTCCAGTTCTGGGATGGTCGCGCCAATACCCTCGAAGACCAGGCCAAGGGTCCGCTCACCAATCCGATCGAGATGGGCATGAAGGATCACGCCGCCGTCATCGAGAAGGTGAAGAAGATTCCGGGCTACGTCGCTGAATTCGAGAAGGCCTTTGGCGGCAAGGACGCCGTGAACATCGACAATCTTGCCAAGGCGATTGCCTCGTACGAGCGCACGCTCGTCACGCGCAATTCTCCGGTCGACAAGTACCTTGCCGGCAACAAAAAGGCGCTGAACGCGCAGCAGCTTCGCGGCATGGAGCTCGTGAAGGCCGCTGGCTGCGTGGCCTGCCACATGGGTCCGAACTACGCCGGCCCGCAGATGCCGCTGGGCACGGGCTTCTACCAGAAGTTTCCGATGTTTCCGGATGCAGCGCTCGAGGCGAAGTACGACTTCAGCAAGGATCTCGGCCGGTATGACGTGACCAAGAAGGACGCAGACAAGAACCTGTTCCGCGTTCCGACCTGGCGCAACGTCGCGAAGACGGGGCCGTATTTCCACAACGGCGCAGTGAAGACGCTGGATGAAGCCGTTCGCGTGATGGCGAAGACCCAGCTGAATCGCACGCTGAAGGACAATGAGGTGGCGGATATCGTCGCATTCCTGAACGGACTCACCGGTGAGTTTCCGAAGCAGGAATTGCCGAAGCTTCCGCCGGACGCAGTCGCGAAAATGTAAGCAAAGGCCCCCTTCGCGAAAGCGTCGGGGGCCTTTTTTATTTTGCCGGCAGATCGGACTGGATCGGGCTTTCCTTCCGGAGAAACGCCGCGAGCGCATCGATGTCGGAAGGGCGCGAGAAGCGCTCCTTCGAGTAGAGCGTGATCCAGCGTCCCACGCGCTTTTCATCAAACGAACGGTAATCGATGAGCTCCTTGAGCGGCGGGTTCTTTTCCGGAACCGCAAGCTGCGGCAGGATCGTGTAGCCCATTCCCACGGCCACCATCTGCCTCAGAGTTTCGATGCTGGCGGCCTGGAAGCCCTTCGCGCGCTGCCTGCGGCCCGAGCCGCAGAGCTGAAGCGTCTGGTCCTTCATGCAGTGACCGTCCTCGAGCAGCACCATCTCTTCGGCGTGCAGGTCTTCGCTGTGCAGGCGCTTGACCTTGGCGAGCGGGTGCCCCTTGGGTGCGGCGAGATAGAACGGTTCGAAATAAATCTTCTCCTCACGAAGTCCCTGGCGATCAAAGGTCGGAGAGGCGATCACCGCATCGAGGTTTCCATTTCGAAGCTGCTGGATGAGTCCGTCGGTCAATCCTTCCTGGATGAAGAGCTCGAGCTCCGGATGGGTTTTTCGAAGCGGTCCGAGAAGGTGCGGAAACAGGTAAGGCCCGACGCTGGCGATCGCTCCCAGCCGGAATGGACCAGTGAGCGGAGTCTCGCGCTGCTTGACCATCGCCGGAATTTTTTGCGCCTCTTCGAGCACGAGGCGGGCCTGATCCACCAGGCGACGACCCTGCTCGGTCAGAGTGACCTGCCGCTGGGTGCGTTCGAAGAAGCGGGCGCCGAGCTGCTCTTCGAGCTTGCGGATCTGCGTGCTCAGGGCCGGCTGGCTCACGGCGCACCGTTTGGCCGCACGGCCGAAGTGCAGCTCCTCGGCAACGGTCACCACGTATTGCAGGTCGCGAAGCGTCATCCACTGGATATTCATAGCTCCAGCTTATCATAACGCTCGAGATGATGCGAAACCAGGAATGCCGTCAGTACCAGGGCTGGTCGCGCCAGAGGCTCTCGGAGATCCGCTTCTGGGCATTGGCGTTCGGGTGGAAGCAGTCGAAGGCCAGGTCCTCCGGATGAAACGAAATTTCGGCGAGGCCATTCCCGAAAACGATGTGGACCTGCTCGTGCTGCTCATTGGTCTCGAGAATGACCCTCTTCAGGATCTCATTCTTGCGCTCGACCTGCGCCATTCGGTCGAGGTAGCCCGCCTCGTCCTTCCAATCGAGCAGGTTGGGGCAGAATTTGAAAACTTTCCTGCGGATGGTTTCACAGGTGATGCCCGCCCAGGCCCTGTGCTTCCAGAACTTTGCGGCGCCCGAGTCCGGGATCCGGGGAATTCCCGCCAGCAGCACTCGCAACGGAACGTCGCGCGAATATCCCTGGGACCGTGCCGTATCGGCAAGCTGAGCCATTACCCGGCGGGCATTTCCTTCGAACTCGTCATCGGGAACGACCGGACCTGCTGTCGAAACACAGGCATCGTTTGCACCCATGGTCATCGCCACGTAGTCCACACGCGGGTTTCCACGACGCTCCAGCTCCTGCGGGAGACGCATGGCCTGTTCAAGAATGTGAATCGACTTCGAGCCCGGAACCGAGAGGTTCATGGAGTAAAACCCCAGCGTATTCTCGCCATGCGACTGAAGCGCGGAACGCAGGCGCTCGAAATGAGAGCTGATCAGCCGTCCGCTTGCCCACGACAGAGTGTCCTTGTTTTCCAGGAAGGGCTTCAGCAGGAATTTGAAGAACGCCGTCTTGAACTCGGAGTCCGCAGGCGAGATGTCCCTCTCGAGCACCGAGGCTCCGGGTGGAACGAGGAAGATGTCCTGGATCCTGGGATTCGTGGACTCGGGCGAAGTCCTGGTGTTGGCGAAAGTGCCGGCGGTCATTGAATCGCCGAGCGCGACCATGACGCGGGACGGATTGGATTTACCCATCCCCCAGGTGGTCTCTCCTGCCATCAGAACGGTAAGTGCCACTATCCAGGTGATTCGTTTCATGGGCTGGTAGCTCCGATTTTAAGGCAACGTGCGAGTCTTTTCATCACAACATCTCATCGGTTTGCCCTCCTGCCGCTTTGAGTGCGGCAGCGCAGCCGATTGCACGATGTCAAGACGTTGACTGAGCGAAATTTGGGCCTGCTTTTTTCGCAACGCATTCAGAAGTTTTTCG
>JBIIXZ010000316.1:0-3738 GCA_044347055.1 Bdellovibrionia bacterium | reverse complement strand
AGTCCAGCGAACGAACCAGGGTGACGACGTAATCAGTGCTCCAGAGGCAACTGGCAAAGGTCCATCCATGAAAAAGCACCAGTGCTTTCAATCCGGCCTGTCCACGCCAGCTTCGACCTCTCAAGAAGATGAGGTACATCGATGCTGACACGAGGATCAGCAGAATCCGCGCTGGCTGAACGAGTGCGTTATAGATTCCTTGATTTTCAATCGCCCCCAGGAACGGGGAAAAGCTCAAGAAAAGGTACGTGAAAACGACCGCAAGAGAGAGTGTCACACTAGGGGTCATTGGCTTATTCTGTCACATGGCACCTTGGTTGAAAGCGGCATTTTTTTGGCGTATTTGTTTTCACTTTCTGGGTTCGCGCTTGAGTTTACCTGGATGTACGTACCTGTTAGTTTCAATATCAATGGATTTCGAAAATTATGCCCTCGACGCGGCTTCAAAAGTTGACAAGGCTTCAGCCGGGGTAGTGAGTCAGAACCGTCAAAAACTGTGGTTCAAAGCGTGTCGACCCTTTTCACCACTGCTTGAAAACGCAAAAAGAATACTCGATTTCGGATGCGGATCAGGAGAGTTTTTGCAGTTTCTTGCTGCGCACTATGATGCTGAACTTGTCGGACATGATATTTCAAGAACTCAGCTGGACTGTGCAAAGGCGAGGCTTTCCGAAGCGCCTGTCACTTTGCTCGCGGATTCAGCGAGAATCGAAGGAAAGTTCGACATCATCTTCAGTATGCACGTGATCGAGCATGTGGCCGATCATCTGTTAGTCGATTACGCTAGAAAAATGTCGGACCTGTTGGCGCCCGGTGGATCAATCATTGTGGCTACTCCAAATGGAATGAATCCCTTTGCTTATGCTTTTTTCATGAGTTCAGACCGCACCCATCTCCGGATGCACAGCCCCCTGACGCTGAACGAGATTTTTCGTCCACATGGACTCGAGGTGGTCTCCATCCATCGCGAAACTCCGCAGGCCTACGATTTCATGTCGAGTCTGAAGTTGGCAACCTGGTGGGTGTATGGCCAGTTCTTCAAGCTCGGGATTTATGCCACAGCGCCTGGAATTCGTGGAGTTAGATATCCATTAATCATGGCCCCCACTTTTATGGCGAGGATTTGTAGACGTGAGGAAGGCGCTTCGACGAGCCCTTAAGCCACACGATCCGTCATGGCCGCTTGATGGCACATGCTGGAAATGGCGACGAGAGGGAGCCCTGCACCCGCGCCAGATACGTCGGTCCGAAAAGCATGCTTTCAAATTTTCCTTGAGGCAGCCCCTTGCAAGAGATCGGGCTGGTGCGCTCTTGATCATCTCTGGAGATGATCGCCACGAAGAATCTGGAGTGCCCGGTATTCGGTTTCCTTAGATCGCTGCGCAGCATTGAGAGCGAGTTCGAGATCGCGGATTTGAGCCAGGTACATCAGATAATTGAAGGCCTGGCCTCCTGCTGCCAGGATCTCCTGGCGCTCTTGGGCGCGGGCAGACCTGGCTTCATTTAACGGTGATTCGATCCTCTTCAGCTGCACCAGAGCTGCATTCAGTCGAGCAGTACGGGCCTCGATGTTTGCTCTAAGCTCGGCCAGGACTTCGGCGCGGCGTATTTCATTTTGCCGTACTGCCTGTCCGACGAGGGTGTTTATTGGCTTGAACATGATCGGAATATCTAGAACCGGTAGTGGTATCTCAATACTTGCTCGGATTGAGAACTCATTCCTGATGGAATTGAAGTCGGGTCTCCCCGCACTAGCTGTGAGATCCACTTTCGGAAGCTGTTCCGAGAAGGCAAGCCATCGCGAGGGTGAATCGAGATTATAGGTCTTCTCAGCAAGCTCTAATGCACGATTCCACTCTCCGGATGCAATTGACAGATCTTCGGCAGTGACTTTCAGGTAATTCTTAGGAATTGTCGAATTTTGGGGAGAGCTGACTTCCCAGTCTGCATCAGGGTCGAGCTGCAACTCCGCAATAAGCCTGTTCTTCAGAGCGATGACCTGCGCCCTCGTGCTTTCGATCCGATTGTCGATGAGCGTATCCTCGACATCGAGACGCGTCAGCTGCATTCTGGCCAGGGCCTTGACCGCAACCATCGCTCGTGCTCGATCAAGCACGAGCGAAAGCTCCTTCTTGAGCTCCGAGAGGACACGAAGATTTTCCTTCGCTTCGACGATCTGAAAGTAGATATCGTAGGCAATAATCAGGGCGTCTTTTCGATCTGCTGCGAGCCCCTGTTCTGAAATTCGAAGGTCAGAACGCGCCTTTTGAATGCCAAAAATGTCACGTCCCTTGTCGAATAGGGATATCGAAGCATTGAGGTAGACCGGGCTGCGATTCTGGCGATAGCTTTCAGCGAAAGCGTAGCTTTCTGCACTGAAGCTGATGTCGGGAATGTAGGGGTCGAAGGACCGGATCACGCCCGCGCGACGCTCGATCACCTTGGACTTTGCCGCCTGGACATCGAAAGATTTTTCGACGAGCTCTCTGAGCTTGTCCGGTGTGATCGGCTCGTAAGCCAGCGAGAACGAAGCCGGGAAGATGAGTGCTAGGATCGGCCCCAGGAACCACATGATTCGAGTGAAGTTTTTTGGAGTCGGTTCGATCATCGTGGGTCTTTTGATGCGTCAATCTGAGCAGTTATCCAACTTTTTTCTCTTTTTTGTCGTGAGTAAACTGCTGGGGATCAATGAACGGATTCGTCACCGGTCCCGTTATCGGTCCGGTTTGGTTTTGCTTCATCATTGTGGGCAGGTGGAATATTCCCGAGTTTTCCAGCCTGAAGATCTGTTCACGAACCGTCTGGTCTTCCATTCGAAGAAAAATTGCGAACATCATGGCTCCGCACCCCAGCAAGAAGCCGATTCCAACAAAAATCGGGACGTTGGGAAATACAGGTGATTCTGAAAGCGGATACTGGTGTTTAACAGAAAAATTGAAAGTTTTCTCCGTAGATAGTCCTGATTGGATCTGATTCAAGGTTGTCTGAACCTTGACAAGAGCCAGTTCCATTTCGCCGCGCTGTTGGACGAGGGTCGATGAATATCCGAACTTTTCAAGAGAGGTGGCAATGTTTGCAAGGCCGGAGTGGAGTGATTTTTTCTGCTGATCCAAAATCATGAGATTCTTTTCTGCGTCAGCACGGACATCATCGAGCCTGGGTTGAAACATGGACTGAAGATCTTTCAAGACCGATTCAGCATGATGTTTCGCTGACTCGGGAGTCAAGCCATGGACGATGACTTCGATCAGGTCAGAATCTTTTAAGTCTTCGATCTTCACCACTCGGGCGGGGCCGCGCTTTGCGTCGGGGCTGTCGATGTATTTGTATTCAACAAACTTGAGCGCCTCTTTTTTGATGCTGGGGCCGCTTTCACCGGTGAGTGATTTGAGCGGGTTGGAAATCGCTGCTTGGACGCTCCCTGTGGGTCCCAGATTTCCGGCCCGGATGAGCGCGCTGTAGCCGTAGTACTGGGGTGTATAAGAGAGGCCCAGGTAGGCTAGGCCTGAAAACACCAATCCTGACCCCAGGATTCGCGGGAGATGTTCCCAGAACTTCTTGATCAGAGAGTATAGTGTCAATTCCACGATGATTTTTCATCCCTTCCCTCGGCCTTTCGGTAGGCTCTTCCGGAAACTTGAAACTTTATGGTGGGCACGAGCAGCGTCAACGGATCGTTCCGTAAACTCAGGTCCTCACTCTGCCGAAAGGCTCAGGGATGAGTGGAAGGGTCAGACG
>JBIIXZ010000060.1:0-12581 GCA_044347055.1 Bdellovibrionia bacterium | reverse complement strand
CAGCAGCTCAGGACTGTCTAGGCGCTCGTATCCGAACAGCTGCCTGACAGCAGTCCAATTCTTCTGTTCGACGTGGCAGTTGTCATTCTTTCGATAGGCTCGGGAGCGTGTCATAGGAAACGGAATCGAGCGCTCTTCGGCCAGGAACTGGAAGAACTCGATCACTCGAGAGTTCAGGAACTCGGTTCCGTTGTCTACGTTGATGACAATGAGGTCAAATGGCAATGCGGCATGTGCTGCTTGAATCGCGGGTAGGACGCGCTTGGACGCTTTTCCAAGAAACCCCTGATTTTCTGTCCAGCCGGTCCTTTCATCCGTCATCGTCAGGCTCCAGATAAATTCTCCGGCAACGGCGCCGCCCCCATGAGAGACCGTATCCGCCTGAAGGTACCCGACACTTGGAGCGACATTGCCGAGGCTCTTCAGCGGCACGAGTTGCCTGTAGATGCGGCTTCCGGGGCGAGTCAGAGTGTTCCCTCTGCGACGTTCGATGCTTCGATACTGCCTCAGGTAACGATCAATGCTCGCCGGGCTGATAGATCTCAGTTCCTCGACGACTGAGGCGTCTACGGGAACTCGCCGCTGGGCCAGTAGCATCGGAATCATGGCCTTGAGCTTATCCGAGCATTGGAAATCCGAGGCCCTATACAGAAGTCGGAGCAGCGCCAGGCAGCCTGACGAGTACTTGCGAGGCCGCCCCAGCCGTGGTGGCCCGCCCTCGGGATGTCGGCGCGCCCGCAGTGCCCGAATGATGCTTTTTCGGTGAAGAGAGGTGTTTTGGACAGCCTCGCTGATGATCAACGTGCGCTCAGATTTTGACGTCGCATTACGGTAACGTCGGCGCAAAATAGCGAAATACTCCTGCCTGGATGGGGTGCTCATTCGAATGCTTCCTTGCATTCTCAGGAGGTTAGACAGCCTCCTCCCTCGGTAACATCTTTATGAGGCAACAGACCCGCGCCTCAAATCTCGAGCACCGCGTCTTGGTAACAGTACTTTTGAGGCGACTCGACTCGGGCGAAAACGACCAGTCGCCACTTCTGACGTTCAAGTTTTCTCTCGGCCATCCGATAAGAACAACAACGATGGTGGTTGTTCTTCATAGGATCACCTCCTTTCTTTCCGGGAAAGGAGGTCGTTCCCTCAACTCTGCTCGGTCTGGCGGCAGATCTCAAAGCAAGATCGACACTTCAAATTCCTGAATCATTCTGATAGCCGACTTTCTCGCGCGAATCCGAGAGCCGGGCACAGACGCCGGCTCTCGGACCGCAAAAAGGTACCGGATACCGTTTCTACTCAACGCGAACCACCTTCACCGTCGCGTAGTACGCGTAGCTGGTCTCCCACTGTTTGACTGCTCCACAGCTGTACATCTGCCTGACCGGGGCAAACTCAGACTTACCGAGGTAGTCATGGCACTGTCTCAGAGCAAGACGGTGAGCGTTTCTAGTGCCCCCTTCGAAGGTTTCTCCGGTAAAGGTCTTGCCCACTTCGATATCCGTCGCCGGATTCAAATCGGGTCGAGGAAACTCGCCCGTCCTGCCGGCCAAGTCCGTGCCTCGGCGAGAACCCTTCAGGTAGGCAGCAATTCGCAGGTACTCCTGAAACGAGGTTCCGTACTTTTGCACGAAGGTTTCGCGGTCCACGATCTGCGGATCCGAAGCCTGCACCTGGGCGATCAGGTCGGCCTCCAGCTCGCGCACGCGCTTCTCGAGGCGGAAGTACTCCGCCGGACTGAACACGCCCAGCATTCGAGTCGTCGCACTCGACAGTCCGGCCAGGAACGCCTGCATCGAGGTTGGCTCGATCATGGCGCCTTCGCCCCGAATCGTGCCCAGCACCTTCTCCACTCCATCGAGCTGGCTGGAAACGTCGCGGACGAGCACCTCGTCTCGACTTGCCACCGCATCTCCTCCGCCAAAGTAGTAGTTCGACCCGGTCAAAAAGCTCGACTCCTTGCCGGGATTCACGATGAGGAGTTCACGTCCATTTCGGCTCAACGACAGATCAAAGACCTGGACCGCGTTGAGCGTTGCCGGATTCATGCCCTCGGGGAGCAGCTTCTGCTTCTCGACATATTGCCAGCCGGTCGGCTCTAATGCGGCATAGAAGCGCTTCCTCGTGGGCGTGTTGATGAGATAATCGCCACGTTCGGCACTCATGTCGCCTTCACGTTGAAACGCGACCACCTGAAGCTTGCAGTAGTCCTGGTCGACCATCGTGTCGCTTTGCACGCAGTTTCGGATGCCCAAAAACAGCACTCGCGAATAATGCATCCGGAAGCTCTTCCGCCAGAATCCACCGCTGCATCCCAGATCCATGGTTCCAAAGTAATGCTCACCGATGGCGGAATTCTGAAGAGCGATGTCCCGGCCGTGGACCGACAGGGTTACCGAACACTGCCGCAGGGTCGAATCAGCCCCGACATTCCTCCAACCCGACTGGGACGAAAGCTTCATGTCGACCGTTTGCACCAGGGTGGGAACCGACGGAACGGATACCTGGATCGGCTTCTCGAACACCACCCGGTGCTGCTGGGCCATAGCCGGAGCGACTGAAAAGGTTTTTACTGCAATTGCGGCTGCTGCCGCGAGATTCATTTTGTTCATGACAGTCTCCTTCTTGAGTTTCAGAGGTTAGTTTTGAATGATGAGGGCCGATAACCACCAGGCCCGCTCGGCCGCGGTGCGACCGAGTAGGTAGGACTCGAGTGCGGGAATCTCGCCGATCAGTTCGCGGGAACCGAGGATGATGATTCCTGCGTCGCGATCGTTCATCTTCCGACGCAGATCGAGCGAACGCAGCTCGGTCCGGCTGGAGATCGATGCCGCGAGGGCCAGCGCACGTGAGTACGACCGCTTCACCTGCTCCACCGCCGGAAGGGCCAGTGGAGTGGAAATATCCCAGCGGGTGTAAGCCTCGACAGCAAACTTGATCGTGAGGAGCCTTTCGGTCAGCTCCTTTCGATACGACGGATCGATGTTGGAAATCGCGCCATCCCGAAGCTCTGCCATGAAATCCAGCATGGATTCACGAAGTGCCGGCTGAATCTCAGCCACTTCTCTCTTCCAGGATTCCTCCTGACGATCTTCGAGCCGGACGAGGTCCGACTGAATTCGGTTCAGAAGCTGGAGAACCAGAAAGTCGCTCGGATTTCGCTCTCGCAGGTAGGTGGTCACTTCGCGCGCCAGCTGCCAACTTACGACTCTGGGCTGGTACTTTCCTGCATTCCGCTTCTGGAACGCGATCCGGTACATCGAATCGAGCGATAGCATTTCCTCGGGAGGAAGAACCTGAAGCGCCACGTCCTTGCCGATTCGCGCCGAAAGCGCCGTCACATTGGCCCTGATCCGGTTCCACAGCACAGGGTCGAGCTCGAGCGACTGGCGAACCGCGGCCTCGCGACTCGACAAGAAATCTTCGAGCTTCAGAGAGAGGCGATCACGCACCTCACGCGAAAGTTTCAGTCGCTGGAACTCCGTCGCGCTCTGATCCAAAAGCGAACCCTGAATCTGAATTAGTTCACGCTCCACCCCGACCAGTTCGGAGTCCATCGCTCTCATCACTGAAATCCAGTCCGGGTTCAGGCACTCCGGAAACGCCGCTACCATTCCTTGCGCGTAGGCATCCGCCTCGAGGCTTCCCGCAGGAAACTCACTGGACCCGTTTTGAATGACGAGCTCGAGCTGTCGGCATCCCGAAACCCCCGGCGCACCGTGGATGATTTCCTGAGCGCGCGCGGCGCCTGCCCGGTAGGCACTGCCATAATCGCGGATCCAGCGAGAACGCCTCGCCTCATCCCGCTCCTCGCGCCAGCGTTCTTTTTCCCACGAAAAGCGTTCGCGAAACATCTCTCGCGCCAGCTTCAAGCGGGCGAGCTCAACGCGAACCTCCGCATCACTGCGCTTCTCGACCTCTTCGAGATACCGGCGAAGCAGCTCGCGTTCGTCGATAATGACGACCGAGCTGTCCACCGATCGCTCGGTGGGTGGGTCTTGAGCCAAGACCGATCTGGGACTGGATACCGCCGCGAGAGCGGCGGCGAGAATGATGACAGACTTCATCGACAGTTCCTCCTGTTGGAAACAACTCTGCGTTTCGAGGAGGTTTTCGACGATTAACGCCGTGCGCTATAACACTGAATTCTGACTTCCTGACATCCGTCTCAGGCCCTGTCGATGCGCACGCGGCGAGGTGCCGCAGCGGGAGGATGGGTGGGACGCAGAGCGTGCCCTGGAGAGCCGATATGCACGATTTTGCACCAGAATCTGCCCTCGGCCCTCGCGGGCCAGATCCGCCTTCAGGCGCTGAATGAGCTTGTAGAATCGAGCATCGAATGACGGATCGTAGCTGACTCCCCAGAGCTGTTCGATCAGCTCCTCCTTTCGGAGGGGCATGGGGCTCTGCTCGAAAACGCGGAGCAGCTCTCCTGCCTTTCCGGAAGAAGCGTGTGCCGACTCGGAAGCGGCATCCGGCGAGCTCGCGTTCCGCCCCGGCGAGCGCAGTGATTCCACCAGCGACCAGAAAATCGCGCACCGCTCGGACTCCTGCCGACACACCCAATCGCCCTGAGCATCCCGCGCAAATCGCTCGCCCCACGTGGCACAGGCCTGGTCAAAGAGCGCCTCAGCGCGTGTCCGATCGCCCTGCTGAAGAGCCTGAATGAGACGCCATTTGAGCCCAAACTCGAGATGCCGGCAGACCTCGTGCGACGGACCCTTCAAAGGATTTCCGCTGATGAGAGATTGCAGGAACGCGCGGTCGGACTCGAATCGAGGACGCTCCGCGCTCGAGGATCGCCGCGAGAGTTCCTTCAATACCTCCAACGATTCGGAATGGGCGCCCGATCGGTACAAGACATCCGCCGCGACGGACTGGGTAGCCTGTTGGTCGAGAGGCGACAGCTCGCCGAGTAGCTTCAACGAAGCCGTTACTTCCTGCCGGGCTTCATCCCAAAGCTGGCGCTTGCTCAAAATGCAGGCTCGCGCTCGATGCACCAGCGCCATTTCTGAAGCACCCTCGGCCAAGGCCATCGCGCGCTCCAAGTAATGCTGCTCAAGAAGCACGTAGCCGAGCTGGCTGTAGTCGACGCTGAGATTGTAAAAACACAGAAATCGCCCTCGCCGATCGTCGACGCTTCGATAAAGCTCTTCGGCCAGAAGCTTGAGTTGAATCGACTGCTCGTTGGCTCCGAGCCGATTCTGGCAATGACTTCTCACCCACGCGATCTCAGCGGAAAGAAACGGCTCGGCCGGTTCGCGGCGCGCCAGCAGCTTGAGCGCCCCGCGCGGATCACCGCCTCGATTCAAAAGGCGAGCCTCGATCAAGGCACGCTCTGTTCGGGTCAGTCGCGTTCCTTCCAGAAATCGATCGACCGCATCGCGCCGTCCTGACAAATAGGCTTCGAGCGCGCGCTCGTATTCGGAATGAGAGCTTCTAGCAACGCTCATTCGCCGATCCTTTCCTTGCGGAATTCCTTCTTCGCACGATCACCCACGGAAACGAGATTGCCATAGACGTAATCCACGGCCTGACCACCTTGGACTGCCAGCTTCTGCCAGTGCCTGACGGTCACCCGCTGACTTCCGAATGCCTCCTGGCTGGAGATACTGAAGCCCGTCACCGGCCCCTGGCAGATCAGCTTGCGGTAGTTTCGATTGTCACAGCGAAGCACCTCACCGCTCTTTTTCTCGGTCAGGACCAGCAGTCGATCCTCGTCCGTGAACTGAACCTTGAAGCGAAATTCGCGCTTATCCGATTGCGAACCGATTCCCAAAATCGTTCCCGATCGTTTGAGTGAATGGAAGTACAGCCCCAAGCCGATTTCCTTTCGGCGCGAATCGACATCGAGCTGGATCGGAAGCATGCCCTCCAACACTCGTTGCCACCCTTCTGGATGCTGCGGGTCGGGGATGAGGATCTTTCTGCGTCCTTGGTATCCCCAGTCGCCCTGCCACCAGAAGAATCCCTCGAGTCGCTTCAGGAGATCACGACGAATCTTCGGGTCTGGATAGCCATCGCGAGGCCTCAGTACTGGGGCCTCGCCCAGCCCACGCCAGGCAAAGTAGTCATCCCAGCCATCGATCTGCTGCTTGCCGATGCCGAGCATGACCTGATCGGCGTTTTCTGGATTCGGAACACCCTCGAGTGGCTCCGTGAAGATGGCGTAGGGATTCTTAAGGAATCGGAGGTCGGTCTTGCCGCCGTCGGAGTGCGAGTTTGCTCCGCCGTCGGAGTGCGAGTTTGCTCCGCCGTCGGAGTGCGAGTTTGCTCCCCCCCACTCCACCGACTTCGCAGACCATGCCAGGCGCGGCAGCAATGTGCTGACGACCTGACCCGACGCTCGAGATGGCTTCGAGTTCACCAACCAGTCCTGGATCACCTCGAGAGGAATGGCAAAGACCGCTTCTTGTAGCGGAATGTAATGGGCCAGGAGTGCTACCGGATTTCCGTCGTAGGAATGAAGCAGACCACCGCTCATTCCTGGAAAGATCTCCAGATCGGAAAGGCGGAGAAGAAACGCCCCACGTCGCGAGCTGCCCATCGGAACGATGTCCGTGTACGACGGACCATTGCCATTTCGGTGCTCGATCTTTGCCGAATACTCGATGTGAAGCTTTCCGGCGAGGTATCCCAGCGCCGAAAAAGAATCCGAACGGTTTCCGAAACTCAGCCTCTCAGGAAGCTTTCCTGAAACCGAAGGAAACTTCTCGCAGGCTTTCTCTAAAGCCCCCGACGCGTCCAGCTCCGCCACATCGATGCCCGCATCACTTCGAAGGACCCGGAGCGGAATACCAGGAGATGAACCGACGACCCAGCTGACGGATGACGTCTTGCCCCCTTCAGCAAGGCAATGGGCATTGGTGAGGAGACGGCAGGTGCCTGCGAGCTTCAGGAGGCTCGCGGTGCACCCAATCGCTCGCTTGCCAGCCACAGACTGGATGCGAATGACCAACGACGAATTCGGATTCGGACTGGCCCAGGTCGGGCCAGCCAGAAGCGCAGTCATCCCCAATACGATCCACCGGAAACACGGCATGCTCGAACGACTAATTCAAGCCTAGTGCCGAGAGCCTCATAAATAAGACCATGATATCACGCGGATTTTACTAGCAGAATGAGCACACACCGACGGAGCTCGCGACAGCTGTCCAGGCCTTTGGCAGACGAGAACTCCGCCCGCCGAACGCACCGCTTACAAAAAGGTGCCGTTTTTAGAGGATCGTTCCGTTCAGCCACATTCCGACAGCAACGGTATCGGTCCAGCGGCTTCCGGGCTGGGCGCCCAGCTGACTGCGAAGGCTGTCATCCCAAGGTCCGGAGAACGACACGTTCGGATAGATGCTCAGCATCGAGTTGAACGTGTGGCTCACGCCCACATCCATCGGCATGAACCACCGGCGGAAACCCGAGGTGTTCATGTTCTTGCGATAGTCCAGGCCGATACCGGTGCGAATCGCGGTCTTTTCTGACAGGTCATAGTTAATGGAGGGCGAAGCACTCAGGACGAACTGGGGCTTCTCGCCAGGTTTTGCTTGCTGCCTCAGAGAAACGGCGTCCATGGCATTGGCATCGCTGTAGAACCACACGCGGGGAGAGACCAGTGCAAAGACCGAAAAGCGGCTGCCCGTCGGACGGTAGGTCAGGTTGGAGAACATACCCGGGTTCGCGATCTGCTTGCGCTCGGTGGCAATCTGCCCGACTCCGGGAACCTCCGAGTTGATTGCGCCAGACCAGATCAGCTTGTAGGTCGGCCGCTCGACCTTCAGAAGCGTGCCGGAAACGCCGAGGCGGATTCCCTGATACAGAAATTTGAACTCGTTCGTGAGGAACTGCTGCAGGCGGAACTGGGCATCGAGGGCGAGATTGGAAGAAACCTTTCCGCGGACCGAGAGGTTCGTCCACAGGCTCCAGTCGAGATCGCGACGGTTCGACATGTTGGGGGTCTTCGAGAAGTCCGCGCCCAAGCCCGGGCCGCTCCAGAAGGTGAAGTAGTTGAGGCCGACGTAATCTCCGATTCCGGACTTCTTTCTGAGCGTGCTCTGGGAGGAGCCAGCAGTCGGCACTGAAGCAGACTGGGTGGAGGGCAGAGCCGATGCCTTCGATTTGGACGTTGCCGTCGACTTGCGAGCTGCATCCGCGTGTTTTGGGGCCGCGATCAGGCTGGCGCCAGCCAGCACTCCTACAACAAAAGACGACCTCAAAAGCTTCATGATGCACCTCGTTAAGTTGACGCAGCGTCTTAACCTAGGGTCGGCCGTCTGACCTATTCATTTTTTCAAACAGGTGGGTCACTAATATGTAATTCATTGAACAGAGGCCGCCTGCTATCCCCCACCCATGAAATTTAAGAGATTTTCGAACCGCGGCCTGGCTCTTGTGGGCTTTACATCCATGGCAGCTCACTCCGGCTGCGCCACCCTGATGACCCTGCCCGAGCATGATCCTCTCGAAGCCTGCCTCCAGGACCCTCAAATGGAGATTGCCGACTGCACCCCTCGCGATCCGGTCGAACCGCAAATCATTCGCGGCCGCTTCGAGGAGTCGATCATGCTGCGGCGTGGATTCCGCGAATTCATGTGAGCATTCAGGCGCTTGCCGGCCACTCTGGGCCTCTGGATTGCTTCGCCTGATGGAATGATCCGCCTCAACGAGCAAGCGCCCGACTTTTCCGCCAAGAGCACCCATGGCCCCCTCCAGCTTTCCAGTTATCAAGGTCGCTGGGTGGTGCTCTTCTCACATCCTGCGGACTTCACTCCGGTCTGCACGAGCGAGTTCATCGCGTTTGCTCTCCATGCTCAGGAATTCGAGGCGTTGAACTGCTCGCTGATCGGACTTTCGATCGACAGCATCTATTCGCATATCGCCTGGGTCCGCAGCATCGAGGAGCGCTTCGGCATCGAAATTCCGTTTCCGATCCTCGAGGACCTCTCGATGCAGATCAGCTCGATGTACGGAATGATCCAACCAGCCGAGAGCCACACCTCCACAGTTCGCGCGGTGTTCATCATCGACGACAAGCGCATCCTCCGCGCGATGCTGTATTATCCGCTGACCGCCGGACGCTCGGTGCAGGAAGTCCTTCGACTGGTGCAGGCGCTTCAGACCTCGGACCAGCACGATGTCGGAACGCCCGAGGGCTGGCAGCCCGGAGATCCGGTCATCGTCGGGGCCCCCAAGACGGTGGAAGGCGCCCGCGATCGAGTGGAAAGGGCCGGCACCGAGGGCTTGCAGTGCCACGACTGGTACTACTGCAAGAAGCCGCTTCCCGAGGCCAAGAAAGCAGCATGACGAAAATCGCACCGCACTTGCACCACTGAAGTGCATGAAATTCTTTCGTTCGCTTTCACTTCTGGGTTTGGGTGCCTTCACCATGTACATGCTCGATCCGCGACTGGGTCTACGACGACGGTCCGTATTGAAGGACCAGCTTTTCAGCACCTTTCGAAACATCAGACGGCAATCGGGCAAATACAGTCGCAACCTGACCTACCGGTCGCGCGGCCTTTTCCATAAAATCGGCGATCGGATCCAGGCGGGTCGACAGAACATTCCAGACCCGGTGCTGGAGGCACGAATTCGCTCCAAGATCGGGCGCCAGCTGAGGAATCATCCGCACTCCTTTGAAGTCGTCGTCGATCGAGGCAACGTCCTGCTCGAGGGAACGATCAGCGACGCCCTCTACCAACGGCTGAATCCCGTGATTCGGAGAATGCCAGGCGTCCACAGCGTGAAACGATCAACGCAACAGACGAAGCAAATGGCGGCGTGATCAGGAATCCAGCGCCTGCTTGAGGTCTGAGATCAGATCGGCAGGGCTTTCGAGTCCGACCGAAAGGCGAATGAGTCCATCTGTGATTCCGCAGCGCTGCATGAGTTCCTCGTCGATCTCGGAATGAGTCATCGTCTTCGGATGCTCGATCAGCGTCTCGGTTCCCCCCAGGCTCACCGCGAGATGGCAAACCTTCACCAGGTTCAGCAACGCGAAGGCCTTGGGCTTTCCTCCCCGGACTTCAAACGAGATCATCGACCCCGGGCCGGTGAGCTGCGTGGCCACGATAGCGCCGTCGGGTGAGTCTGGAAGGGAGAGTCCGGGAAAATAAACCTTCTGCACCTGCGGATGGGATGCGAGAAATCGGGCAACCGCCGAGGCATTCTCGGCCTGCTTCTCCATTCGCACCTTCAGGGTCTCCAGAGAGCGCATCATCTGCCAGCAGACGAACGGAGAACCCATAGTGCCCAGAAAACTGCGGAACACGTTGATCTCACTGATCAGCGCCGCACGTCCCAGCACGGCCCCGGCAATCAGGTCGGAATGTCCTCCGATGAACTTGGTCGCTGAATAGATCGAAAGATCCGCTCCGTGCTGGATCGGATGCTGGAAGACCGGTCCGAGCATCGTGTTGTCCACTGCAACGAGGATTTCGCGCCCGGATTTTCCAGCAAGCTCGTCGGCGACCTTCCGGATCTCGCGAATGGAGGTCATGATGAGCGTCGGATTCGAGGGAGTCTCCACGAAAACCATCCGGAGGTTCTTCGGCGAGACCCTGCGCAGCTCCTCGGCGGCATCGGCTCCGGCCGAAATCGGGACAGCCTCAATTCGGAATTTCGCGAGCATCTCCTTCATGAAATGCGCCGTGCCGCCGTAAATCGGCACCGTGTACGCCACGGCATCCCCTGGCTGGCAGAGCGCGAGCAGAGTCGTGCTGATTGCTGCCATGCCGGAGGCGAAAACGGACGCCTTTTCCGCCTTCTCCCAGAGCGCCAGTCGCTCCTCGAGGATCTCGAGCGACGGTGTATTCAGGCGTGAGTAGATCAAGCCCTGGACTCCCTCCCCCTTCTTTTTTCCGAGCGCGACCTTGAAGAACTCCTCACCGTCCTCGGCAGTCTTGAACAGGAAGGTGGAGGTCAGGAACAACGGCGGCTTGACGGCTCCTTCGGACCACCACGGGTTGTACCCATGGCGCATCATCAGTGTCTCAGGTGCAAGCGAGTGCGGATCAAAATCAGACATGGTCAAAGTTCCTTTCCGATGGAGGTCGTCGTTCTGCCCTGGAACAACTCGAATTCATCCTTGAGCTTGCGATGCTCCTCCTGCAGCTTTTCGAGGCTCGACTTGAGTGCATGCACGACTTCAGGTACCGAGCCGGCCTCGGAGATGGCCTGAGACGCCACGAGGGCATCGCGCCTGACGCGACCGTCGGAATCCAGCATGCGAATGCGCGACAGGAGCGGAATCGCTTCCGGAGCAGCACTCGCTCCGAGCGCGGCAACGAGGCCCATGCGCATGCGGAAATGATCTTCCTCGACGAGCTTCGACAGGCACTCAAACACCTGGGCGCGGACGCTCGGGGTTGCCGTACGCGCAATCGTCGCCAGTAGCGACACCGCCGTCACGCGCGAGTCCATCTGCGGTCGCGGGGCGGTCGCAGAAACCAGAAATTCCACCGCTTCCGGCAGCTCGCCGCGCGAGAGTCCCGGGATTTCTCCGACGGCCCTGAGTGCACCGCTTCGGACCAGGTCGCGCCAGGACTTTGCTTCCGCCTTCTTTCGCGCAAAGTCGAGCACCTCTTTCGGCGACGAGGGCGCGAGACACTGCGCCCAGGCATGAACCGCATCGGCTTCGACAAAGTAGCTCGCGTCCGACTCGGCCATCGGCTTCAGATGCTTTGCGAGAGCGGGATCCCTGAATAGACCAAGCGCCTGCACTGCGGCTCGACGAGCCTTCGGATGCGGAACCGAAAGACCTTCGACGAGCGACGCCGCTGCTTCAGCAGAACGAATTTCTCCGAGAGCAGAAGCCGCTTCAGCACGAACTCCCCAGAACGAGTCCTGGAGGAGCGCCTTGCGAAGCGCCTCGACCGCGCGGCGATCCGAGAGCTTCCGGAGCTGCTGCACGGCCTGGATCCGGCCCATGCAGTCCCGGTCCTTCTCGAGCTGCGCGACGAGCATCTCGATCGGGCGCGGAAACTGGATCGTCTTCGGAATCGTGAATCCCGGATCAAATGAGACGTAAGCCGGCTTCGACGGACAGGAAACAAAAAGACGGTCCTTCACCGAGCCGAGCTCGAAGACGTGCTCGATGGATTCTCCGCTCTCGAAGTGGAGCACCACCTTCGGGGACAGGTGGAAGAGATGGGTCCTTGCCCCATCCTTTTCAACGAACGCCTGTCCCCCGGTCTGCTTCTGCTCGACGGTCATCTCGAAAAGCTTTTTCTCGTCGTTCCACGAGCAGGAAGCCTCAAGCTCGGGATGCCCGGCGCCGAAGACCCACTCGTCGAAGAACCGACGCATGTTTCGTCCGGTCACCTCCTCGATGGCCCGAATCAGGTCGAGCGTTTCAACTGAACCTCCCCGATGTCGTTCGAGGTAGAGGCGGACCGATTTCCAGAACAGCTCGTCACCGAGCGTGCTTCGAAGCAGGTTCAGGACAAGGCCGCCCTTCTGGTAGAGGTGCCGGTCAAAGAGGTCGATCGGCTCGATATAGGTGTTGCAGACGATGGGACGGCGATAGTGCGACGAATCCTCGTCAAGATAGGCCTTGAGGTCGAGGTACTGCGAGTACTTCGCCTCGTCCTCTC
>JBIIXZ010000246.1:0-3779 GCA_044347055.1 Bdellovibrionia bacterium | reverse complement strand
CACCCACCGAGCCTTCCGGACAAATGCACCCCAAGGCTGGATCCGGCTGTGTTCCCCCCGTGCACGCCTCGCAGTAGTTTTGATTCCAAAACCCGCCGGCGCCATTGCATCCGTCGGCGTCCGTGCAGGACCCGATGGTGCTGGAATCGCATTGCTGCCTGACCAGACGATGAAAGTAGGTTTCGCCCACAACCGTCGACAGGAAGAACCAGTCCTCAGAGCCGATCTCGGCGTTGCCTGGGTTGCTATAGTTAAAGTGAATTCTGGTCGTGTTCGAGGAGAGCACGGAGAAGCTGCCGTTGAAATTGAGCCGACTTGCCAGCGCCAGTCGCTCGATCGTGCCGCTGCTGAGACTCGCCACGAAGCTTCGATTGCCGCTGACATAACTCCGGTTGGACTCATCCCCCTGGAAGGGGGTTTCCGAGCTGCTTGAAAATGAAATTCCCGTATTGGGCGTATCCTTGGCGTATGATGCATCGACGATGAGCTTGGCGGCGCTACCTGGAAAGCCCGACATGCCGTTCGCGGTCAGAATCAGCTCTTCCTCAGCCAGTGCGCTCAAGGGGTCAGTTCCGAGCACACCGACGTAGGGCGGAAGCTCGGTCAAACCGCTTTCCGCCCAGGTGTCGGCGTAAGAGGCATCAAGTCCATTGAGGGCGACCGGTGAAATCAGGCCCGTCGGCGTAGCGCTGCCAGTCGTGCTCGTCGAGAACGAGGCATAGGCATGAGAGCGAAACAGAGTCGCGCCGGACTTTCGAACCACCGGATGCGACAGCTCGATTCCGACGGCATTCAGGTCCAGTGCCAGCGGAAGATCGACATAGCCCGTCACTCGGGCTTGAGCGCTGCCGCAGGTTTCAAAGACACGAACCGTGTAGGAGCCACCCGCCCAGTTGGTCTCTGACTTTGCATTCCAGGCAGTTCGTGGCGCGGTGAGATTCGACGGAAGAGGAATTTCCGACCAGGAGTTCCAGTTCAGATACGTGCCTTCGAATGATTCCGGAGCTCCGCTGAAGATCTTTGCACCGGGTGCGCTGTCGGTCTCGTCGGTGAACGTGCAACCCTCTGCACTTCGTTTCGCGACGATCTGGACCTTGTCGCCGGGGCGCACCGCATCGGTCACGAGGTGGGCTGCGGGGACCGGGCTCGAGCCTTCGATCGTCATCAGAAAAGATCTGTCGATGAATCGAGGGTCACTGGTTGCGTTGGTCGTGCCGGTGTCGGTGACTCTGACCGTGATCAAGACGGTGCCCGAGACCGCGCTTGTCAATGCCGGAAAGTACAGAGTGATATCGCCTGGATTCCATGACAGCCCGCTTTGCGGGGCCGGCAGAGGGAGGACCTCGGCCGAGAGTCCCCCGGTGAAGGATGCGGCCGTGATGGAGACGGAGAGGGTGTCGCTGAATTCCCACGTGTCTGGGCTGCTTCGGATGCCTGAGAGTGTGATCGTGGTGGCTTGCCAGAATTTCCTCGTGACCGCGGTGATCGCATTGAGAATCGGTGGGTCATTCACCTCCGAGATCGCCACTCGCACGGTGCTCGAATTCGAGCTGAGCGCGGTTGAGTCGCGTGCGGTCAGGTTAAAGGCCTGCCGAACTCCATTCTCTGCGGCAGGCGGAGTCCACACCAGCGACTCGGATGCCTGAAGCGTAAAGGCAGTACCCTGCGCCGAACCCAGGACTCCACCGGAGCGTTTCTTCAGCGTTCCAGCGAATGGCGTGATGCCGAGGCTCGAAGGTGTTGCGGAGTCATCGTCGCTGTAGCCCAGCTGCGCGACCAGAGCCGCAAAGCTGATTTCATAGTCGGTATCCTCGACCGCGCCCGAGAGGGTGATCGACGAGAGAACCGTTGGGGCTTCATTCACATTCGCGACGGTGATCGTGAACTGCTGCTCGCCCGACTGCCCCGTCGTGTCCATGGCTTGAATTCGGATTGAATAACTGGGCTTCGACTCGTAATTCGCGGCAGCCTTGATCCGCAGTTGCCTGGTCGAGACGATTTCGAAGCTCGAGTTGTCCGTGTCTCCCGCTCCAGCCACCAGCACGTAGGATATCCCTTGTATCACCCCTCCTGGGGTGTCCGGATCGGAATGGCTCAGGCTTCCAATCAGGGTCGGTGGAGCATTGTTTTCAGTGACGGAGCTTGCGCTGAGATAAATAGCGCTCGGTGCCTCATCCGCGTTCGTAATGGAGATGGTGAAGGGCGCTTCATGGTAGAGGGCGCCCTGGTCCGTTGATCGGACGCGGACGGAGTAGCTCGACTTCGTCTCGTAGTCCGGAGCGAAGGCAAGCTTCAGGCTGTTTCCGACGATCGAGAAGCTGGCGTTATTCGTGTCGCCCGAACCACTGACGAGGCTGTAGGTAAAGGTGTTGCCGGAATCCGGGTCGCTGGTGCTGAGGATTCCCACCTGAGTGCCTGATGCCGAATTCTCGGCAATCGAGCTACTGGTGAGGCTGATTGCCGTCGGGGTCTCGTTATGGTTGGTAATCGAGATCGAAAAGGCTTGTTCTGCGGAGAGTCCACCCGAGTCGGTCGATCGGATGCGCACGGAGTACGCGCTTTTTGCCTCAAAGTCGGCTGAACCCAGAAGGACCAGGTCCGATCCTGTGACGGTGAATGCCGCGTTGTCGGTCGCGCCACTTCCCGCGACGAGCGAGTAGAAAAAGGTTTCATCTGCGTCCGCATCGGTCGTGCTCAGGTTCCCGACCAGGGCTTCGGGCGTCCCGTTCTCCGCGACTGCGGCGTTGCTGAGCGCCAGGGCCGAAGGCATGTCGTTGATCGTGTTGATAGTGATCGAAATCGTTCCCGCCTCGGAGTAGAGCGAGCCATCAAAGGCCCGATAGGTGAACGAGTCGCTGCCGCTGTACTCGGAGTCCGGCGTATAGGTGAAGGAGCCGTTCGCGCTGATCGTCACCGAACCATGCGCCGGCGGCGTGAGGACCGAAAGGGTCAGGGCGTCACCATCGATGTCGGTTGCGGCAAGATGGGGGCGGGTGGATCCGTTGCTGGCGTACGCGGTGTCCTCGCTCGTGGTGATCGACGCATGGGCGACTTCGGGGGCGACGTTCACCGGAGTGACCGTGATCGTGACAGTTGCGTTTGCCGACACCGTGACGGAGTCGGCGGCGCGGTAGGTGAGAGTGACTGTTCCGATGAAGTTCGAATCGGGCGTGAAGGTCAGCGAGGGTGCCGAGCCAGTCAGTGATCCGCTGGCGGGCGCGGCCACGACCTCGTAGGTCAGCGCATCGCCATCGACATCCGATGCGCTGAGCTGAATCGAGACCGGGGTACCCTCCGGGGTCGACACCGCGAGGTCTGCCGCCGCCGGAGCATCGTTTTCAGCCACCACCGTCACCAGAAGCATGCCCTGCATGACCGCGCCGGTCGCCGAGATGAGTCGATACTCGATGACTTGTTGATCGATCGTCGAGTCGTTCTGGTCGGCAGGAGGAGTGTAGATCAAAAGACCCTCGGGAGTGATCACCACCGAGCCTTCCATCGCGGGAGTGTCGATCTCGTAGGAGGCGACCGTAAATCCGCTGAGCGCGAGAGCACTCAGGTCATGCGTCAGGGCGCCATCCTCGGAGGTGGAGGGCGAGGCGATGGGCCGAACCTGGAATTCAAAGCTCTGGCTCGTGCTCTTGTAAATGGTTCCGTAGGTGATGGTCACGGTTGATGATCCCATCACTCCCGTTTCCGGAGTGAGCTCGATGGTTCCTCCGGTCAGCGAGTACGAGATCGAAATGTTCTCTGCCTTGAGGAGCTCGGGATTGGAACTG
>JBIIXZ010000059.1:0-12732 GCA_044347055.1 Bdellovibrionia bacterium | reverse complement strand
GTGTCCATTCCCTTCATGTTCTGCTTCATTTCTTGCCGGCACTCCTCGATCGGGCGTGTGGATTCGAGGCAGTTGGCCATGTCGCGATGGAGGGTGGCCATGGCTTGTCGCTGTTCAGTCGTCGGCTGCTGTGCCGGCCCATCCGTGGGTTGGGGCGTAGCCGTTTCCTGGGCGTGAGTGGAGAGAGGAAGCGCGGCAGTCGCCGCAAGAGTTGCTGAGATCAACCAATGAGAGTGTCGCATGCCATCACAGTGCTGCGACGCGCATGCCCAAAGTTATCCCCGCTTTCTTCTCGATCGCAGACGGTTCTTCATCCTCAGCCAGTTGGAGCGTTCGCGTCGACGCTCGCGTTCCTGCTCCTCGGTCCCTCTTGCCTCGGTGCCTCTCGCCTCGGCTCGGAGGCCCGGCCGCTCCGAAGCGGGCTGCTGCGGGGAGGGTTGCTGTTGCTGCTGCTTTTTGCTCGTTGAATCCTGCATGAGAGCCTGCGGTGCATCTCAGGGGCCGTCGGGGCTCGGAGTCGATGCCGACGACCGATGCTCCTCGCTTCGCGAGCTCGAAGGCATGGAATCTCGCATTGCATCCGATGTCGAGGCACGTCCATCCCGAAAGGTCCGCTGGGATGTGGCGCGAGAACTCACGCCACTTGCAGCCGGGAAAGTCACCGAGAAAGTGCTCGGGCGCGGTCTGGAATCCGCCCGGCAAGTGGAGGTTATGGAACCACGGTCCCAGCTCTCTTATTTTGCGAGGGATGCGGTCTTCTCGATCGGGGGGCATGCCGGCCTTCCTCTTCTGGTCCTGGTGATTCTGTCCTCGGTGTCGAAAATGGCGCTTTCGAGCTCCAGAGCACGAGTGGCGGCAGTGTGGTGCTCCAGCACCCTGCGTCGCCCGCGGGCACCGACTTCGAGTCGTGCTTCCTCCGGCATGAAGGTCAGGATCTGCAGCACATCTTCCTTCGAACGGGCGACCAGGATCTCGGTGCCGAGTTCGAAAAAGGAATCGAGTCCCTGCCAAGAATCCGAGATGATCGGAGTTCCGCAAGCCCCCGCCTCGAAAAGCCTCACGCTGGGCGAGTAGCCGGCCTCGATCATGTCTCGTCGGGTGATATTCAAGGTGAACCGCAGGCTGTTGTAGAACTCGCGGTGATGGTCCGGTGCGAGATGCTCGATGCGGTCGATGTGCTTTCCCCATTCGATTCCCGTCGGGTACTGCGATCCGGCAACGACGAACCGAGGACTTCCTGTGCCACTCAGCACTGTTGCCGGATTCACGAGCAGCTGGATCAGCGCCGGCTGTCGATCATCACTATAGGTGCCCAGGTAGCCGAGGTTCCATCTCGGGGGATGCAGCTCGGGATAATAGCTTTCGGCATCGACGGAGCAATACAGCGCGCGCGCCGCAGGCGAGCCCAGTTCCGCTTCGATTCGACGAAGGATCGGACCGCCCGTGAATGACAGGTACAAGTCGTAGGCTGGAACGAGCGATGGCGCAAGGTAGGTGCACGAACCTGAGGCCAGTGCAGAGAGGGTCACCGGAGTGTCGATGTCGTAGAAAGCCCGAATACCCTGTGCATGGCGCGTGATCCAGCGCCCAAGTGCGATTCCATCCGGAACAAAGGATCCGACGATGACCATGTCGGCATCGCGGAGCTCAGGCCCGAACCGATCCTGCAGCTCCTCGAGCGACGAGTAGAGTGCAAACCTTCCAAAGGGCGGAGAAGGTAGATCACGGTTTGTGGCATAACAGGGACGATCGCGCTCGAGGAACAGCACGTCATGTCCTCGGCGCACCAGCTCTTGAACCAGCGCGCGATACGTTGTGGCGTGACCGTTGCCCCAGGAGGAGCTGATGGACAGTCCGCAGATGACGATGCGACGGCGATGGTCCTTCATTCGGTTCCTCTCAGTCTCTGGACGAGTTCATCCATCTGCCTGGCGCGGTGTCAGGATTCCTCGGAGAAAATGGGCATGGTCGTGGTTCCTGTCGGAAATCAGCGAGTGCAGGAACATCGCGATTTTCATCAGTGGATTCCCCGTGAAAAGTGGGCGCGTCGAAGATCCGAGTAGAGCGAAAGGTACGAATCCGAGGTCCTGCGGATGGAGAATTGCTTCGAGCGCTCGCGTGCGGCGAGGGCGAGTGATTGACGGTCGTGCTCCTCCCGGAGAAGTCGCGCGAGCTGGAGCTTCAGATCCTCCGGCTCTGATGGATCGACAAACCGAGCGACGCCGTCCCAGTTCTCGCGCAGGCTGGGAATGTCGCCGAGAACAAGCGCGCAGCCTGCTGATGCCGCCTCGAGCACCGAAAGTCCGAAGGGTTCGTACTTTGCCGGCAGCGCATAGATGGCGGCATGGCCGAGGCGAAGCGCCAGCTCCGTGGCAGGCAGCTCTCCGAGATGCTGAACTCCCTCGAGCTTCGCCGCCCACCCGTCAGGAGTCTCGAAACTTCCTGCGACCTGAACCCTGCCATCGAGTGTCTGGGCAATCGAGCACAGTGCACCGATATTCTTGGCCTCATCCCAAAGTCGACCGACCGAGAGGATGATCGGATCTTTTGGCCGAGGATGAAAGTCATCGAGCCTGCGACCGTTCGGAATCACTGTCAGTGGGGGCAGGCGGCCGTACTCGCGCAGGACGTCGGCTGCGGCAGATCGAGAAGGAGCAACGACCCGATCGGCTGCCTGGAGCCCGGAGCGAACTTCATGGAAATACCGTGACCACTCCGGCCCGGGCTCGCGGCCTCGGACGGCTCTGAACCAGGAGAAGACGTCGGAATGCGCTACCACCAGCACGGGATGTTTCCACGGTAGTGCCGCATGGGCGTACTGGTTGAGATGAATGATGTCGGGCTGGAACTCCTCTTCGAGGGCCAGCAGCCATTCTCCCGAGTCTTCGACGTCCTCCCAGGGGTCCTCCATCCACTCGAGTCGATAGTGGCTCTCGTGGACTTCCAGCCGGGGAATGACGGAAACTTCCTGCCGCTGCGCTTCCGACAGGGGACGGCCCAGAGTGGCGAGTAGAACGTGGACTCCTCGTGCCGAGAACTCGCGGATCAGGTCGATCGAGTAGGTCCACACTCCTCCCAGAGTGTCGGCTGTCATCAGGACCTTTCGCATGGTCTCTAGCCTTTCATCCAGTAGACCACCGCGATGAGGCGGCGCGCGAGGTGCGACCCGATCAACCCTGCTCCTCCGGTGATCAGGATGCGGTGACGTGACATGTGAACCCCCTGCGATCGCCCGGTGCAATCGTTGCACCAGCGAGCGGTCATCGCGCCATCGGACGATCAGCGCTCGGAATAGTTCGAAAGCCGAGCGATTGAAAATCCAACGGACGGCGACACTTCACGCCTTGAGTCGAGATTCGCCAGCGCCTAGCATCACCTTCCGGGTGGGCGCGCATGGCAGTAGTGAATTTTCCTCCGTCGGGTGTTCGTGTCGTACTGGAAAGCCACGGAAAGGACCTCTCTTGGCATGGATGGAAGGTATTCGCGGTGGGTGCGCATCCAGCAGGGAAAAGCCTCGCTGGAGGAGGATGAGCGTACGGTGGTTACGGCGCCCGAGGACGGAGACGGCGTCGAGTTGCGCTGGCTTCGACCGGGCGTGAACCGCTTCATCCGCGGCCCGAGGGGAGACCTGCAGCTCGAGATCTCCGGAAGGAAGCTGTATCGCGGTGTTTTCTCGCTTCGGTGCTTTCCGGTCCAGCATGCGGACCGCTACATCAGCATCCGGGTGGTGGGTTCGGACGATCGGGTCATGGAGGCAGGAATCGTGCGAGACCTTTCGGAGTGGCCGCCCGAAGCGAGGCGCTTGATCGCGGAGTCGCTTTCACGTCGGTACTTCTTCCATACCGTTCGTCGCATCCACGGCGTCAGTCGCAACCTGCAGTTCCTGACATTCCAGGCAGCGACCGATCAGGGCAATGTCGAGTTCATGATCCGCCAGGATCCGGAGTCCGCGCAGAATTACGGAGCCAAGGGCAAGCTCCTGGTCGATGTCGAGGACAACTTGTACCTGATTCCGGATCTCGAAGGACTGGGCCGGAGTGATCGCGAGATCTTCAATCGTTATGTGTTCTGGTAAGGAAGCAAGGTTCGGCCCGTCGGAGGATGGCCGCTCGTCGCGCCGTGGCGTGCTCCTTGCTCGAACTCCCGGGCCATGAGCATCGAGAAGCTGGAGTCCAGAGTCCTCACGCCCGCTGCACGCCGGTTCCTGGCCGAACTGCACGAGCGCTTCGAGCTGCGCCGGCGTGCGCTGCTCGAAGCTCGCCGCCGCTCCGCGCGTGATGTCGAGGCAGGGCGCCTCCAGCTCGATTTTCTGGAGGACACGCGCGAGATCCGCGAGTCGGAGTGGCAGATTGCGCCCATTCCGGAGGAGATCCGCGATCGACGCGTGGAGATCACCGGGCCCACCGACCGCAAGAGGGTGATCCAGGCGCTCGGTTCCGGTGCTCGAGTTTACATGGCCGATTTCGAAGATGCCCATTCACCGGTCTGGAGCCGAACCCTCGAGGGCCAGGTCAATCTTGCCGATGCGGTGAGGCGTGAGATCGACTACCAGTCGCCTGAAGGAAAGTCTTACCGGTTGCCGGAGCGTCCTGCGGTGCTGTTCTGTCGGCCTCGCGGCTGGCATCTGGTCGAGCCGAACTATCGAGTGCAGGGCCAGGCGATCGCTGCAACGTTTTTGGATTTTGGACTTTTTTTCCACCACAATGCAGCCGAGCTCGTTCGTCGGGGAAGTCGTCCCTACTTTTACCTGGCCAAGCTGGAGTCGCACCTCGAAGCCCGGCTCTGGCGCGATGTCTTTCGGTTTGCCGAGGATCATCACGGCATAGAACGAGGAACGCTGCGAGCGACCGTGCTGGTGGAGACGTTTCCTGCAGCCTTCCAGATGGATGAAATTCTCTTTGAGCTCCGGGACTATTCCGCCGGGCTGAACTGTGGGCGCTGGGATTACCTCTTCAGCTTCATCAAGACCTTTCATCATCGGCCGGATTTCGTGCTGCCGGATCGTTCGCAGGTGACGATGAACTGCAGGTTCCTCTCGGCATACGCCAGGCTGCTGGTCGCGACCTGCCACCGGCGCGGCGCTCACGCGATGGGTGGAATGGCTGCGCAGATTCCGATCAATACGGATCCGCGGGCGAATGCCGAGGCACTGGAAAAGGTGCGGCAGGACAAGGTTCGTGAAGTTCAACTGGGTCATGACGGCACCTGGGTGGCTCATCCGGGGCTGGTCGCGATTGCGACCGAGGTGTTCGACGAGTGCATGCCCGAGCCCAACCAGATCTCGCGTCCCATCGATCCGTCGGCGTGGCGAATCGACGCGGCGGAATTGACGGACCTCTCGGATCTTCGCGGAAAGCCGATCACTCCGGAAGGAATGGAGACCAATGTCGAAGTGGCGCTTCGGTACATGGAGGCCTGGTTGTCAGGAACCGGAGCCGTACCGATCCATCACCTCATGGAGGATGCCGCCACAGCGGAGATCTCGCGTGCCCAGCTCTGGCAATGGCTGCACCATGGCAGGCTGAGCCTGGGGCATTTCGAAGGGCTTCTGCGGAAGCACTCGCGGCAGAGTGCCGAGGGCAATCAGGCCGGTCGACTGCTTCAAGATCTCGTGCTTCAGGACCAGTTCATGGAATTCATGACTCCGGGCCTCAGTAGCCTGCTTTCAGGAGGGTCAACCGATGGGCGACAACATCCAGAAAATGAAGAAGAGCTGGGCGGACGAGCGGCGGTGGCGCGGAGTTGAGCGTCGCTATACTGCCGAGGACGTGGAGCGCCTCCGCGGATCGTTTGTGCCGGAGTCCTCGCTCGCACGTCGGGGCGCGGAGAGATTCTGGAGACTCCTCGAGAGCCACGAGCTCATTTCCGCGCTTGGCGCCATGACCGGAAACCAGGCCGTCCAGCAGGTCCGGGCAGGATTGAAGGCGATTTATCTGAGCGGGTGGCAGGTTGCGGCGGACGCGAATCTCTCGGGAGAAATGTATCCCGACCAGAGCCTCTATCCGTCGAACAGCGTTCCGGAAGTGGTGCGCAGGATCCAGGCAGCGCTTCGACGTGCGGACCAGATCCAGCACAGCAAGGGGCGCGACTCGATTGACTGGTTCGCGCCGATCATCGCAGACGCCGAGGCGGGCTTCGGCGGCGGCCTGAATACCTTCGAGCTCTGCAGGCAGCTGATCGAGGCGGGTGCGGCGGCGATCCACCTCGAAGACCAGCTTGCTTCGGCAAAGAAGTGCGGACATCTCGGCGGCAAGGTGCTGGTTCCAGTCTCCGAGTTCATCCACAAGCTCCAGGCTGCGCGACTTGCAGCCGATATCATGGGGGTTCCGACGGTGCTGATTGCCCGGACGGATGCTCGATCGGCGCGGCTTCTGACCTCGGACATCGATTCACGCGACCAACCGTTCATCGAGGAGAAGACCAGGACTTCGGAAGGCTTTTACCGAGTTCGTGGCGGGCTCGACATGGCCATTGCACGCGGCCTAGCCTACGCTCCCTTCGCGGATCTGATCTGGTGTGAAACCTCCAGCCCCGATCTCGATGAGGCGCGGATCTTCGCGCAGGAGATTCATCGGCGCTTTCCAGGAAAATGGCTCGCCTACAATCTGTCGCCTTCCTTCAATTGGCGCAAAAAGCTCGGAAGAGAGCAGATTGCGAGGTTCCAGCAGCAGCTCTTCCGGCTGGGGTACCGATTTCAGTTCGTGACCCTCGCGGGGTTCCACACGCTGAACCACTCGATGTTCGAGCTTGCCCGTGACTTCGCATCGCGAGGAATGCCGGCTTATTCGGATTTCCAGGCGGCAGAAATGGAGTCGGAAAGGATCCACGGCTACTCGGCCGCAACCCACCAGGCATTTGTCGGAACCGGGTACTTCGATGACGTCTCAGAAGTGATTTCTCAGGGAACTTCATCGACGCTCGCCATGGAGCAATCGACCGAGACCGAACAGTTTCGCGGCAGGCAGGAGCCCTTCGATCATGTCGAGGAGTACGATCTGGCCGACGTTGTCTAGCGGGTGCGCTGCCCTGCATCTGACAGCATGCTTCCTGCACTGAAGCAGTTGAGGAGGCGTGCATGAAAAAAAACGTGGGCAGGGCCGAACGGTGGGGAAGGATCGGAGGCGGTGTGCTTGCGATTCTGGCGAGCAGCTCGGTCCGGGTTCCGAGGTGGGGCAGGAACGTGCTTCGCTCGATTGGAATCTCAGGAGTGATCACCGGAAGCACCCGATATTGTCCGATCAATGAGGCTGTAGGCTACAACGGTTACCGCCCCTCCGAGCGGGTTCGCGACAAGCTCCGATCGATCGCGGGATGACGCTTCATCATGTGGTCGTGGTGGGTGCCGGCTTCGGCGGACTCAGCCTGGTTCGCGCCCTGAGGCATGCACCGGTCCAGATCAGCCTGATTGATCGGCACAACCACCACCTCTTTCAGCCGCTTTTGTACCAGGTGGCCACTGCAGGCCTCTCATCAGCGAACATTTCGACGCCCATCCGCACCATTCTCCGCAACCAGGAAAACGTGCAGGTATTCATGTCGTCAGTGCATGGCGTGGACCGGGTGCGCCAGCGCGTGCTGATGGACGGGCTGTCCCTTTCCTATGACACGCTGGTTCTCGCTACTGGTGCCCAGACAAGCTATTTCGGAAAGGACGAATGGCGGGGTTCGGCTCCCGGGCTCAAGGATGTCGAGGATGCTTTCGAAATCCGGGAGCGGGTCTTGTCCTGCTTCGAACAGGCAGAGCTGGAACAGGATGCGCGAAAACGCGAACGCCTCCTCACCTTCGTCGTTGTCGGCGGTGGACCCACCGGAGTGGAGCTGGCCGGATCTTTCGCCGAGCTCGCGCGTTTTGCACTGGCCAGTGATTTTCGCCATGTCGATCCGCGCTCCGCGCGCATCCTGCTCTTGGAGGCCGGACCAAGGATCCTTCCCACCTTTGCCCCGGCGCTCTCTGACTCAGCCTCTCGAGCGCTTCATTCCATGGGCGTCGAGGTCATCACTCACGCCCGCGTTCGAAACATCCTCGAGGGGCGGGTCGATTGGACGACCCCGGAGGGTTTTGCACGGGTGATCGACTGCGGAGCGGTGGTTTGGGCTGCTGGCTTCCGAGCTTCGCCCGTCGGAGAGTGGCTTGGCGTTTCGACCGATCGCATGGGTCGAGTCAACGTGGACGAGCACCTCAATATTTCCGGTGATACGAACGTTTTTGTCATTGGAGATGCGTGTCTCAAGCTCCAGGACGGAAAGCCGCTTCCAGGCCTCGCGCCCGTGGCGATGCAGGAGGGTCGTCACGTCGCTCGTGTCATCCAGGATCGGCTGGCCGGCCGGCACAGCGTTCCGTTTCACTATCGAGACCGCGGAAATCTCGCTACCGTCGGGCGCAAGTACGCCATCGGTGAATTCGGACGAATGCGCCTGCGCGGCTTCCTTGCATGGGTCGCCTGGACGTTTATCCATGTGTATTACCTGATCGGCTTTCGAAACCGAGTCATCGTGCTCCTCGAATGGGCCTGGGCCTACGTGACTTACCAGCGCGGCGCGCGAATCATCCTGAAACCCGCGGATGAGTCTTCCCGAGGGGTTCCTGCTCAGGCGGCTTCCGAGCGGAATGGTCACGGGCGAAAGTTTGGGCACGGGACTTGATGAACCGCGGAGCATGCGAACGACCATGGCTCGGTTCTCCTACCAATCCCGACGCACCGCTGTTTCCGAGCTGCTCCTGAATGCCTCCGAAGCAGCCTACTTTGTGCTGGAGCAGGGACATGAGCCTTTGAGGTGGGAGACTCGTCGCCAGCTTCTTGCTGCCGCGTGGAAACTCTGGGGGACGGACTGGGACGAGGCGCGCTCGGGAGTGTACCCTCGGTCACTGATCGAGGAGGAGCTCGAGCAGAAGTCCTGGAGAGTGATGGCTCAGTGGCTTTCTGACTTTCCCGCCTACTGGAGACGGCGGCTGCGCCGCAGGTACCACGACCTGCCGGCATCTGCGGATCCGGCGCTCTACCCGGCCTATTACCTGCGAAACTTCCACGGACAGACGGACGGATGGTTCAGTCGAAAGAGCGCCGCCATCTGGGATTTTCAGGTCGATTTGTTCTTTGCCGGGACCACCTCTGCGATGCTCCGGCGGTCGATCCGGCATCTGCGGCCGGCGCTGGACGGCCGTGCCCGGCCCAGGGTCATGGATCTGGGCTGCGGCACCGGGCGCTTCCTGCTGCAGCTGTCGAAGGCCTTTCCCGGGGCGGAGCTCGTTGCTTTTGATTTGAGTCCGGACTACCTCGCCCATGCAAGGCGTCTTCTGGAACCTGTCGCGCAGGCCAGTTTCCTGCTGGGAAATGCCGAAGATATCCCGCTGAATCATTCCGGACTGGATGCAGTAACCGCGGTCGGCGTGCTGCATGAGCTTCCGCACGGGGCACGGAATCGCGCCCTGCGAGAGGTGAACCGCGTGCTTCGCTCCGGAGGAGTGTTCATCGTGACGGATGTCCCCCAGTTTCGCGATGCCTCCGGTCTCGACGATGTTTTTCGGCGCCTTTACGAGCGTTCACACGAGCCGTTCTTGAGGGGATACCTGGCAGGCCACCTCGAAGCCCAGCTCCTGGACTCGGGCTTCGAGGTGGTCGCTCAGGAACAGCACTTCCTGCTCAAGACGCTCGTGGCAAGAAAGGTGGCGGCTTCGAAGGAAATCGAACCCTCGCCCCCTCCTGGCTTCCCCTGAGGCGCTTTCTTGCTTCGGAGCTTAGGCGGCTTCCTGGAGCTGTTCGTGGAGCTTGTCCTTCGATGTGCGAATGACGTTTCTGCGGATATAGAGAAGGTGCTGCATTTCGGCACGCAGGGCCTTGCGGAACTCCTTCACGGCGTCTCGATCGCCCATCTCCTTGGCGAGCGAGATCAGCAGATCCCAGCCGGCGTTATCGACCAGCTCGGCGTTCAGGAGCGCGTCCATGGCACTGTCGAAGTCCTCGTGCTGGACGACGTCGACGATTCCCTCGGATTCGGTCTGGGTGATTCGCGCCGCAGGCGTCAGGTCGTGCGGATCCGCGCCGTATCGACGCAGGATCGCTTCGAGCATCTCCTCGTGCTCCTTCTCTTCGTCCCGGAAGTGCGAGAGCTTCCTGACGTGCTCGTCCGGACATTTTTCGAGAATCGCATCGTAAAGCTCGACTCCGGTCTTTTCAAAAAGCCAGCGGGCCGTGCACTTGTCGATGAACTCCTCGAAGTGTCGGCCATTGCCGACGATCATCTCCTGCCTCCTCGAAGAGGCCTTCCTGCTCGGAGTTTTGCTCTGGGTCATTTTCTTCGAACGTGATGGGGTTTTTGGCATTCCCTGACAGAACGCAACCGTCAGGCCAGTTTCCAGAGGTGGCGCGCGTCTTGAAGCCGGCTGCCGACGGAGATCCCGCATGTACCTGTTCCGCTTCGACGCCCGGCAACCTGAGTTCATCCTACCGCAGGCAGAGGCCCTGCCATGGCTGGCCGCAATCCATGCGGAATCCGGCGGCGGAGATGGAGAGCGACTCGGCAAGCTGCTGCGTCGGTACGGCTGTTCGGCCGACCGCATTCACCGACGGTACAGCATCCTTGGAGACTTCCTGGAAAAGGACTGGAGCCGGATGAAGATCCTCAGGCGTGACGGAAATCCTGCCGGCGCAGGAATGGGCGTCCGCATGCAGCACTACCAGGAAGCGTCGCTGGCGGCCTTCGAGAGCTGGTATCCTGATGTCGGCGAAGCCATCTTTCCTGACGATCTCATCCATGTCTCGTGCACCGGTTATGTGTCGCCGAGCGCTCCGCAGGTGGTGCTGTCACGGAGAAAGAGGATATCGGGAACGCGGGTGACTCACGCCTATCACATGGGATGCTACGCGGCTTTTCCGGCCATTCGAATGGCTCATGGATTTTTGGCTTCAGGTTCGAGATCCGCTGACATCGCCCACACGGAGTTCTGCACGCTGCATCTGGATCCATCCAATCATGCGCCGGACCAGCTCGTGGTCCAGACGCTTTTCGGCGATGGCATGATTCGCTACCGCGCGGCGCTCGGACAGCCGAACGAGCCCGCGCTCGAGCTCCTCGCCGTGCATGAGGAGATGGTTGCCGACTCCTCGGGCGAGATGACCTGGGTCGTTTCGGATACCGGGCTCAAGATGGGACTGTCTCGAGAGGTTCCAGCCCGAATATCGAAGGTGCTTCCCGATTTCATGTCGAGGCTCCTGCAAAAAGCCGAAGAGCGGGTGGGCTTATCGAGGCCGGAAGTCAGATGCCATGCCGTCCATCCCGGGGGGCCGCGGATCATCGATGGAGTTCGCGATGCGCTCGGAATCGACGAAAAGAACGTCGAGACCAGCAGGCGAGTGCTTCGTGAGCAGGGCAATATGTCTTCGGCCACGCTGCCGCACATCTGGAAGGAGATGCTCGCTGACCCTTCCATCGCCGACGGGGCATGGATTCCGAGCATCGCCTTCGGTCCCGGACTGACCATGACCGGAGCGGTAATGAGAAAGCGCCTGGCTCGGAGGTGAATACGATCGAGCTGTGCCTGACGCCATTTCTGCTTCAGGGAGCAGTGCTGGCGATCGATGAGTTTCATTTCCATCGGCGACGCGGACTGGGGCCGTGGGAGCGCTGGGGGCATCCGCTCGACACCGCATCGGTGCTGGCTCCTCTCGCGCTGGCGCTCGTGCTGCCTGTCAGCGGGACGGCTCTGGAGTGGTTCATCGGCCTGTCGGTATTTTCGTGCCTTTTCGTCACGAAGGATGAGTGGATTCACCGTCATCAGGCCGGCGCGCTCGAGCACTACCTTCACGCGCTCCTGTTTCTGCTGCATCCGTTCGTCTTCGTCGCTGCGGGCGTGCTCTGGTGGAGAGGGGGAGTTCTGGAACGGACGATCCTGCTGGCGCAATCGTCGGCGCTCGCCGCGTTTCTCTTTTACCAAATTTCATGGTGGGTGCTGCTTCGGAGGGGACGATGGCCGAGTTGAAGATCGACAACGCGCTTTATGATCGGCTGGGAGAGGACTGGTATGAGGCGCGAGACAATCCGGTGGCACTCCTGCGGGCCGAGTCGCGCTGGCGGAATCCCTGGGTGGTCGAGAGGCTTCGGAGGCTTCAGCACCAGCGTGGTGATCCACCTCGGGTCCTTGACGTCGCGACGGGAGGAGGATTTCTTGCCAATACTCTTGCGCGAGAAGGATTCTCGGTGGTCGGCGTGGATGTGTCCGAGCAGAGCCTTTTGATTGCACGAAGCCGAGACTCGACACGGACGGTGGAGTACCTTCGAGCCGATGCCCTCTCGCTTCCGTTCCCGGATGCGAGCTTCGACGCCGTTTGCATGATGGATTTCCTGGAGCATGTCGAGAACCCCGAGGCGGCGATCGCCGAAGCCACCCGGGTTCTGCAGCCCGGAGGGCTCCTGTTCTTTCATACCTTCAACCGCAACTGGCTGTCCTGGCTCGTGGTGATTCGGGGGGTGGAGTGGTTCGTGAGAAATACCCCGCCACGCATGCATGTGCTCCGGCTCTTCATCAAGCCTCGTGAGCTGATCGCCATGCTGGGGCGCCAGGGACTCGACCTCGAGGAACTCTTCGGGTCGAGGCCTCGTGTCGCCTCGCGAGCCTTCTGGACGTTGCTGAGAGAAGGCATCGTTCAGGACGATTTTGAATTTCGGCGCTCCTCTTCGCTGGCGATGGGTTACACGGGCGTGGCGACGCGACGCTGTGATATGCCGGGGGCATGC
>JBIIXZ010000058.1:0-12741 GCA_044347055.1 Bdellovibrionia bacterium | reverse complement strand
CGATGATGTGCTTGAGCGTGACCGACTTGCCCATGCCGCTCTTGCCGAGCACGAAAACAATCTCGCCGCGCGCGATCTCGAACGACACCTGGTCGAGGATCTTCTTCGGGCCGAAGGCCTTCGAAACCTCATCAAAGCGGATGGCGATATCGGCGCTCATCCGAGAGGTCCTTCCTGAAGTCCGTTCACGAACTGCCGAAGGGCGGGGTCGTGGGTGCGCTTCACCTCTTCAGCGGTGCCGCCCGAAACGAGCCTGCCCTGGGCCATGAGGTAAATCTGGTCACCGAGAGCGTAGGCTCGGTGCATGTCATTGGTGACCGCGATGACCGTCGTGCCTTTGCGGGCCTGCAGGCCGCGAATCAGCTCGGCAATCACGCGCGAGGTGATCGGATCGAGTCCTGCGGTCGGATCATCGTAGAGCACGACCTCGGGCTCGACGATCAGCGCCCGCGCGATGCCGAGACGCTTTTGCATCCCGCCGGAAAGCTCATCAGGAGAGCGCTGCTCGGTGCCGGAAAGTCCGACCCAGTCGAGATGCTGTTTCGCGAGCGCCAGCGCCTCCGGTCCGGTGACCCCTCGGCGTTCACGCAGCGGAAACAGGAGATTCTCGAGGACGGAAAGCGAGTTGAAGAGCGCGTTCCGCTGGAAGAGCATTCCGACTTCGCGCGAGTGGACTTCGACCCGGCCTTCATCCGGAGAGTGGAGTCCGGCGATCGTCTTGAGCAGCACGGTCTTGCCCGATCCGGAAGGCCCCACAATGGCAGCAGACCCGCCGCGAGCTACGCGCAGGTCCACGCCGCTGAAAATTCGGCGGCCATCAAAGGATTTTCCCACTCCTGTGAGGGTGATCACGTCAGGAGATAGGGTAGCAGAATCTCCTGTGCCAGAAGCTTTTTATTGAGGGGAAGCCGGATTTCATGGCGTGCGCGAGCCAATCTTTCGGCGCGTTCGAGCCAGAATGCGCGATGCTGCAATGGATCACGCATGCGCATCGCCAGGTACTTGCAGTGTGCCGTCAAGGAATTGTCCTTCACGGGCCTGCCCGCGAGATTGGCAGAGATGAGTTCGAGATGGAGCGGCTCCAGAAGATCCAAAAGCAGCTGCATCGATTCCGTGCTGGCTGAAGCCCAGTCGAGGATCATGTTCAGAAACTCGGGCGGGTTTTCGAGGAATTTCAGCACCTGCGATCGACGCTCCCAGATCGCATCGTCGGCGAGCTCGATCGTGCGCTTCCAGCTGCCTTGTCCCAGCTGAAGGCAGAGCTCCTGGCGTTCCGTCGGAATTCTGGCCTCGTCGAGGACTGTTCGCAGAAGCGAATCCGGAAGCGGGCGCAGGCGCACGCGCTGGCATCGCGACACCAGCGTCGGCAGGAGCAGGCTCGAGTCGCTCGCGGTGAGGATCAGCACCCACGATGGAGGCGGCTCTTCGAGCAGCTTCAGGAGAGAGTTTGCCGCCTGGGGAGTCAGGCGCTCGGCGTTGGCGATGAGGAAAATGCGGTAGCTGCCTTCGTGGGCCCCAAAGCCCATCGAGGCCTTGAGTTCGCGGAACGACTCAATCTTGAGCTTTTCGAAGCCTCCCGCGCCGGAAGCTGAGGCATCGCCCTCTTCGGAGTCGTCGTCGGACGCGCCCGCCGAGGAGGGCCTGCCGATTTCCTGGAAGTCGACCCAGCTTCCCTGGCGTGCCTTCACGCAGGCGGCGCATTCGCCACAGGGCCCGTCAACTGATTCTGACGCGGAATCTGCGGCCGAATCCGCTCCGAAAAGTCCTCCACCGAACATGTCCGGCTCTTCGTCGCGAGGCGAGCTCTTCTTCCGAAAGCCCGCGCGCTCGCAAAGCAGCCACTGCGCCAGATGGTAGCCGATCTCGCGCTTGCCGACTCCGGCGATACCGGTCAGGAGCAGCACCGGAGGAACGCGGTCCTGTGCGAGCCACTGCGCGGCAAGCGGACGAAGCGTCTCTCCATGATGTTCCGCCAGCACTCGAGGCAGCGGAAGGATGGACGGGACGGCGGGAGCTTTTGCAGAGGCGCGAGCCATCAGCGGGCTCCCTTCTTCCGCAAGCGCCGCATCAGCTCTTCCGCGAGCGACTCGGCCATCTTCTCGGCCGGAGCCGAGTGAGCGCGAAGCTTCAGCCAGTGTTTCGGACGCCGTCGTCGAGCCCGCGCAAATCCGGCACGTACCTTGGCCTGGAAGGCGACGCCCTCGGCTTCAAAGCGATTCGGATCGCGTGCGGCCCGAAGACCCGCGGCAGGATCGATGTCCAGCCAGACAACGAGGTCGGGTTCGCGACCTTCGGTGGCGATCGCGTTCAGAGCTTCGACTTTTTTCCACGGCAGGCCGCGGGCATGGCCCTGGTAGGCCAGCGACGAGTCCGTGAAACGATCGCAGAGCACCCAGGCTCCTCGCGCCATGGCCGGCACAATGACCGCTTGAAGGTGTTCGGCGCGCGCGGCCTCGTAAAGAAAAAGTTCGGTCCAAGGCGACATCTCGTTCTCGAGGATCACCGTCCGGATCTTCTCCGCGACGGCGACGCCGCCCGGTTCGCGAGTGGTCACCACTTCGATGCCGCGATTCTGGAGCTCACTGCGCAACGCTGCCATGAGCGTGGATTTCCCCGCGCCTTCGGTGCCTTCAAACGTAATCAGGCGGCCCGTGTTTCTGGCAGATTTCGTGGATTTCACGCGCCCAAGCTAGGCGCTGTGGGGGAGGGCGTCAACCGGTTACTCGACCTGATAGGTATCCTGCGGCTGCTCCGGAGGAGGCTGCTGTCCGTCGAGGTTTCCATTCGGATCGATGAAGGGTTGTTCCGGCGGCATCTGTCCGGGCGCGAGATTTCCGTCCGCAAGAGCGGGCGGCTGACCCGGATCACCTTCGGGTGGACGTCCAGCGTCATTGGCGACGGAGGGATCCTGCGGCTCGGCCCAGTTCTGCTCAGGAGCCTGAGGAGCGTCAGGACGCGCCGGTGGCATTCCTGCACGAAACGGCTTGGCCATCGGACGCATGCCCGGGCGTGCCGGTACACGAGCCACCACGGAGTCAGGCGAGTTCTCGAAGTCTCGGCGTTCGGGGGCGGGCGCCGGAGGCGGCGGCGGAGCTGCTGCGGGCCGAAGCGAAGGCTTCCAGTTGTTTTGAATTTTGGCGACTGGCCGTGGGGGGGCCGCTGGACGAACCGGAGCCGAAACGCTGCGAGAATCAGGGCCCTCCGCCTGAGCGGCCTTGCTTTGGGCAAGTTCACGCTGGGCGTCCTCGGTCACGTTGGTCGGACTCGCCATGAAACGGACTCCGGCGATGACCATGATGCTTGCTGCCACTGCTGCGGCAACTGGACTTCGCAGCCATGCGGTTGCTGCGCCCTGCTGCGCATCGAGCTTTGCAATTTCCTCCGATGAAAGCGGAGCGAATTTCGCACGACGCTCGCGTGCGGATTGGAACAGATCAAAGAGTCGGCGTGCCGTGGCGAGATTGGCGGCGGCCTCGCGATCGATCTCTTCTCGGTCTTCGCGCGCCAGAGGGATGGACGGAGAGGAGTCCCAGTCCGGGCCCGATGAGCCGACGCCGATGTCCACCTTCAGTGGGCCAGAGGCCTGGGTCCAGCTCGGCTCTGCAGTGGGGATTCGATCGTCTTGAAAGTAAGCTTCGCGCATCGCCGCTGCCGTCATGCTCCCGCTCGGGTCTTCGCGGCCGGAGGCGTCGACGGGGTGGACAGTCAAGCCTTCTGGAATTTCGCCGTCGGCCAATAGCCCAAGGACCTGTTCGGGAGAAAAAGGACCCATCCTTTTTCCGTCCAGCTCCAAGAACCAGTGTTGTGGAAAGTGTGCCGACATCTCCCAAGGGCTCCTTAATGGAGCGTATCGGTTGGTTGTGGTGCCGACAACAGTCGAATCTGAGTTGTAAACTAAATTAATTTACAAATGCGTGAACGGCCTTAGAAAAGCTGCCAGCTGACGGTCATGCCGACGGAGGTGCCCCCTGAGAGGTCCAGCGAGGTCTGGTCCAAAGGAATGGTCACATAGGGGTTGAGCAGCACCATTTCGGAAATCCGCCAGTTGAGGCCGGGCTCGATATCCAGACCGTTACTCAGGAGCAGGTTGGAGTTTTCGCCAAAGGGCCGCCCGGCGCCCCACTCCAGAAGGAGGTTGAAGGCGAGTTCGGGAAGGACGTTCCAGAACACGCTGGGGGCGGCATAGAGCTCCCAGTCATCACCCTGGCCTTCACCCCCGAACTGGTTGTAGCGGGCCGAAAAGGCAAACCCTGCGCCGGCTGGTCCTGGTTCCCAGCCGAAAAAGTGGAAGCTTTGCATCCCGACCCAGAGGTCATTGGCTCGTGATTCTGCAGTGACCGGAAGATGAACTCGAAAATCGCCGTACCAGGAGAAGCTTCCGAATTGAACGATGTTGGCTTTCGAGATCTTCACGAACGGATCGCGCAGGATGGCGGTGTCGCTCGGAATTCCCTGCCAGCTCCAGCCCCCAGTGATTCCGATGCTGGTGTCCTTGGCCACGGTGGAATTCAATGTCACGAAATTTCGAGTATCAAGAGTGGGCCGAGTGTTTCCTTGTTGAAGCACCGGGCCGAAGAAAATTCCGAAGTAGTGCAGGCTGAAACGGCTTTGCTCGCCGGAGGAGCTGCTCGCGCTCGGTGAGTTGTTTTTGGTGGAGCTTGTCACGGGTTCGGATAAATCCGGTGTCCATTCCTCTTCGGCAGCGTCATCCGAGGCGAGGCTTTGGCCTGAAAGCAGGACGAGTGCTGCGCAGCAGGAAAGGAATCGGGCGAATCGACGGGTCATGGCAGGCTCCTTGGCAGGAACCTGCAGAGCAAGCGGCGTGCGAGCGAAACGACAAAATCAGAGCAGCGAGAACATTGCCGACAAATTGACCATCGTCGTCTCCGCTGAAACCCGGGTTCCGGGAGTCAGGATGAGCGATGGTTCAATGCTGACCCAGTGGGTCGGGCTCCAGCTGACCGAGGGAATGAGGTAGGTGGTTTCTCCGCCGAACTCGAGCCAGGTCTGTTCGTAGCGATTTCGCATGTCCATGTCATAGGTCAGGTTGGCGGAAAAGGTCGGCGAAGCCTGGTAGCTGAGGGAGGGTTCGGCAAGGTACTTCATCCGCACTGAACCGGGGCTCCGATATTGATTGTAGAAATAAGCTTGTGCGTAGGTGGTGAGTCCCAGTGTCCAGCGCCCCTGCCGATAGCTCTGGTCTACTGCCAGTCGAGAGAGGCTGACCAGGTTTCGCGACACCGCATCAGGGCTGACTGCAGCATAAATCCGGCCCTGGGCCCCGAGTCGATACTTTTGGTTCGAGATGATGTTGGTTTTTCGAACGCTGATGAATGGATCCATCAGAGCCAGCGAATTTGCAGAAGGTGAGTACGAAAAGTCGAACGTCCCCGAGGCACTCCAGCCGTCGCCGAAACGATATCCGAGGGTCAGAAAGTTTTGATCGGCGATCGAATTCACGATGGCGTTCTTGTCGCCCATGGAGCTCAGGCTCGGGCCATCGATCGAGGTCAGGAAAGAGAGGGTCAGTTGATTGACCCAGTCCGGCCGTGAAGAGGTCCTGGCTTTGGTGGTTCCTGCGACTCGTGCCGGAGCGGAACCTCGCGAGCGAGCGGATCCATTCAATCGATCGGAAGAAACAGGCGCCGCACCAGCGCCGCGTTCCGTGAGCCCCTTGGTGGTGATCACGGCGGAAGCGGCCTTGGGCTTTCGCGAAGTGGTTTTTGTCGTACTGCTCTTGCCGGAGACGAGGCGAATTCCGCTGGAAGTTCGACCTGCCCGAGTGGGGGAGCGCTTCGTGGTCGATGCCACGGTGAGGGTGGGGGCCATGCTGCCGGCCACGAGGGCCAGCGTCACTGTGGAAAGAGCGGTCTGGCGCAGAAAATTGGACAAGAAAGTTTCCCCCACCGAGCTTTGTTGACGCACTGCGGCAAGGTTTTAAACCCTCGGGCCATGTTTCGGCAAGAGAAAATAAAAACCCCGTGAGATCAGCACCTTAGTGCCGGCTCTCACGGGGTGATATCTGGAATGCCTAGCGATTCTTAGTGGCGCGGAGGGCGAGGTCCGCGATCGCCACCACGGCCGCCACGGTCTCCACCGCGGGGTCCGCGGTCTCCACGACCGCCACCTTCACCTGGTCCGCGCGACTCGCGAGGAACGAAGCCCTCGGGAAGCGGCAGGAGCACCTTGCGCGACAGGCGGATCTTGCCGGCCTTGTCGACTTCGATGACCTTCACTTCGACTTCATCGCCTTCCTTCATGTAATCCGAGACGTTGTTCACGCGCTCGTGGGCGATCTCGCTGACATGCAGCAGGCCGTCCTGGTTCGGCATCACTCCGATGAAGGCGCCGAACTCGACGATCTTCTTCACGATGCCCTTGTAGACCGCGCCGACTTCGACTTCAGCGATGATGCCCTTGATGATGTCGATGGCGTTCTGCGCGGCCGTTCCATCGGCAGAGGCAATGTGGATCTTGCCGCTGTCTTCGATGTCGATCTTGCAGCCGGTGCGGGCGACGATGTCCTTGATGACCTTGCCGCCGGATCCGATGACTTCGCGGATCTTGTCGACCGGAACCGTGATCGTCGTGATGCGCGGAGCATGCTTGCTGAGGTCGGCACGAGGAGCCTCGATCGCCTTGGCCATCTGGCCGAGGATGTGGAGGCGGCCCTCAAAGGCCTGGGCAAGAGCGGTGCGCATGATGGCTTCATCCACGCCCTCGATCTTGATGTCCATCTGGATGCCCGTGACGCCGTCCTTCGTTCCAGCGACCTTGAAGTCCATGTCGCCGAGGTGGTCTTCGTCGCCGAGGATGTCGGAAAGAACCGCGACGCGGTCGCCTTCCTTGATCAGGCCCATGGCGATGCCGGCAACCGGCTTCGGGAACGGGACGCCGCAGTCCATGAGCGCCATGGATGCCGAGCAGACCGAACCCATCGATGACGAACCATTGGACTCGAGCGTTTCGCACACGATGCGAACCGTATACGGAAAGCTCTCGTACGACGGCATCATGGCCTTGATCGAGCGCTCGGCGAGGGCGCCGTGTCCGATTTCGCGGCGGCTCTGGCCGCCCATGCGTCCGGTTTCACCGACCGAGTAGGGCGGGAAGTTGTAGTGGAGCATGAACTTGCGCATCGTGTTCTGGAACATCGTATCGACGATCTGTTCGTCGTCGGAGGTTCCGAGAGTGACGGTAGAGAGCACCTGGGTTTCGCCGCGGGTGAAGAGTGCCGAACCGTGCGGACGTGGCAGGAGTCCTGCTTCGACCGTGATCGGACGGATGGTCTTCGTGTCGCGGCCATCGATGCGGATCTTGTCCGTCAGGATCATTTCACGCATCAGGTTGTACTGCAGCAGTTCGAAAGCGTTCTTCACTTCGCTTTCCATCTTGGCTGCAGCTGCGGCATCCTTGGCCTTCACGGCTTCGGTGACGATTGCGGCAACCGTGGTCTTCTTGGCCTCGTCAACCAGGTCATAGCGGGTGCCCTTGTCCTGGGTGCGGAGCGCCTTCTGGAGCAGCGCCTTGGCGTGGGTTTCCACCTGGGTGGTGATCGACGCCTCGATCTTGGCAGGCTTGAATTCGCGCTTCGGCTTGCCGGCCTTCTTCACGAGCTCCTCGATCGTCGCAACGACTTTCTTGATCTCGTTGTGGCCGCGGACAATGGCTTCGAGGCACTGCGCTTCAGGGACTTCGCGTGCGCCGCCTTCGACCATCATGATGGCGTTCTTCGTGCCTGCGATCATGATTTCCATGTCGGTTTCGCCGGAATCAATTTGCTTCCAGGTCGGATTCACGACGTACTGGCCGTTGATGCGACCCATGCGGCATGCCGCCGTAGGTCCGTTGAACGGGATGTCCGAAATGGCGAGGGCTGCCGAGGCTCCGATCGAAGCGGCGACATCGACGTCGGCTTCAGCATCGGCCGAGAGCACGGTGGCCACGACCTGCGTGTCGCAGAGAAAGCCTTCCGGAAAAAGCGGGCGAATCGGACGATCGATCAGGCGCGCCGACAGGGTGGCTTCCTGGGTCGGGCGGCCTTCGCGCTTGAAGAAGCTGCCCGGGATCTTGCCCGAGGCGTACCACTTTTCAGCGAATTCGACGGTCAGGGGGAAAAAGCTCTGGCCCGGCTTCGGTTCCTTTGCGGCGCAGGCCGTGACGAGAACGCGGGTGTCGCCGTAGCTGACCAGAACAGAACCGTCAGCCTGCTTGGCGAGCTTTCCAGTTTCGATGGTGAGTGTCTTCCCGCCCATTTCGCAGGAAACACTTTGGATGTTGAAATTGTGCATGAGTCAAACCTCTCAAGTTGTGCAGCCGTCTTTCAGCGTGTCGGGACGAATGCCCGGGCCGGAATCAAGACACACTGCTGGTGATGATGCTGGTTTTCAACAGGGCAGGGCTCGGAATGAGCTTCTGCCGTGAGGATTTCGAGGCCCAAAAAAGGCACACGAATTCCCGAACAGCATCGAGTTGTTCAGCAATGAACCCAGAATTACTTACGGAGTTCGAGAGCTTGAATAAGCTGATTGTAGCGCTTGGCGTCCTTGCTCTTCAAGTAGTTCAGGAGGCGACGGCGCTGGCCGACGAGCTTCAGGAGGCCGCGGCGCGAGTGGTGGTCCTTCGGGTAGTTGCCGAAGTGCTTGTTGAGTTCGTTGATGCGGTGGGTGATCAGGGCAACCTGGGATTCGGTGGAGCCACTGTCTTTGGCGTTCTTGCCGAACTTATTGATGATTTCCTGGTTCTTGATCTTGGTAGCTTCAGTATGAACGGACATTTTCTCTTTTCCTTTTTTTCTCGATGCGGTCGGGTAACACGCCGGCGCCCGTCCTGTAAAGCCGCAAAGAACGGCAACTTGCCCTAGCGGTCCAGGTGATCCTGGAGTCGGGCGCGCAGCTTTTCGAGCAGTTTGGCCTCGATCTGGCGGGCCCGCTCCCGGGTCAGCCCATACCGGTCGGCGATCTCCTGGAGAGTCTTCGGATCGTCACTGAGCAGGCGCTCGTCCAGGATCCGCCGCTCCTTTTCATTCAATTCCTGACGAAAGGCCGGCAGGTGCTCTCCGAGCAGGCTGAGCCACTGTTCTCGTTCCAGGCGCTGCTCCTGGCTTTCCGAGGTATCCACCAGCGAGTCCTTGAAGGTTCTGGAGGGGCCGTCGCCCGTTCCGGAGTCCATGGGGGTGTCGATCGAGAGCTCGGCACCCCGTCCCGAAAGCCGCTGCTCCATCTCCACCACGTCCTTTTCTCGAACGTCGAGCCTTTCGGCCAGGAGCTTGGGGCCCGCAAAAAGTCCCTGGGCTTCGAGGCGCTGCTTCTCGCGCATCAGATGATAGAACAGCTTCTTTTGGGCCTGCGTCGTGCCGATCTTCACGAGCCGGAAGTTATCGAGCAGGTATTTGAGAATGTACGAGCGGATCCACCAGGTGGCGTAGTATCCAAGCTTCACCCCCTTGGCCGGGTCGTACTTGGAGACCGCTTTCATCAGCCCGATGTTTCCCTCCTGGATCATGTCGAGGAGGTTGCTGGTGATGCTTTGGTACTCGAATGCAATTTTGACCACGAGCCGCAGGTTCGCTTGAACAAGCGCCTTGGCCGCATCCAGGTCATTGAGCCGATGCATGCGCTCGGCGAGCGACATTTCTGTTTCTGGATCCAGCATGGGGTAGCGCCGGACCTCTTCGAGGTAGCGCCGCAAAGGGTCACTGAGCGAGCTGCTTTCGAGCGCCGTATTCCACGCGCCTGGAATTCCCCCAGATAGTTGCTGCGACACGGGTTCTGGAAGAGTCGTCGACGCGACGTCCGATTCCGGCTCGAGTTCCGACTCCTCCGGCTCCCAGCCGTCCGAAAGGTCCTCATGCTCCATCGTCTCCTCGTTGTCGGAGGAGTGGATTCCTTCGTCCTGCGTCAGTTCGGCGACTCGAGGCTTTTTTTTCGCACTGCGGCCGCCAGTTTTTCGACGCTTCTGCGGCTTGTCAGAGGAAACCGGTTTTCTGGCCATTGGCTTCTGCCATACCATAGAAGGTCAGGGGTTCTCATCCCCCTGCCGAGGGTCCAATGTCGACTGTTCAAAGAAGCACGTTTCCGAATGGCCTGACCCTGGTCACCGAGCGGGTTCCGGAGCTCCGGAGCCTCTCCATGGGAATCTGGGTGAGGGTAGGTACTCGCCACGAGAGTTCGCGAGAGGCGGGCATGTCGCACTTCCTCGAGCACATGCTGTTCAAGGGCACCGAAACCCGGACTGCGCATGACATCGCTCGCGAAGTAGATCGGGTGGGAGGCGAGTTCAATGCCTTCACCACGCGCGAGTACACCTGCTTTCATCTCCTGCTGCTCGATCGTGACTTCGAGCTCGGCCTCGAGATTCTTCGCGACATCCTCTTGAACTCCACTTTCGACGCAGCCGAAATGGAGCGTGAGCGGAAGGTCATCCTCCAGGAGATCGCGATGGTGGACGAGACTCCCGAGGAGCTGGCACAAGACCTGTTTTTCGAGTGTACCTATGGCCGGCATGGCCTCGGAAAATCCATCCTCGGGTCGGAGTCCAGCATCCGGCGTCTCAGCCGGGCGCAGCTGATTCGGTTTTTCAAAAAGCATTATTCGCCCGATCAGATCGTCCTTGCCGTCGCGGGCAACGTCACCCACGCCGCGATCAAGAAGCGCGTTCGACGCCTCGGAAGAGGCCATTGGTGGGGAGGCAAGGCAGGCGCTGCCCGAGCCCGGCGCAAGCTCTCGGCTGTGGCCATGACCGCGCAGTCGCGCGTGGGTGCTGCAGTCTCCGCTCCGCATGTGAAGCGCCGAGGTTCGGCTGTCCCGTCGATCCTGGAGGCAGGACGTGCGGTCGCGGGTCGGCCGGTGGGAAAACCGCCGCGCTTCCGGAGTGGAACCTGGTGGATTTCAAGAAAGACCGAACAGGCCCATATCGTCTGGGGGGTCGAGGGTCCGCGTCATGATTCCAAGGATCGCGTCGCGACCTACCTCTTGAACACTTATCTGGGTGGAGGAATGAGCTCGCTGCTTTTCCAGGAAATTCGCGAAAAGCACGGGCTGGCCTATACGGTCTACTCGTCGCTGTCTCCGTTCCTGGATTCCGGAGTGTTCAGCGTTTATGCCGCCACTTCTCCGGCAAGGGTGGCCACCTGCCTCAAGCTGATCGAGGACTGCATCGCGAAGCTCTCGCGCGACCTCCTCACCGAGGAGCAGCTCGACGAGATCAAGGATAGCGTGAAGGGCGGCATCCTGCTTTCGGATGACAGCATGGAAGCTCGGATGTCGAGCATGGGAAGAAGCGAGGTATTTCGCGAGCGGCACGTCAGCGTCGAGGACCTTTGCGGCCAGATCGACCGCGTCACTCCCAAGGACATCCGTCGCATCGCCCGGAGCCTGGCAGCGAAGGCGAGGAGCATCCTCGTGGTCGGTCCAAAGCCTGCTCCGTCCATTCGCAGGAAGCTGAAGCCGATCCTCCTGAACAGGTAATTCTAGTCGTCGCTGTTCTGGCGACGGCGCCAGATCACGAAGCCGATGAGTGCAGCTGCGCCGAGGATCAGGCTGAGCGGAAGCTCGTCGGTGGAAGCCGACTTGGGCTTCTCATCGCCTGCATCGATGCGCGGCTGAGACGGAAACACTGAGGTTTCCTCGATCTTCGCGGGAATGTTCGTATTGGCGAAGATGTTTCCGGGGTTCGCGTTGATTCCGCCGGCCTTGCGGAAGACCTTCAGCGTGTTCACCATGTTTTCGGCATCGGGCAGGTACTGGTTGTACTTGTCCTTGTTGATCGAAAACGTGACCAGCACGCCGATGTCCTGCTTCACGGTGGCAACGTACCGGGTGTAGAAGCCGGGAAGCTCGGACTCGAGGTGGAGCGAGTCGACCCAGGGGTGCCCACCCAGCTGCACGCTCTTGGCATACTTGGGATCGCTCTTCACGGTGCGTCCCTGGACGCTCTGGTAGACCTTCGCCGACTTCAGGTGATTGAGGTACTGGTCGAGGCTGTCCTGGTCTCCCTTGAGCTTGGCGGCAAGCACGATGATCGCATCACGCTTCTTGGTTTCATCCGTGCTCTGGCAGACCCATTCGGCACCTTCGAGGTTGCACTGCCAGCGCGGAGGCAGTTCGAATTCGACGAACTGGTTGGCAAAGCGTGCGGCTTGGGCCTGGGCTCCGAAGAGCAGCGAGGCCAGGGTCAGTGCGGACAAGATCTGCTTTTTCATGTCTACCTCTCAAAAGTTCCTTTAAAGTGCGATCGGCTTTCGGGCCACGAAGCCTTCCTTGATTGCCGTCTCCTGGTAAATTTCCAGGATCGAAATCTGTGCTTGTTCAATGTCCAGATGGACGACCTGCCCGCGCGCCACCGGTTCACCGAGGCTTCCGTCCGAAAGGACGCTAAAGATGTCGACGAGGTCGCCCATCGCGAGGCCGGCATCGCTTCCGAGACTGATCATCAGCGTGCGCGTATTGACGACCGCAGTGACCTTGCCGTCGCCGGCGTATCGAGTCAGGCCGGTCTTTTCAGGCCGCTTCACTCCGAGGGCCTTGCGGGCTGCAGGTTTCTGCGAAGAGATGTTCCAGTGGAAACCCGCTTCAATCATGCTGCCATCCGCGACGGCGCGGCCCCAGACAGGCTTGCGGAAAGCCGCATGAAATGCGCCGGACTCGCTCGTCTGGTATCCCACGGAGACGGATGCAGCAGCGAGCGAGGGGTTCACGGCATTGACCAGGAAGCTCCCGCCGTTCTCCGGACTGAATTGAG
>JBIIXZ010000245.1:0-3800 GCA_044347055.1 Bdellovibrionia bacterium | reverse complement strand
CCTGCATGTTCAGGTGGTAGTCGAGGTGCTCCGGCGACAGATTCGTGAAGACCATCGCATCGAAGGCAATGCCTTTGGTGCGATGCTGCTTGAGCGCATGCGAGGAAACCTCCATCACGACTGCGGTGCATCCTTCGTGTTTCATCTCACGAAGCAGCTTCTGGAGCTCGTCGCTTCCTGGTGTCGTGTGGGTCGATGGAAGGATTCTATCGCCAATCCTGAAATTCACTGTTCCAATCACGCCGACCTGATGTCCGGCTGATCGCAGGATGGATTCGATGATATAGGTGGTCGTGGTCTTGCCGCTGGTTCCCGTCACTCCGACCATCAGCATGGAACGCGATGGATCGCCGTAAAACGCGGAGCATGCCCACCCGAACGCCTCGCGAGTATCCTGCACGCGAATGAGCCGTCGCTCCCATTTTTCATCGCTGGACTCGGGAAGCCGGAAATCGCTCGCCACCACGCACGAGGCGGCGCCAGCGCTCAAGACCGAGGGAACATGATCATGGCCATCCGAGGCCGAGCCTTTGATGGCAAAAAAGACGGAACCCTGACGAACTTCGCGGGAATCCTGGACGACAGAGGTCGCGGAGCGTGCCAGCTCCGCCATGGCTTCGAAGATGGGCTTCATTGAGCCGAAAGACTTAGCCGAATCGTCGCCTCATCGGCAACGGTCTTTCCAGCTTCAGGATGCTGGGCACGAACCACGCCCCTGCCCTCGATCTCGATCTGGTACGGACGGCCTTGCAGAGCCCGGAGGGCTTCGCGAGCGGTCAAACCGATGAGTTCCGGCATTTTCCACGGCATGTTCGAGTTCTCGAGTTGCGCGCCGGCATCAGCGGCACCCGCAGGCTGAAGGACGATCGGCAACTCGGCATGAGCCTGCCCCGAATGAATCGAATCGCCCTGCGGCGCTTCCGCAAGCTGTTCTCGAACTTCTTCCTGGGGACGGCGCACGAGCGCGGGGTCCGATGGCATGCTGAATCGATTCACGACCGCCGAAAGCACGTTGCGAAAGAGCGGAGCCGCTGTTTCCGATGCGTAATAGACTCCCTTGGGGCCATCAAGTGCGACATAGATCACGAGCTTTGGATCGACTCCCGTCGCAAAACCGATGAAGCTCGAAATGTATCGCGATCGAGAATACTTTCCGGTGCCCGGATCCACGGTCTGAGCGGTGCCTGTCTTTCCAGCCACACGATAGCCGTCCAGGATGGCCTTGCCTCCCGTGCCGCCCTGCTCGGTAACCGAGGCGAGGGCAGAGACGACCCCGTCCGCGACGCTTGCCGGAAAAATTCGGCGTGGAGCCTGCCTTTGCGGCGCATGTTCACCGCTGACCAGCACCGGGTCGACGAGCCATCCGCCATTCAGGAAGGAAGCGTAGGCGCGGACCATTTGGATGGGGGTGACCAGCAATCCCTGTCCGAAGCCGATGTTCGCCAAGGTCAGGGGCTGCCACGACTTCCGAGCCGGAACGCGCCCCGGGATTTCACCCGGAAAGCCAATGCCCGATCTGCCGCCAAAACCCAGCGACTGGAGCAGCTTCAGGTAATTGTCCGCTCCGATCTTAAGTGCGAGCTTTGCTGAAACGACGTTGCTCGAGACCTGGATCATCTTCTTGAGGGACACCCACTCGAACTTCTCGTGGGCCTCGGCCTCGGAAATCGTCTTTCCCTGGACCTTGAAGCTTCCCTGGTTTCCCCAGATCTGGTCGGACAACTTCATTCCGTTCGCAAGCGCCGCCGCCAGGAGCACGGGCTTGAGCGTGGAACCGGGCTCGTAGCCATCGGTCAGGGCACGGTTGCGACGATTTGCAGGAGGACTTCCTGCGACGTTCGGGTCATAGGCAGGCTCGTTGGCCATGGCGACGATCTCGCCATTGACCGCATTCATCACGATGACCGAACCAGAACGAGAACCGGTCTTCGCAACGGAGTTCTTGAGCTCCTGCTGGATCGAGTACTGGAGAGAGGCATCGAGCGTGAGATGGGTGTTCTCGCCGTCCTTGACGGATTTTGCGACCGCGGCATCGAGGAAGGTGGGCCTTCCGAGAGCATCACGGGTGGTCTCGACGGACACCACCTTGCCCTTGAGCCTGGAGTTGAACCACAGCTCGACACCCTCCAGGCCTTCGTTGTCGACGTTCGTTGTTCCAAGTACGTGCGCCGCGAGCTCATGGTGGGGATAGACTCGCTTGCTCTCGCGTACCAGCCACAAGCCCTCGACGAGATCACCGTCTGCAGCAATGATCTGCGACTTTTTGAGCAGATTGATCTCGCGCTCGGAGAGATGGCGGCGAAGCCACAGAAACTCGCGCTTGTCCTTCAGGCGCGACTGAAGCTTTTCATAGGAGGTGTCCAGCGCGCGCGCGAGCAGTCGAACGAGATTTTTCCTGCTCCTGATCTTCGACGGATTCGCGGCCAGGCTGCTCGTTTCCACATTGACCGCGAGGGCCTCGCCATTGCGGTCCAGGATCGAGCCGCGGCGGGGCGACATGAGCACCTTGCTCTGGAACTGCCTCTTTGCCATGCGCTCGAGCCGAGGATCAGTCATGACCTGGATGCTGAAGGCGCGGCCGAGGACGACCATTCCAAAAAACGTGGCTCCGAGAGCAACCCACTTCATGCGGGGCTTGAAACGATCTGCAGAAGAAATCATTTCTGCTGATTTCCCATGTAGACCACCTGGTCGGCACGCGGCTGGGTGAGTCCGAAGCGCGAGCGGGCGAGAATTTCGAGGCGCCGGGGCGAACGGAGCCCTGCGACGCGAAGCTCGATCTGTTCACGATCCTGCTGGAGGCTGCGCATTGCCTTGTCTGCCTGGGTGACTTCGTAGGTGGCCTTCACCACGGAAAGCCGGATCCAGACGCTTCCGATGGTAAGGACGAGAATGACCGGCCAGATCCAGGCGGGAAACCACTCGGACTTCTTGTTCTTCATGAACCCTCCGTTCTGGCGATTCCTTCGCCCGTCCACTCCGCGATCCGAAGCTTCGCGCTCCGCGCCCGGGGATTCGATTCCATCTCGCGCTCGTCAGCCTCGATCGGCTTCCTCGAGAGCGGCTTCCAGCCGCCTTCACGATTCTGGAATGCCTGCTTCACTCGACGATCCTCCAGCGAATGGAAGGAAAGAAATGCAGCACGGCCGCCCGGTTTCAGGATCAAGGGTAGCACATGCTCGAGCAGATGATCGAGTTCCTCCAGCTCGGCGTTCACCGCAATCCGAAGCGCCTGGAAGGTCCGCGTGGCAGGATGGATCCGGCCAAATCTCTGCGCGGGCGGAAATGCGCGCGCGATGATGTCGGCCAGCGCCGTGGTGCTGTCAGGAAGTTGACCTTTGTCGCGCGCATCGACGATCCGCCATGCGATCCTCCGCGAGAGGCGCTCTTCTCCGAATTCATAAATCAGGTCCGCAAGCTCGCGCTCCGAGATCCGGCGCAGGAGCTGGTAAGCGGATTCACCGCGAGAAGGATCGAGCCTCATGTCGATCGGTCCTTCGAGCCTGAAGCTCAGGCCACGTTCAGGCGAGTCGATCTGGTCGCTCGAAAAACCCAGGTCAGCCAGGACGCCCAGCACGGGCGGAAGTCCTTCAGGAATTCGGATTTCGCTGAACCGGGAATGCAGGAGGATGAGCCTTCCATCCCGGATCTCTCTTTCAAACCGCTTCTCTGCCCGCGCGATCGCTGCCGAATCCTGATCCACGGCCAGGACTCGATGCCGGTCGGCATAGGGCGTCCGCGACAGGGCCTCGAGCATTGCGGCGACATGCCCGCCGCCCCCCAGGGTGCAATCCACGTAG
>JBIIXZ010000057.1:0-12799 GCA_044347055.1 Bdellovibrionia bacterium | reverse complement strand
TCAGTGGTTGAAGGAGTCGCTTCATGGAGTCTCCTCGGCAGACGTGGCATCGCATTCGTCCAAGTCCTCCATTTGGCCCTCTCGATAGCCGACCACGACGGAAGGTCCCTGCTCCGCCAGCTTTTCGATCATCCAGGCGTTCTTCTTGTCGATCGATGGGCAGCCGGCGCTCGTATAGGCGCCCACATGCAGGTATTTGTAATCCACGGCCGAGCCATTGTTGGAGTTCTGGAGTCCGAACAGTGCCACGGCAGGCACCTTGCCGCCCAGGCTGCGACGAATCGCGTTGTAGGCGGAATCCGACTTCTGAAAGTTGAAGGATTGGGTGCCGGTCACGCTGAAGCCGAGCAGCGAGGTTCCCTGGCCTGATTGATTCTTGAAGCCTCGTTTGTTCTTGCACGTGCCATAGCCGACCCAGCTGTAGGACTTGTGGACTTCCGGCAGCAGCCCGCACAAATCGATGTAGTACATGGTGGCCTGGCAGCGATACGACCCGTCATGGGTGCGCAGAAGCTCGTCGTAGTTGTTGATGATCAGCGAGCACTTGTTTGGAATTCCCGTCTCCAAGGCTGCTTCCAGATCGCCCTGACTCTCGAGACCCGGCGTCGAGTAATGACCAAACACATCCTCGAATCCCGCCTTTTGATCAAAGCAGGCCCTTGACTTGAACTGAGTGGCGTTCTTCTGCAGGCCTTTCATTGCAAAGAGAAACGCGTTTCGTGGAACCAGCCCGTTCTCGAGCACCATCTGGCAATTCTTGCGAGCGAGCTCGCTCATTCCCTCGATCTGGCACTCGCCATGGAATTTGCCCAGCGGCTCGGGTGTTGGAGGGGGAGGCGCGCACTCGTCCGTGGGCAGCCGATCAGCGCCGGATTGCCCGGACCAGAGAAGAAGCTCGATGATCTCTTGAGCGCGCTCCTCGGCATCAGCCTCCGGGCTGGAAGAGGCGATGCTCGGGGTCGGGGCTGCCATCAGGACCGTCACCAGGGTGGTGATAGCGATTCCGGTTCTTCGAATCGTCATAGACCGGCCCACGTAGAGCAAGCGGCGGGCCGTTTGGCTTAGGTCTCATGCCATTGGAATTACTGAGGATTTATGGATCCACCGAACTCCATCCAGGAGTCGTCTCTGTCGAAATTCTGGTGACCCGCTCACTCCATGGTCGGGCTGAGCAGGGCCAGGAGCTCGTCACGCGAGAAGGCCTTGAGTCCCAAGGGGGATTCCTCGATCAACGCCCCGGCAAGCTTCTTCTTGTTCTGGATGATCGAGGCGATGCGGTCCTCGATCGTGCCCGGAATCTGGAGCTTGAAGACCTGCACTCCGCGTGTCTGTCCGAAGCGGTGCAGTCGGTCGGTCGCCTGGTTTTCCTTGGCGGGGTTCCACCACCGGTCGAAGTGCACGCAGACGCTGGCGGCCGTGAGGTCGATTCCGAGTCCACCCGCGAGCAGCGAGCAGATGAAGACGTGGCATTCCGGATCCTCCTGGAACCGCTGGATGCGCTTGCCGCGATCCGGCGTGTCGCCGCGCAGATCGGTGTAGCCGATCTTTCGCTTTTTCAGGAACTCCGCAATCAGGTCCATCATGCCCAGATATTGGGTGAAGACGACAACCTTGAGGTTCGAGCCGAGAGCCTCGTTCAGGATTTCCTCAAAGGCCTCCCACTTGCCGCTGTCCATGGGATCGATCTTCTTGAGCTTCTTGATCTTGCCCGAGGTCAGCTCGGTCAGCTCCGGATGGTCGCAGACCTGCTTGAGTCGAGTCAGCAGCGCAAGCACGTTGGCGTAATCGATCTTCCGGCCCGACTTGATCTCGTCGCGAACCTTCTCGGCTTCGGAGCCGGTGAGGTAGGCCTTGTAGACCTTCTTTTGCACCGCAGTCATCTCGCAGGACAGGATTTCTTCGGTTTTTTCAGGAAGCTCCGTGAGGACCTGCGATTTCGTGCGGCGAAGCAGGAAAGGCTGGATGAGACGGCGCAGTGCAAGCGCCTGGTCCTCGCTCGGGCCTTCGCGGTCACTGCCGTAGAGGCGCCTGAATCGCGGAAGCGAGCCCATGTATCCCGGAAGCAGGAACTCCATCACGGACCACAGGTCGACGGACTGATTTTCGACCGGAGTTCCCGTCATGGCCACTCGATAAGTGCTCTTGAGTGCTCGCGATGCGCGCGAGCTGATGGTCGTGGCGTTCTTGATGGCCTGCGCTTCGTCGAGGATGATGCAATGCCATTCGCGCTCGCGCAAAATAGCCTCTCGCTGGAGCAGTCCGTAGGTGGTGAGGATGATGTCGACTTCTCCATCCGGAGGAAGCTTTCGATTCGTGCCGTGGAAGACGTACCACCTGAGGCCCGTCGGATACTTTTCGAGCTTGTGCGCCCAAGCGGCAACCACCGATGTCGGCGCCACCACGAGAGTGGCCTGTCGTGAACGCTCCTTGGTGCGGTAGAGGCTCGAGAGGAATGCAAGCACCTGGTGCGTCTTGCCCAGGCCCATGTCGTCGGCGAGAAGGGCCGCCAGTCCTCTCTGGTAGAGGCTCCACATCCACGACAATCCGTTCTGCTGGTATTCGCGGAGGTCGAATCCGTATTTCACCTTTGGAAGCGGCGGAATCTTGCTGCGCTCGAAATTCTTCTTCCACTCGTGGAACTCGGTCCAGTCCGCATCCACCTTGAAGGCCTCGACGCCAAGCTCGAGGCTCAGGCGGTAGGCGACAATCGGATGCAGCGGATTCTGCTCGCTGTCATCGAGGAATCCGAACGCATCCACCTTGCCCGCGTTCTTGCCGTCCTCGGCATCGGCCATGCCGCTGCGGTTGGCATACTTGCTGAGCTGCGAGAGGCTTGGATCGAACTTGTAGATCCGGTCGCCCTTCCAGACGTAGTTGCTGCTGAGGCGACCCTGCTTGGAGTAGGTGTCGAGCTCATCGCTCGAAAAGCGTGCCCTTGAGTTCTTGAACTCGTACAGGAGCGCACGTCCCTTGTTGCCCTTCTTGCCGATGCCGAGCGACACGAGTTTCATCGGCTCGTCGTCGATTTCGACTTTCAGGGTTTCCTGGAAGACCAGCTTCTTCTGGTTCTCGATCGTGAGCAGTCGGACCAGGTGATCAATGGCGGTGGGTCCCTGGTAGACGACCTTCGACGAATCGATGCTGTTGAGGATCGGAACGGCGCCCGGCGAAGGCGTCAGTTCAAGATAGACGTCCTGGGTGGTTCTCCAGAGACCGGGTTCGGTCTGCCGGACCAGGTGCTGGACCGGATCGACCTTCACCGCGCTTGTTGCCGGATCGAGGTAGCGGAGGGCAGGTTCGATCGCGATGCCGATGAAGCTGCGGCTCTCAAAGAGTCCGCGGACGAAACCGACGAATTCCGCAGGAACACGGTCGTTTTCTTCGCGCTGGATCTCCTCGTCGACTCCGTGGCCGCTGTCGACGATTCCGGCGCGAAGCAGGCTACCGCGACGAATCACCCAGATGCTCAGCGCCGCGACATGCTTGCAGCGGAGCGCGGGGGCGGGCGGCTTCGGAGTGCAGGAACATTTGGCGGGTCCGATCGTTCCGCGATTCATCTGAAAGGAGGTTTCGCACGCGAGTCCGGAGGAATCCTTGATGCTGGCGGTGACACTCCTACCTTCGAGGCGGACATGGCTCACCCGCTCTTCGCGGAAGAAGATCTGGCCACGATTCCAGTCGGCCATGGAAAATTCGCGTTTGACCTGGTTGGCAAAAAGCATAGGCGTCCAAAGAGTATACACACGCGACAGGGTTCCGGCTAGGTCGGGTGTTTGACGCCTGAGAGAGAGTCAGGAGAATGGCGCTCGTCTAACTGGACACCAGAAGCCGCGTTTCAGAAGCGAATGTGGAACCGTGCAGCCGCAGCTCGACGGTCATTTTCGGCTCGAGAGCAACAGCAGCCGTCGCTGCGCCCAGGAGCACCCAGCTTCCGGCAGGAAGTACCTGATTGCGCTGGGCCAGCAGCGCGGTCAGCTCCACGAGCGAGCGGATCGGAGACCCCGAAATCTCGGTGCCGAGAGCCTGCTGCTGGAGCGTTCCATTGATGATGAACTCGATCTTCCAGGTTTCCAGCTCGGACCAGCGTGTCGGCTTCGGCACGGCCTTGCCGATCAGGTAGTCCGACGAGGAGGCATTGTCGGCGATGACATCCGGAAGTGAGAAGTACTTGAACCCCACATACCGCGAATCGAGCACTTCGATGGCGGGCGCCACCTCGTCGACCGCATCCCACGCCTCATCCGCACTGATCGGGCCCTCGCGGCCATCCAGCATGCGCATCACCCGAAACGCGATCTCCGGCTCCGCCTTCGGATGGATCCGGCCCTGGAGCGCGTAGGGTTCGCCGGTGCGGAGCTGCATTCGATCGGTGAGAATTCCAAAGATCGCCTGGTCGAGGCCCATCTGTCGGCGCTTGGCTTCCGAGGTCAGGCCCATCTTGTAGGCAATGACCTGCTCGCCATTCCGCTCACGTAGGCCGATTCCGGCCTCCATCACGGAATAGGCTTCGTCGATGGAGAGGGGGCCTTTTTCGGTGATCCGGGGGGTTTCGCGCGCTGCGAGGCGGGCGTCATGAAGCGTGAGGGCGAGCTCCTGGAGGCGATCGATCTGCAGTTCGGACATGCCTCCGTTATAGCCCGAAATCAGCCGTCCGAGCCTATGCTTTTTGCCGTCTTTTCTCTATGATGCGGCCACTGTGGCCACTCCAGACGTCCATGATATTTCGCCGCTGATCAGCCCGCGCACGGCCGTGTTTCCGGGCGACACTCCCTTTCGCTCGCGCAGGCTCCTGTCGTTTTCGGCAGGGCACCATCTGGAGCTTTCTTCCATGGAGACCACGGTCCATCTGGGTGCGCATGCGGATGCCCCCATTCATTACCATCGCGATGGCGTCGGCATCGACCGGCGCGACCCGCTTCTGTATGTCGGCCCCGCCCAGGTCATCACGGTGTCAGGGGCACGCGGGCGCAGGATTGTTCCTTCGGATCTGGCCGGCGTGCGAATTGAGGCTCCGAGGCTGCTTTTCAGGACCGGAACTTTTCCGGATCCCGATCAGTGGAATGACGACTTTGCTTCGCTTTCGGCAGCGCTCGTCGAGTGGCTCTTTGAGCGCGGAGTGCGGCTCGTGGGCATTGATACTCCCTCGATCGATCCGGCCGAGGACAAGATCCTCGAGACACACCAGGCGGTGTTTGGTCGCGATTTCGCCGTGCTCGAAGGACTCGTGCTCGACGGAGTCGCCGACGGACTCTACACGTTGCTCGCCCAGCCACTGAAGATCGAAGGTGCCGATGCGGCGCCCGTCCGAGCACTTTTGATTCCGGACCGAGGAATTCTCGGGGCATTCCAGAAATTCGAAGGAGACTCTCGATGAGCGCCGAAAAAAACGCCGCTGGACTGACCGTGCTCTCGAATTTCATCGGAGGCGAATTTCATCCGGCCAAAAACGGACGCAGCTTCGAGAAGTGCTCTCCTGCCACGGGCGAGCCCGCGCTCTTGATTCCGGACTCGGATGCGGCCGACATCGAGCAGGCCGTGGATGCCGCGCGCGCAGCATTCCCGGGCTGGTCCTCTCTTTCGGTGAACCAGCGCGCGGAATGGCTCTTCAAGCTTGCCCGCGCCATTCGCGAGCGCCTGGAGGGCCTGGCCTTTGCCGAGACGGTCGACAACGGAAAGCCCATCTCGGTCTCGCGTTCGGTGGATATTCCTCGAAGCGCACAGAATTTCGAGTTCTTCGCTGAAGCGATCACGCAGTTCGCGAGCGAGTCGCATCACTCCGAGCCTGGAGTCGTGAACTACACGCTTCGTCAGCCCATCGGGGTCGTCGGCTGCATCTCGCCGTGGAACCTGCCCCTGTATCTGCTGAGCTGGAAGATTGCGCCGGCTCTGGCGGCCGGAAATACGGTCGTTGCCAAGCCCTCCGAAGTGACGCCGCTGACCGCGCATCATCTGGCGAAGATCTGCGCCGAGATCGGCTTTCCGAAGGGCGTTCTCAACATCGTTCATGGTCGTGGCGCCACAGCAGGTGCCGCCCTTTGCGCCCATCCGGGAGTGAAGGCCGTGTCCTTCACTGGAAGCACGCGGACGGGCTCGGAGATTGCGAAGGTCTGCGCGGCGCAGTTCAAGAAGGTGTCGCTCGAGATGGGGGGCAAGAACCCGACGATCGTTTTCGCCGACTGCGATTTTGATCGCACGGTGGCTGAAGTGCTTCGTGCCTCGTTTTCGAACCAGGGACAGATCTGCCTCTGTGGTTCACGTATTCTCGTGCAGCGTAAAATCTACGACCGTTTCCGTGATGCGCTGGCTGTCGGCGTGCGGGCGCTTCAGCCTGGAAATCCGTTGGATGAAGCCACTCGCCAGGGCGCGCTTGTCTCGCGCGAGCATTTCGAAAAGGTACTTGCTGCGATCGAGCAGGCGAAGTCGCTCGGAGGACGCGTACTCGCGGGTGGTCGCCGTGCCGAGCTTCCAGGAGCCCTTGCGGGCGGATACTTCGTGGAGCCGACGTTGATCGACGGCCTGCCGCCGGAGTGCGCCACCAACCAGGAAGAGATCTTCGGACCGGTTGCCACGCTGATTCCGTTCGATACGGAAGAGGAGGCCCTCGCGATCGCCAATGGCGTTCGCTATGGACTCGCCGCGAGCGTGTGGACCACGAACCTTTCCACCGCGCATCGGATGGCATCGCGACTCGAGTCTGGAATCGTCTGGATCAACTGCTGGATGCTGCGCGATCTGCGCACTCCGTTTGGTGGATGGAAGGAATCCGGCGTGGGACGCGAGGGGGGGCTTGAGGCCCTGCGCTTCTTCACCGAGCCGAAGAACGTTTGCATCCAATTTTCACCTGTTTCGGGAGAGTGAACGATGAACCAGGCTTCGACCGTCGATTCGACCAAGGCTGCTGAACCCGTCGGCAAATTTCCGCATGCTCGACGAGTCGGAAATCTGCTCTTCATTTCTGGAATCGGCCCGCGTGAGCGCGGCACCAAGAAGATTCCCGGAGTGGAGCAGGGTCCGGATGGAGCTGTTCTGTCGTATGACATCGAGACGCAGGTTCGGTCGGTGTTTCGCAATGTTCAGTTCATCCTGGAGGAAGCGGGGCTCACGCTTCGTGACCTCGTCGATGTCCAGGTCTTCCTGACGAATATGAAGAAGGACTTTCCGGTGATGAACCGGATCTGGGCGGAGACTTTTCCGGACATCGCCCCGTGCCGCACGACGGTCGAGATCGGCGCTCTGCCGACGCCCATTGCGGTCGAGCTCAAGTGCATCGCGGTCTTTCCGGAGGCAAAATGAGCCGCGCTCAAATGAGGCCCATCAACTTCAAGAAGTGGATCGACGAGCATCGGCATCTGTTGAAACCGCCCGTCGGAAACCAGCAGGTCTGGGCGGACCGTGAGTTCATGGTGACCGTGGTGGGAGGCCCGAACTCGCGCACGGATTACCACATCAACGAAGGCGAGGAGTTCTTCTACCAGCTCGAAGGCGACATCAATCTTCGGATGATCGTCGAGGGCAAGCCCCAGGATTTTCCAATCCGCGAGGGAGAAATTTTCCTGCTTCCTCCGAATGTACCGCATTCGCCTCAGCGCCCGGCGGGCACGATCGGACTGGTTCTCGAGCGCAGGCGGCTCGAGCATGAACTGGATACTTTTCTCTGGGTTTGCAAGAACTGCCATGCCGAACTGTGGAAGCACTCGCTTCACGTCACCGACATCACGACCCAGCTGCAGCCCGTCTTCCAAGCGTACTACTCCAATCCCGAGAACCTGAAGTGCAAGGCCTGCGGTACTGTTCATGAGGGACGGCGCGAGCCGTCGCAAGAAGGCCCGCGCGGGCCGTCCGATCACGAGGGCCGCAAATGACAGCGCCTTCCCGCCAGAAGATCGACATCCACACGCATATCCTGCCCAAGGAGCTTCCTCGCTGGAAGGATCGTTTCGGGTACGGCGGATTCATCGAGCTCGATCATCACGCTCCGTGCCGGGCGCGGATGATGCGCGACGACGGCAAGTTCTTCCGCGAGATCGAGGAGAACTGCTGGGATGCCGGCGCGCGCCTTCGCGACTGCAGCCAACACGGCGTCACGACCCAGGTGCTCTCGACCGTTCCGGTGATGTTCAGCTACTGGGCGAAGCCCGAGCATGCACATGATCTCTCTCGCTTCCTGAACGACCACATCGCCGGAATCGTGGCTTCACACCCGGGGCGCTTCGAGGGGCTCGCCACCCTGCCGATGCAGGATCCGAAGCTCGCCATTCGCGAGCTCGAACGCTCCGTGAAGCAGCTCGGGCTCAAGGGCATCGAGATCGGCACGCATATCAACGGCGTGAACCTCGATGAGCAGCCGGTGCTTGACGTCCTGGCAGCTGCCGAGGAGCTCGGCGCCTGCATCTTCGTCCACCCGTGGGACATGATGGGCGAGTCGCAGATGCCGCGCTACTGGCTTCCGTGGCTCGTAGGAATGCCGGCCGAGCTTTCGCGTGCGATCTGTTCGATGATTTTTGGCGGCGTGTTTGAAAAGTTTCCGAAGCTTCGCGTGGCCTTCGCCCATGGAGGCGGATCGTTTCCTTCCACGCTCGGACGGATCCAGCACGGCTTCGAGGCACGTCCGGATCTCTGCGCCATCAAGACGAAGGCTTCTCCGCGCGATCAGATCGGACGCTTCTATCTCGATACGCTCGTTCACGATCCGCGAGTGCTAAGGCAGCTGATTGAAGTGTTTGGAGTCGAGAAGCTCGCCCTCGGAACGGATTATCCGTTTCCGCTCGGCGAGGACAGGCCTGGGTCATTGATCGAGGGCCTGGAGGGGCTGGATCATGCTTCCCGCGAGCGATTGCTCTGGGGAACGGCACGGGAGTGGCTGGGATGAACGCGATTTTTACCGAAGGCTTGAAGAAAGCCCAGGACCTTGATGCGCAGGATGCCCTTGCAGGACTTCGGGGCGAGTTCCTCTTTCCAAAGGCCGGAGCCACCGCCACCCACGGCATGGCGGGTCAGGACGTCCTCTACTTTGCCGGAAACTCGCTCGGCCTCCAGCCGCGCAAGGCTCGCCAGTACATCGAAGAGGAGCTCGAGGATTGGCAGCGCTTCGGCGTGGAAGGCCACCTGCGTGCTCGCCATCCGTGGCTGCCCTACCATGAGTTCGTGACCGAAAGCCTGGCCAGAGTGGTAGGCGCGAAGTCTTCCGAAGTCGTTGCGATGAACACGCTGACGGTCAACCTGCACCTGATGATGGTGTCGTTCTATCGGCCGACGAAGACCCGCTACAAGATCCTGATCGAGCCCAGCGCGTTTCCGTCGGACCAGTACGCGGTGGCCTCTCAGGCGGATTTCCACGCCAGAAGCGTAGGTTTTGATCCGAAGACGGCGATTGTCGAGCTGCAGCCGCGTTTGGGCGAGGACTGCCTGCGCGACGAGGACATCCTTTCCGCCATCGAGCGCGAGGGCGAATCGCTGGCGCTGGTGATGCTCGGTAACGTCAATTACCTCACCGGCCAGTCCTTTGATGTGAAGGCCATTACCGAAAAGGCGCGCGCCGTGGGTGCCTGCGTGGGCTTTGATTTCGCGCACGGAGCCGGAAATCTCGAGCTGAAGCTTCATGACTGGGCTCCCGATTTTGCCGTGTGGTGTTCCTACAAATATCTCAATAGCGGACCCGGGGCTCTCGCCGGATGCTTTGTCCATGAGCGCCATCACCGCGATCGGACGCTTCCGCGATTTGCGGGATGGTGGGGGCAGAACAAGACCACGCGCTTCCTGATGGGGCCGGAGTTTGATCCGATTCCGACCGTCGAGTCGTGGCAGCTGAGCAACCCGCCGATCTTTCAGCTGGCGGCGATGCGGGCATCCCTGGAGCTCTTCGATGCCGCTGGAATGCCCCGGCTTCGGCAGAAGAGTGTGGCGATCGTGGGCCTGCTGGAGTCGCTGCTGAAGACTGCGCAGGTCAAGGTCGTTACCCCCGCGGAGCCGTCCCGTCGCGGTACCCAGCTCTCTCTTCGGGTGCCCGGACACCCGAAGGATTGGGTTCGGAAGCTCGAGCAGCGCGGGATCATCGCCGATGCCCGTGAACCGGATATTCTGCGAGTGGCTCCTGTTCCGCTTTATACCCGGTACGTCGATGTCGTGAAGCTGGCCGCAGCAATCAGCGAGATCTCAGGAGGTGCATCATGAGTGCAAATCAACCGGGAGCCAGCATCAGCCTGGTGGGTGGAGGACTGGTCGGATCGCTGCTTGCTACGGGGCTCGCCAGACGCGGATTTGAGGTCGAACTTCTTGAACGACGATCCGACCCCAGGACTCGTGCAGTCTACGGCGGTCGGTCGATCAATCTTGCTCTGTCCGTTCGAGGGGTCCACGCACTCCGGCAGCTGGGCCTCGACCAGCGCATTCTTTCCGAGGCGATACCGATGCGCGGCCGAATGATGCATGCCGTGGACGGGTCGCTGACTTTCCAGCCCTACGGAGTCGAGGACTGGCAGTGCATCTATTCCATTTCGCGCGGAGAGCTCAACAAGTCGCTCCTTTCCGCAGCGGAAGAAACCGGAAAGGTGCGGATTCGCTTCGAACAAAAGCTCGTCCATGTCCAGGCCATGGGACCAGGACTCGAGCTCGAGCTCCACAACGAAGCCGAGGACAAGACCTCGCGCATCTATCGTCGGCGGGTGATCGGAACGGACGGGTCGGCATCGGTTCTCCGCTCCGCGATAGTGAATGCCAATCGAGGACGTTGCTCGGAGAAGCTGCTCGACTACGGTTACAAGGAGCTTGCGATTGCGCCGAAAGAGGGCGCTACGGGAGATGCCCGTTTCAAGATGGACAAGCATGCGCTCCACATCTGGCCGCGCGGAAACTTCATGCTCATCGCGCTTCCGAACTTCGACGGCAGCTTCACGCTGACGCTTTTCATGCCCTACGAGGGCCCGGTGAGCCTCGAAAAGCTTCGCACGCCCGCCGACGTCCGTGAATTCTTCACGACTTATTTTCCGGACACGCTGCCGCTCATTGAAAACCTCGAGGGGTCGTTTTTCGAGAATCCCACGGGGCACATGATCACCGTCAAAACGCACCCCTGGAATTGGGATTCGCGCGCGCTTCTCCTGGGTGACGCCGCCCATGCGATCGTGCCTTTCTTCGGGCAGGGAATGAACTGCGGCTTCGAGGACTGCTCGGAACTTTTCAGCCGGATGGATGCGATGCTGCATTCATTGACTACTGGACTCGCGAATACGGACGCGGATGCCGCCTGGTGCAGCCTCTTCAATGCTGTCAGCGAGACACGCTGGCGCAACGCGGATGCGATTGCCGACATGGCGGTCGAGAACTTCATCGAGATGCGCGATCGCGTGGGCGACAGGCAGTTCTTGAATGAGAAGGCGCTCGAAAAGCGCCTCCAGGTGCGTTTTCCGCGCGAGTATATTTCGAAGTACTCACTCGTCAGCTTCAGCCGCGTGCCGTACACGATCGCGGTCGATGCGGGCGCGGCCCAGGAAAAGTTCCTGAAAAGCGTGTGCCCTCCGGGAGTGGATCCGGCAACGCTCGACATTGAATCCATGCACGAGCGGATCCGCGAGGAGATCGCTCCCATTTTGATTCCGTTCCTGCCCGAGGGCTTGAAGAACGGCTACGCCGAAACCGGAGGACAGCGATGAACCTGGGAATTCAAGGCAAGCGTGCGCTCATTCAGGGTGCGTCGAGCGGGTTGGGGTATGCGATCGCGCAGGCGCTGATTGCCGAAGGCGCCATCGTGGCCATCTGCGCGCGTCCCGGTGAGCGCTTGGAAAAGGCAAAAGAGTCGCTCGGGGCCGCGCACGCAATCGGCGCAGACCTGGGACGCACGGGCGAGGCCGAGCGCGTGGTGCGCGAGGCGCAGAAGCTCCTGGGTGGAGTGGACATCCTGGTCGTGAATACGGGCGGACCCCCGAAGGTGGAGTTCCTTTCGGTGACGGATCCGCAGTGGCGCGATGGTTTTGAGAGCCTGTGGATGGGCGCAGTGGATTCGATCCGCGCGGCGCTTCCGCAGATGATGGAGTCGCAGTTCGGAAGGATCCTGCTCGTCACCTCGGCTGCGGCCAAGGAGCCGATGCCGGGCCTCACGATCTCGAACGGCCTTCGGGCAGGACTCCTCGGGCTGACGAAATCGATCAGCAACGAAGTGGCCCACGCGGGCGTGACGATCAATGCGCTTCTGCCCGGCTACACCGATACCGAACGCCTTCGTGAGCTCGGCATTCCGGCAGAAAAGATTTCGGCAAACATTCCTGCGCGCCGCCTCGGCAAGCCGGAGGAGTTCGCAGCACTGGCAGCCTTCCTGTCCTCAGTTCCTGCCGCGTACATCACCGGCCAGGCGATTGCGGTCGATGGCGGTTACTTGAAGGGAATTTGACGCAGATCTGAACCAAAAGGTGGGCCCGACTATTTGAAGTCGTAGGCCATCCGTTCCAGGGTATTGGTGCGCGGATTCCAGCGCACCCACTGCTGGTGCCGCCGCGGAAAGCCGACGTTCATGTACCCGTCGCAGGCGTGCGGATCATGGCAATGGCCCATGACGAGCGCATCGGCCTTTCCAGGGCCCACCCGGGTTCGCGCATAGTCGAAGAAGATTGACCGAAGGCGTTCGCGATCCTCGGCGGTCCAGTCATCCGGAAGCTTCTTGGCGTCACGCGAAGTATTGCTCCAGAGTTGCCCCAGTCGATCGAGAGCTCCTCCCGGAAACGCCTGGACGAGAGTTAGACCGAGGCCGCTTCGAAAGAACTTCCGGAGCAGCAGGTAAAAGCGATCGGTTTCGTCGGCCAGATCGCCA
>JBIIXZ010000243.1:0-3842 GCA_044347055.1 Bdellovibrionia bacterium | reverse complement strand
GCTCCACATGCTGGCTACTTACGGCATGTCCTTTACCATGACGCGCATGCTCACAGCCCGTAAGATGCCGAGATGGAAGGCGGTTTTTCTATCCAGCCTGACCACGATGGCCTTCGCCTACGGAAAAGAAAAGCTCTACGACTCGACTTATCAGCGCGGCGACATGACCGCCAACGGCATTGGCGTCGCGACCCAGGCTGTGGTGGTGTTCAGTTTTCAGCTCTGAGCTGGGTGCTGAAGCCGTCAACGCTTTGACGAACCCGATCCCGACTAGAACAAATACCCCAGCGCCGCCACCGGAGCGAAGTGCAGCTTGCCGTTCGCATGAAAGACCATGCCCGTCAGATCGACATAGGTTCCCCAGGGCCCGGCGCCGAGGTTCGCCCCGAGTCCGTACCGCACGACGACCGGATCCGGATCAAACCCGGCACGGTGGCCTGCTGCGGTATCGATCTTCGCGATATCACCCACGGCAAAAAGGTTGAGGCCGCTCAAAAAGTACTCCGGCCCCCCGGTCGTTGCCGAGTAAAACGGAATCTTCAGTCCCGCGCCCACGCTGGTGCTGGTATTGCGAATGGCCCCTTTGCCGCCGAAAGCGTAGATCGCGAGCGCATCCTGGATCCACAGTCCGAGCTGCGCCTCGGATTCAATGTTCGACGGCAGCTTGTTGCCGGTCGACGCGTGGATACCGCGGAATCCGACCTGCGCAAACGCATGCCATGGCGAATCGCTCTTCCAGCGGGTCCAATACGAATTGCCGGCAAAACCGTCGGCGGCCTGTGCGGGCCCCGCCGCCAAAAAGATCAGCGCCGCGAGCCCCCGGCTCCATCGTTCGAGCTGACCGGAACCAATCGAGCTCAGCATCTTCACGCCTCCCAGTAGTACATCCCACCCTGCCCGCGCGACTCGGTGATGTGCACTTCAATACCGAGCACCAGCCCCTTCAATAGCTTCGGGTCAAGCCGGTCCTTGAACCGATGGCAGAACTCCTGGGCGAGCGTTTCTGTGGCGATGTTCTCGAGCTCCAGCATCACGAGCTCATCCTGCGGAATCACATAGCGCTTTCCACAGAGCTTGAATTCGAGCTCCTCTGAACTGCTGGCGATCACCTTGAAGAATGGGCAGCGCGACGCAAGGATCAGCCGGTCATCCCACTCCTTGCACTGGGCGTTCAGCGCCACTTTGACAACCGAGAAGTCCAGGAAGGATTTGAAGCCGATCTCCGAGAGATCGAGTGCAACCGTCACCTGGAAGTTGTGTCCATGCAGGCGCTCTTTCGTGCCGTCCGGAAAAACGGTCATGTGTGCTGCTGAAAATTTGTGCGCGTCTTTTCCAACGTAAATGCGGTGCTTCTTCGGGCGCGTGCTCATGCGAGGACTCCTCCATCAATGGTCAGGCTCTGGCCGGTAATGCCACTGGCGCCGTCCGACGCCAGGTACACTGCTGCTGCGGCGATTTCTTCAGGCTCGATGAAGCGACCGAGCGGCACTCCGCTCTTGAGCGACTCTTCGGTCATGCCGAGCTCACCAAAACGCTGAAAGGCCATGTCCGTGCGCGTCCAACCCGGACAGATGACATTGACCGTAATGCCGCGCGGAGCGGTGAAGTGGGCGAGAGCACGCGTAAAGCCGAGCACTCCGTGCTTGGCGGCACAATAGGCCGTCTGGTCAGGTACTCCTTTGAGCGCCAGTACCGAAGCAATGTTGATGATCCTTCCGGAACGGTCGGGCAGGTGGGGAAGGGCGTACTTGGCCATGTAGTACGTGCCGTTCAGGTTGACATCGATGATCTGTTCCCAGAATGCATCGTCGTCCGAAGGGGCGAGATCGTTCGTGCCGGCGAGTCCGGCGTTATTGACGAGCACATCCAGGCGCCCGAGCGCTTGGACGACTGCAGCGATTCCAACTTTTACCTGGTCTCGTTTCGAAACGTCACAGGCAAACGCGAAGTCTGCGCCGCTCTTGCGCGCATTCTCCAGAGTGGTGGCGCATGTCGCGACCTTGTACCCCTCTTTTTGAAAACGCCGGACCATGGCCAGCCCCATGCCGCGCGAACCACCCGTCACGAGCACGACTTTTTGTGAACTCGACATAGTCTCGGTGTACCATGCGGCCAACGAGGAAACCTATGGGCAACTTTTGGATCTCCATTTCGGCAGGGCTTGGTGCACTGGGCGTGATCATGGGTGCTTTTGCGGCGCACGGACTTCAAGGCCGGGTGGACGACAAAGCTCTCGAGTGGGTTCGTACTGGGTCGCAGTACCAGATGATCCACGCTCTGGCGCTCCTGGGATGGGCGATCTGGGTGCAGATGCGCGCGCGAACGGGTGGGGCGATTCCCGGTGCTTTTCCGGGTTGGGGATTTTTGATCGGAGTCCTGATCTTCTCCGGGACGCTCTACGCCATGGCTCTCGGCGGACCCCGTTGGCTCGGCGCCATTACTCCGATCGGAGGCTCGCTGATGATTGCGGCCTGGGTGGTCTTTGCGGTGCAGGCGGGACGGGGCTAAGCGCTGAAAAGCCGGATCGCAGAAGCTACCGTGACGCCCTAAGGTTCCAAAAGGTACCGGGTACCGTTTTTAAAACACCATCGCCCAGATCGGAACCGTCACGAGCGACAGCGGAATGCTCACCCCCACCATGAGCTGCGCGAGATCCGGATCGAGCCGATTGTCGGCGGCGACCACTCCCGCCGTGATCATCGAGGCCATGGAGGCCTCGAGAAGGATTGTCTTCAGTACCACTGGCGAGAATCCGGGGTAGATGGCCGACCAGCGCGAATACACGGCCCAGTACAGCATCGGAAAGAGCACCAGCTTGAACGCCAGTGCAAGCGAGAGCGGCTGACGAACCTCTCGCCTCGAGAGCGCCTTCCACTTCATCGACATGCCCACCGAAACCAGGGCGACCGGGCCCAGCGTGACGGCAAAGGCGCCCAGCACTGTGTTCAACCAGTTTGGAAAAACGAAGGACCGGGTTGCGAGAGCGAGAAGGAGCGCCAGAAACGGCGGAAACTGGAGAGGGCGCGCCAAAAACTGCATGATTGAAGCCCGCTGATGCCGCCCCTCTCCCTCATCGTGAGGCGCGATGGCCTGGGCCAAGGGGGCCCCGATGGCCGACAAGATCAGAAAACTTCCCAGCTGATCGAGAAGAACGGCCGTCCCAAGCGACTCCGGGCCAAGAATCGCACGAAGCAGGGGAATTCCCACGAAAGAGGTATTGCCCAGACCCAGCGTTAGAACGAGCGCGCCCCAGGTGGACTGAGACCACCCCAACAGCTTCGCTGCAGCCGTCACCACCATCATCGACAGAAAAAAGTGAATCCAGGGCTGCGAGACAGGAAGCAGGATCTCCGGAGAAGAAAACGAGAACTCCGGAAGTGCGTGGATCTTTTGCAGGACGAGAGCTGGTAGCGCTGCACGAATCACCCAGCGATTCAGGGTACGCGACACCTGCGCGGCGCGCGCGGTCTCGAGGACGATGGCAGAGAGGAACACTCCCAGAGCTAGAAAAAAGAACAGAACCAAAAGCGAGATCATGGTGCTGCTGGGGTTCTACCCTGAATTGTTACACCGAGCTGCCAAAAGGTACCGGATACCAATTTCAAACCCCATCGAGTCCCCAGAACCAGAGCCGGTCTTGGCGCTCGGCCAGCAGTGCTTGGACCTCTGGATCGAAGACCCGCACCAGGCAGAGCGGCTCCACGATGGAGTCGCCGGGAAGTTCACCGTAGATCCTTTCGAGCTGCTCCTGGGTGCCCATGATCTCTGCGCGAGAATCCAGGGCGTGCGCCCAGCGGCCAATCATGCGAATGGCCTCGGGAGAACCTCCCCACTCGTGGAGC
>JBIIXZ010000056.1:0-12913 GCA_044347055.1 Bdellovibrionia bacterium | reverse complement strand
CACGTTAACCCCCCCGAATTAGGCGCCCTCAAGGACCGGAAAAGTCATGAGATTCTGCCCTATTGCGTTTAGCTGACCCTTTTTGTAAGGATTCGGCCCACTATGCCCTCATTTGATATCTCTTCCGAAGTGAATTGGCAGGAAGTCGACAACGCCATCAACCAGGCCACGAAGGAACTCGGCCAGCGTTTTGATTTCAAAGGCGTGAAGGCCGAGATCAAGCTCGACCAGAAGGCCAAAACGATCACCCTGTGGTGCTCGGAAGAAGGCAAGCTCGAGGCCGTGAACGACATCCTCCAAAGCAAGCTCGTGAAGCGCGGAATCTCGCTGCTCTCGCTCGAGTACAAGGATGTCGAAAACGCCTTCGGACAGAGCTCGCGCCAGACCATCATCGTTCAGGCGGGCATCTCGAAGGAAAAGGGCAAGGAGATCATCGCCTCGCTCAAGGAAACCAAGATCAAGGTGAATGCCCAGATCCAGGACGAACAGGTTCGTGTTTCCGGAAAGAACCGCGACGACCTGCAGGCCGCCATTGCGCATCTTCGTAGCCAGACCGACACCCTGAAGGTGCCGATGCAGTTTGGAAATTTCAGGGATTAAGGACAAATCATGAGCAGTACCACTCCGAACAAGAATAGCGTCTACTTCGTCAGCCTGGGCTGTCCCAAGAACCTCGTCGATTCGCAGGTCATGCTGGGCCTTCTCGAGAAGGACAAGTACCAGGTCGTGCAGGAGCCCGAGCAGGCTGAAGTGATCATCGTCAACACCTGCTCGTTCATCCAGGCATCGAAGGAAGAGTCGATCGAGACGATCCTCGAAATGGCGCAGCACAAGGACGAGGGCAAGTGCAAGGTGCTCGTCGCCTCGGGATGTCTCCCGCAGCGCTACTCGAAGGAGCTTGAAAACGAGATGCCGGAAGTGGACCTGTTCATCGGAACGGGCCAGTACCACCGCATCACCGAGCTCCTGAAGGAAAACTCGAAGGCCCGCGAGCTGGGCGCTCCGATGCCGAAGCGCTCGTACATCGACCAGCCTGCCTTCATCCACACCGAGAAGGACCCGCGCATCCACACAGGCCCCCTCTACACGGCCTACCTGAAGCTTTCGGAAGGCTGCAATCGCCGCTGCGCGTTCTGCATCATCCCGAAACTGCGTGGCAATGTGCGCTCGCGCACGGTCGCATCTCTCGTCGAAGAAGCGAAGCAGCTGGCTTCGCGCGGCGTTCGCGAGCTGAACCTCGTCGCCCAGGACCTGACCGAATACGGCATGGAATGGAAGTACAAGGAGCGTCTCGAGACGCTGCTTCCGGAGCTCGTGAAGGTCGAAGGCATCGAGTGGATCCGCCTGCACTATGTCTATCCGGACCAGTTCTCGGATGAGCTCGTCGAGATCATCGCGCGCGAGCCGAAGATCGTGAAGTACCTCGACATGCCGATCCAGCACACGAATGATCGCGTGCTGAAGTCGATGAATCGCCGCCTGACGAAGGCCAAGCTCTTCGACCTCGTCGGAAAGCTCCGCGAGAAAATTCCGGGCATCGTGTTCCGCACCTCGATCATCGTGGGCTTCCCGGGTGAAACCGAGGCGGAGTTCCAGGAACTCTGCAACGACATCGAAACCCTGAACCTCGATCACGTGGGCGTCTTCCGCTACTCGAAGGAGGAGGGCACGAAGGCTGCCGAAATGGACGAACAGATCCACGCCAACACCAAGCGCCGGCGCGCGAAGCAGCTGACCGAGATCCTGCAGAAGCAGTCGCTCGCCCGCAACGAACGTTACGTGGGCACGCGCATGCCGCTTCTTGTCGAGGGCGTGAGCGAAGAGAGCGAGATGTTCCTCCAGGGTCGCCTTCCGACCCAGGCCCAGGAAATCGACGGCCACGTGCTGATCAATGACCTCGGCGATCTCGAGGAGCAGCTGGCGGAAGCTCCGCTTCGTCCGGGCGACCTGATTGAAGTCGAGATCACCGAAGCCATGCCGCACGACCTCGTGGGCAAGGTGACCGCCGTGATCCAGCGCGCCCCGGAAGTCGCCGCTTCTGCAGAAGGCGCCACTCCCGGACTCGCCACCGGTGCCTTGGCTACGATGCAGAAGGAATTCAACCCCGCCAATGAATGGCGCGGAGCCCACTGATAGGACGCGAGAATGGATTACCTGATTTCTCCCGAACAGCTGAAGCAGGAACTGGGCAAGGTCGTTCTCGTCGATGTCCGCGAGCCCGAGGAGTACGAAGAGTCGCGCATCGAGGGATGCACCCTCATTCCGCTCGGCGAAATCACCTCTCGTGCCCTTCGCGAGCTGAATCCTGAAGACGACATCGTCCTCTACTGCGCCCATGGCGTGCGAAGCCTGCATGCCCTCATGGCGCTTCGCCAGATGGGCTTTGAAAAGCTGCGTTCACTCGACGGCGGAATCTGCGCATGGCAGGAGCTGGGCTACTGACCCCCACCCTTCTGGAACAGCTCCAGCACGCGGCGATCGATGAGGGCTTCATCGAGGCGGGCGGCGTGGATCTGGAGCTCGCCTGGCCGATCTACCGGGAACATGTCCGAAAGTACGACCAATGGATCGCCAGCGGTCATGCCGGCGACATGCACTATCTCGTGCGCGGGCGCGATCGTCGAGCCGACCCTCGACTGGTCTTTCCGGAAACCCAGTCCATTTTTGTCGCACTCCTCCCCTATCGAAAGTCACCCGCCGGACAGGTGGATGCTTCGAAAGGCCCTCGTTACGCCCGGTACCTCGACGGTGCGGACTATCACGATCGCGTCGCCGATCGACTCGAGCGCGCCGTGACTCGAGTCTCCCGGGAGAACCCCGAGGCGAATCTTCGCTGGAAAATCTGCGTCGACACAAGCGCTGTTCTGGAGCGCACCTGGGCTGCCCTGAGCGGACTGGGCTGGATCGGAAAGAACACGCTGCTGATTCATCCGAAACACGGAAGCTACACCTTCATCGGTGCAGTGCTCCTCAGCACGCCACTCGGTGCCGGGCCACGACTGCTCCCCGATTACTGCGGACACTGCAGCCGGTGCCTGGATGCTTGCCCCACGAAAGCCATCGTTGAGCCCCGTTCGGTCGACTCGCGCAAGTGCATCGCCTATTGGACGCTCGAAAAGAGAGGCGACCTCGACCTCCCTCCAGACCAGAAGAGGGCCATCGGTACCTGGGTTGCCGGCTGCGATCTCTGCCAGGAGGCATGTCCCTTCAATTTGAAACCAGCTCGGGCGGCCGACGCGAATCCGCTCCTCGATCGCGAGCCATCCGAAGGCGCCATCGAGTCCTCCACCTGGCAGGCACTCGATCACGAAACCGAATCGGAATATCGCACTCGAATCCGGGGCTCGGCGCTCTCCCGGGTGAAGCCCGAGATGTTCCGAAGGAACCTGGAAATCGCGCGGAACAATGCGGAAATTCCAAAGAAGGATTGAATGGCGCTCAGCCCTTGGCGCGACGGGCAAATGAAACGAAGGCTGCGACAAACGCGACCGCTGCGGCCATCATCAGCGTAAAATGGAGCGCCGAGGTCAGGTTGCCGTGCGCACCCAGGCGCCAGGAGAATAGCGCCGTTGACATTCCGGTGCCCAGCACAAGCCCCAGATTTCGAAACGTGGCCAGCAGCGCCGAGGCCACTCCGAGCTTGTCAGGGGGCACGGCGTTCATGATCGCGCTGTTGTTTGGTGACTGGAAGAGCCCGGTCGCCAATCCGACCGAGCAAAGCGCCGCAACCACCTGGACGGAGGAACTCTCGCCCGAAATCCCCGTTCCGAAGAAGCCACCGATGACGAGCAAACCCACTGCTCCGATGACCCCACCGGCCACGCTCAAGCCGTAGTTTCCGATTCGATCCGAGATCCTTCCACTGATGGGCGCCACCACGAAGATCGTCAACGGAATTGCCGTCATCAGGAATCCCGCCTGGGAGGGGGTAAAGAGCATCTCCTCTTCCAGATAGAAAGGCATCAGCACGGAAACTGCCGAGTACGAGATGAAGGTCAGAAAACCAGCGAGGTTCGGCATCCAAAATCCCCGGATCCGAAGCAGCGACAGGTCCATCACAGGCCAGGGGCTCCGCGACTCGACACGGACGAACAGCAGGAAGAGCAGCAGGGCGATCAGGCTCAGCATCCACCGCCAGTAAGGAAAGCTCTCGAGCGTCCTGACCCACTCGACATGTGGAGGATCCAGGCTGGCGAGGAACAACAGGAGAATCACGGCCTGGAGAATGGCGCCCGCCCAGTCAAATTTGAACTGGGGACGCCGGCCCTCGGTGTCCTCGATGTTCTTTCCGGCAAGGTAAAGGCCAAGAATGGCCACCGGAATATTCACCAGAAAGATGCTCCGCCAGCCCACTTGTGAGATCAGGAATCCCCCCAGGCTGGGGCCGGAGACCAGGCCGGCACTCACCACCATGGACATGGTTCCCAGCGCCCCTCCTCGCTCACTCGGCGGAAACGCTGCCGTGATCACCGCGGGACCGTTTGCCATCAGCAGGGCCGCACCGATTCCCTGAAACATTCGGAACCCGATCAGTGCGGGAATCGAAGGAGCAAGACCGCAGAACAAGGAACCCAGGGCAAAGATGGAAAACCCGAGGACGAACGTTTTCTTTCGACCCATCTGGTCGGAAATTCGCCCTGCAGGAAGGATAAGGCAGGAAATCGCCAGGAGGTAGACGACGACCACCCATTTCACGGCCGTCAGATCGCTCGAAAACTCCTTCGTGAGCGTGGGAAGCCCGATGTTCACGATGCTGGAATCCAAGGTAGCCATGAACGTCCCACAGGCTACGGATGCAAGGGCTCGCCATCTTCGCGACATTGAGCCAGATCATAGCCGAGCGCACCAAGAACTGGCCACAGAAGAATCCAGTGTTTCAGTCGACCGTCTGGCTGTTTTTCCCCGCTTGGATCCCTGAGCTTCCGGGTCACGGGGCCTTCTGGTAGCCGTTTCGCCCTTCGGCTGATTATGCGGCGGTGGCGCGGGAGGTTGCGCTCTTCTGGCGCGTATCCAGCCACACGGCGAGCACGATGATCACTCCCTTGATGACCTTCTGGTAGAACTCCGGAATCGCCATGAGGCTCATGCCGTTGTTCAAAGTGCCGATGAGGAATGCCCCGAGCACCGACCCCTGGATCGTTCCGCTTCCACCTTGGAGGCTCGTTCCTCCAATGACCACTGCTGCAATCGCATCGAGCTCAAAAAGCTCTCCCGCCGTAGGGAGCGCGCCATTGAGCCGTGCCGTCAGGATAGCGCCCGAGAGGCCGGATAGAGCGCCCATGAGGGTGTAGATGCCGACGGTGATCCTGCGGATGGGCACTCCGGCAAGCCACGCGGCTTCGGCATTGCCACCGAGGGCGAGCGTGAATCGGCCGGCACGAGTTCGCTCCAGGACGAAAGTGCCGGCCAGAGCGAGCAGGACGAAGACCAGCACCGGATACGGGAGCCCATTGTAATTTCCAAACACGTATCCCGCTCCGGCCACGAGCAGGATCCCGATGCCGACACCACCGACTTTTTGCCTCCACTCTCCGGGTGCGCGAAGCCCCATCATGACCATCATCGCAGCAGCCAGGCCGAGCACGATCAAAGTGGCATGAACCGGAAGATAGCCTTGTCCAATTTCATTGAAGGCATCGCCTGTTGGAGAGATGGCCGCTCCATCCGAGAAGATCAGCGCGGCACCTCGAGCGATGACCATCATGCCGAGCGTGATGATGAATGGCGCGATCCGGTAGCGCGTGATCATGAAACCATTGAACCATCCTGCCAGGATGCCCACGACGACCGAAGCCATGAGGCTGACAAACGCTCCAATCCAGGCCTGGGCTCCCGACCATTCCGACCACCCCTGCTTGACCTGGAGCACGCCGGCCGCAATGCCACAGAGGGCGACGACGCTTCCGACCGAGAGGTCGATGCCTCCAATCAGGATGATATAGGTCATGCCGACGGCAAGAATTCCGTTGATGGCCACCTGTCGGGCAAGGTTGGTCAGGTTGCGGGGTTCGGTGAACGTTCCCTGGGTCAGGAAGTGAAGCAGGATTGCCAGGCCGGCAAGGATGAGAAGACCCCGCCAGGTGCGATTTCCAGTTTTCATAAAGAAGCAGCTCCCATGATTTTTTCCTGGGTCGCTTCAGCCGCAGGAAGCTCGGCCGAGATGCGCCCCTCTCGAAGGACGAGGATCCGATGCGCCAGCCCGATCAGCTCGGGGAGCTCGGATGAAACAACGATGATGGCCATTCCCTGTGCGGCCAGCTTCTGGATCCAGTGATAAATTTCAGCTTTGGCTCCGATGTCCACGCCGCGCGTGGGCTCATCAAGAAAAAGCACTCGCGGGCTCGTTTCGAGCCATTTGGCGAGGACGACTTTCTGCTGGTTTCCGCCACTCAGCTGGCCGACGGGTTGAAGGGGTCCGGTGCAGCGGACCCGGAGGTCCGTGATCCAGTCGGAGGCAGACGATCCTTCCTTCGACAGCTCGAGGCGCGAGAACAACGATCCGTCAGCCTTGGCTGTGGCAGCGAGCGCGAGGTTCTGAACGATGCTTTGGCCCAGCATCAGTCCATTGCCTTTGCGATCCTCGGAGAGGAACGCCATTCCTGCGCGAAGCGCATCTGCCGGAGAAGAGATCGAGACCGGCTCGCCCCCGATGAAGACTTCGCCTTCCAGCCGGTATCCCGGGCCCTTCGGTCCGTCCGGATGGTATTGACCGAACAGGCACTCGAGGATTTCCGAACGCCCAGAACCGAGGAGGCCCGCGAACCCCAGCACCTCGCCCGCTCGAACCTGAAACGAAACTTCATGCAGCCGCTGCTTGCCGGTGGGACGATGAAGCGAGAGCCTCGATACCTCGAGAACCACCTCGTCATTCGAGGGATCCTCCTTGGGAGGAAACACATCGCGGATCTCGCGTCCCACCATCGCGCGAAGGAGCAGGGGCTCCAGCTCCTTCCGTGCGCGGGGAGTACCTGAGGCATCATTTCGGTGAAACTCGGCGGCATTGTGACCATCCCGCAGAACCAGCAGGCGATCCGCGAGCTCAAACACCTCATCCATGCGGTGGGTGATGTAGAGAATTCCTCGGCCCTGGGATTTCAGCTCTCGGATGATTCGGTACAGCTGGATCACTTCCGTTTCGCTCAGCGCGGAAGTCGGCTCGTCAAAAACCAGGATTCGAGCGTCGCGATACAACGCACGCGCGATCTCCACGAGCTGCCGGTTGCCGATCGAGAGCTGCTTCACCCGCATGTCCGCTCGTAGCCCAAAACCCAGCCCATCCAGAAACTCCTGTGCATTCTGAAAGATGGGCTTCCACGAAATCACGGACGGAAGCTGATCGAGGACAAGATGCTCGGCGACGGTCAGCTCCGGAAAAAGCGCCAGCTCCTGATGGATCATGGCGATACCGGCAGCATGAGCATCTCGAGTATCGAAGAAGGAGCGATCCGTTCCGTCGATCACGATTCGGCCCTCAAAGGAGCCATGGGGCCAGACGCCGCTCAGGATTTTCATCAGGGTAGACTTGCCAGCCCCGTTCTCGCCCATGAGGGCGACCACTTCGCCCCGGTTGAGCTTCAGGCTGACGGAATCCAGGGCGCGCGCGCCCGGAAAATCCTTGGTGATCGATTGAAGCCGCAGCAGCTCCTCTGCGGGTCGCTCGGCGAGGACCATGCCCGGCTCAGCGCTTCGCCTTGGCGTAAACCGCGGAAGCCGGATGGAAGCCGGTCTTCACGATCCGAGCCTCGACCTGATCGCGATCAATTCCGAATACCGGGGTGTTGATCGTGGTCACTTCCTTGAGCCCGTTCGAAACCATCGAGTCCGCCGTGACGGCCTTGCCCTGGGCCAGGTCCATCGCGACCTCTCCTGCACGTCGGGCCATGTCGTTGATCGAGATCATCACTTCAAACTGCTGCTTTCCGGCGACGATATTCTGGATCGATGCGAGATCTGCATCGGCTCCGGCGACGAAGACCTTGCCCGTGAGCTTCTGCTCCTCGAGCGCCTGGACCGCCCCGTGAGCCATCCCGCTATTGTTGGCCAGGATTGCCTGGATATTGTTCTTCTGGGTCGTGAGGACGTTCTCGGTCGTCTCCATCGCCAGCTTCGGGGACCATCCTGGATGATACTGCTTCAACACGATCTTGATGTCCGGATACCTCTTCAGGACACTGAGAATTCCGGCGGTGCGGGCTTCCGCAACCGAGTGGCCCGCCTGGCCCATCAGGATCACATAATTGCCCTTGCCCTTCGTAAACTTCACGGCCGCTTCAGCCTGAAGAGCTCCCACCTTCATGCTGTCCTCGGTGATGTAGGCATCGAGATCAGCCTTCTTGATGAGGCGATCGTAGGCGATGACCTTCACCTTGTCGCGCTTGGCCTGCTTGACGAAGGCCGTCGCGGTGTCGCCGTTGACGGGCTGGATGACGAGAGCGTCGACACCCTTGGAGAGCAGATTGTCGACTTCTGCGGCCTGGGTCTGCTCGCTGTTGTTGCAGGAGGCAAACACCACCTCACCGCCCATTTTCTTGACGGTCTCCTCGAAGACCTTCTTGTCGCGCTGGTAGCGCTCTTCCTGCATCGTGCTCAGGATGAAACCGATTCGAGGCGCCTTGGCCTGCGCAGGCATCGCGGCCATGAAGCCAAGAACCGCCAGGAGCACCACCATCCAACCGTTCGACTTTTTGAACATGCACTTTGGGTACTTTGCCGCCCGATAGCTGTCAATTCTTCAGCGGTTCCGTGCGAGCCATTGCTGCAGGACTCAAGTGCTGGCAGGCTGGAAACATGTCCACTTCCGGTCAAGCCACGAAGAAGCTCCGTCCCGGCCAATCCCTCTTTCAGGAAGGTGAAATGCCCCGCTCGCTTTTCCTGGTCACGAAGGGAACGCTCTCGATCAGAAAGATGAAGGGGGCGGCCTATGTGGAGATCGCTCGAATCTACTCCAACGAGGTGGTCGGCGAACTCTCGTTCTTCGATCGCCAGCCTCGAAGCGCCGCAGCGTTTGCCCTGACCGAGGTCGAACTCACCGAGATTCCTTTCGAAACCCTGGATAAGTTATTTCAGGGCACCCCTCCCTACCTGAAATCCATGATCGCGGCGATGTCCGAGCGACTGAGGAAGGCTGACGAGACCATCAAGCGGCTCCAAAAGGCCTCACCGGAACAGGGCGCAACCATCACGAGCTCCAGTGACGACGATGACTTCGATGCAGCATCGGCTCTCGCCGCCGCCGATCTCGCGGCAAAACCCCCCGGGGATTCCGGGTCCGAAGGCAACGAATCAAGCTGATCCGGTGCCAAAATCGATTTGACGAATGGCCTCGTAAGCCGTGATCGCCACGGCCTGCGAAAGATTCAGCGAGCGCACGCGGGCGTCAAACATCGGAATCCGGAACGAGTCGAGCGGGTACTCGTTCAACACGGAGTCCGGCAGCCCCATCGTTTCCTTTCCAAAGATCAGGTAGGTTCCAGGAACGAAACGATGCTCGAACACCGTGTTTCCTGCCTTCTTGGAAAGGAATGCCCGCGGAGCGTTCGCCGGCATCGAGTTCAGGAAAGCCTCCAGGCTCGGATGCCGAACCACGCTGAGGTGCTCCCAATAATCGAGGCCCGCCCGTCGAAGGTGGGCGTCCGTGATCTCGAACCCCAGAGGCTCGACCAGATGAAGCGTCGCTCCGACGGCCAGGCAAAGCCTGCCGATGGATCCCGTGTTTTGCGGGATTTCAGGCTCGACCAGCACGACATTCAAACGTGAACTACTCATGACGACGCATCAGGGGCGCAACGTATTCAACATGCGCGGATACGGAATGGTCTCGCGGACATGCTCCACGCCGGTAATCCAAGCGACCGTGCGCTCCACGCCGAGTCCGAAGCCGCTGTGCGGAACGGATCCGAAACGCCGGAGGTCGAGGTACCACTTGTAGTCCTCTTCGCTGAGCCCGTGCTCGGCAATGCGGCGCTGGAGCACTTCGACGCTCTCCTCGCGCTGTCCACCGCCGATGACTTCGCCGTAGCCATCCGGAGCGATCAGGTCGCAGCCGAGGGCGTACTTGCCGGTGCCGGTAACACCCGGACCTCCGACCGTGTCGGACTGCTTGAAATAGAAAGCCTTGATCTGCGCCGGCATGTGGTGGACGAACACGGGCTTTCCGAACTCCTCGCCCAGGGCCGTCTCATGCGGAGCGCCGAAGTCTTCGCCCCACGGAATGGCCACGCCTCGCTTTTCGAGGATCTTGATCGCTTCGTCGTACGAAATGCGCGGAAAGGGTCCCTTGATGGCTTCAAGCTTCGCGAAATCCCGCTCGAGGATCTTGAGCTCGGCGGAACGACGATCGAGCACCGTCTGGACGATGTGCTCGACGAATTTCTCGCCCAAGTCCATGTTATCGTTCAGGTCCGCGAAGGCCACCTCCGGCTCCACCATCCAGAACTCGGTCAGGTGCTTGCGGGTCTTCGACTTTTCAGCTCGGAAGGTCGGACCGAAAACGAAAACCTTGCCGAATGCCATCGCACCCGTTTCGCCATAGAGCTGGCCCGACTGCGACAAGTAGGCCTTTTCGTCGAAGTAAGGCGTCTCGAACAAGGTCGACGTTCCTTCGCAGGATGAGGGCGTCAGGATCGGCGCATCGAAACGAATGAAGTCGCGCTGGTAGAAGAACTCCTCGATCGCACGAATGATCTCGGAACGAACGCGAAGCGCGGCCCACTGCCGCTGGCTACGAATCCAGAGGTGCCGATTTTCCATCAGAAACTCGACGCCGTGCTCCTTCGGGCTGATCGGGTAAGGCTGGGCGACGTTCACGATCTTGAGCGCACGCACTCCCATTTCGTACCCGCCCGGCGAGCGCGGCTCCTTCCGAAGAACACCCGTCACCTCGACGGACGACTCCTGGGTCAGCTGGTCGAAGGCCGCAAGCGCCTCTTCACCGCAATCTCCCTTGAAGAGCACGCACTGCATGAGCCCCGAGCCGTCTCGGAGGACGAGGAACTTGATCTTGCCGGAGCTGCGGGAATGGTAGACCCACCCTTTGGCCGTGACGGTCTGTCCGTCAAACTTCGAAGCGTCCTTGATGTAAAACCGTTCGTTCGAGCTGCTCATTCAAACTCCTTGGGGCCGAAGCCTTAGAACTCTGCCGCAAACTGGGCCAGCGTGCGGACATAGATGCCGCTGGCGCCCTTCTTCGGGAAATACGGAACGTGGGACATGCCGTACGCCGTGGCAGCGATATCGAGGTGCGCCCATTTGGTTCCTTTGCGGATGAACTGGGCCATGAAGATTGCGCCGCGAATCGTCCCGCCGTTGCCGTCGTTAGCCGAATTCTTGAGATCGGCCGAGTCGGACTTCAGGTCCTCCAGGTATTCATCGAACATCGGAAGCTGCCAGATGCGCTCGTGATTTTCAGCCCCGGCCTCTCGAAGGGCCTCGATCAGTCCATCGTCGTTGCCCAGCACGCCACAGCAGTGCTTGCCCAGCGCAACGGAAACGGCGCCTGTCAGCGTGGCGGCGTCCACGATCACGTCCGGCTTGAACTCGTGGGCATAATCCAGCACGTCTGCGAGAATCAGTCGACCCTCGGCATCCGTATTGATGATTTCCACGGTCTTGCCGTTGCGGGCACGAACGACGTTGCCGGGCTGGATCGCTCCACCGTCCGTCATGTTTTCAGTGAACGCGAGGATGGTGACCACTCGGTTCGGCACCTTCAGCGCCGCAGCAAGGAGCGTTGCGCCGAAGAGCGTCGCAGCACCGGTCATGTCGTGCTTCATGTCCTCCATGCGCAGCGCGGGCTTGATCGAAATTCCGCCGCAGTCGAACGTGATTCCTTTGCCGACAAAGGCGATGGTCTTGAGGTTTTTGGACTTCGCAGCCTTCGGCAGGTACTCCATGACCACGATCTTGCCTTCGCGGGGCGAACCCTGGCCCACGGCGAGGAAGAGGCCCATGCCTTCACGCTTGGCATCCGCTTCGGTCAGGACGCGGCACTTGATGCCGTACTTGCGCGAGTGCTTCATCGCCTCGGCGGCAAAATATTCCGGAGTCCCGAAATTCGACGGCTCATTGGACCAGTCGCGCGTGATGTTTACGGCCTCGGCAACCGCCAGAGCGCGCTTCGACTCTTCGTTCAGGTGAGAAACCACCGTCGAATCGCTGCTGACCAGGACGAGCTTGGAGAGTGAGATCCCCGACTCTGCGCCTTTCTTGTACTTGTTGAACGAGTAGGCGTTCAGAAGCATTCCCTCCAGAAACGCGCGCGCGTGGGCCGGCTGAGCCAGCATGCCTTCGACGACGACGGCCGCCGAGGAAACCTTTTCAGCTGCCAGCTTTGCCCAGGCCATTGCCGCTGCCTGCCGAATTTTTTCGGAGTTCAGCTCGCCGGACTTGCCCATGCCAAGAAATGCGACGTTCTCGGCGGCGCCGGTTCCCGCGAAGCGAACCATCTGAACGGCTCCGTGGCGCGCCTGGAATGCATCACCCTTGCCGAATTTCGACAGGAGCTCGGAATACTTTGATCCCGCGGGGATGATGATTTTTCGATTCTCGCCCTGGAACACGGGAACGATTTCCGTGTCCACGGCAGGAACACTGCGGGCGACTGCCACTGCAGGGAGTTTCCAGGTGTTGGCGACAGTTTTCTCGGTGCGGGACGAAGCCATGAAAAGCCCTCAATTTTTTAGGAAAACTATGGTTACTTGGATTCGATTTTCCTTAACATAGGGGCAGGTCATGTTGAAGGGGTATCCAAACCGTTCAGGGGATCCGGCAACCGCAATGCGCACTCACCGAAGATTCCCGAGACTCATCGACTGGTACCTCCTGGCTGAGGTCGCCCAACCCTTCCTCGGCGGATTGCTGTTCTTCACTTTCGTCTTCCTGATGTTCCAGCTGCTTCGCCTGGCCGAGTTTTTCA
>JBIIXZ010000055.1:0-12936 GCA_044347055.1 Bdellovibrionia bacterium | reverse complement strand
CATCGACAAGCGCTGGGTGCTGACTGCCGCCCACTGCCTGACTCCGGGAGAAGAGTCGAGCATCCAGATCGTCGTCGGCCTCCATGACCGAAGCAACCCTGCCGGATCCGAGGCAATGAACGCCGTTCGGATCGTGAACCATCCGCTCTACGGCAACACCTCGGTCGATATGGATTATGACTTTTCGCTCGTCGAGCTCGAGAGCGACGCCGTCCACGATCCGATCGCCCTGAACACGAGTTCGCTCGAGATTCCGGAAGATGACCAGATCCTGGCTGTGCCGTCGATCACGGCAGGCTGGGGCGCCACTCGCGAGGGAGGACGTCTTCCGAACATCCTCCAGAAGGTCACTGTTCCTCTGGTGAGCGCCAAGAAGTGCAAGAAGGCGTACCCCGGACAGGTCACTGACCGGATGATCTGCGCCGGACTCGACGTGGGTGGAAAAGACTCCTGCCAGGGCGATAGCGGCGGTCCGCTTCTCGTCCGCGACAATCAGGACCGCGCCATGCTCGTTGGAGTCGTGAGCTGGGGAGAAGGCTGCGCGCGCCCCAACAAATACGGCATCTATTCGAAGGTGGATTCAGTGAGCGACTGGATCACGCAGACCATGCAGTCCACGCGCTGATAATGAACTCGATGGGCCGGGTTTCCGAACGGAAGCCCGGCTCGCCCGACCCGCGCGGGCAACAGGCTCAAAGATCCAGAATGATCGGCATCACGGTCGGCTTCTTGCCCAGATTGGCTAGAAAGAACCGGCGCAGCTCGATGCGAATATTTTCCTGAAGATCCGGCTCCACGCCCGTCGTGGCCATCTTGAGCTCGTGCTCCTGCACCAGGTGCCGCACGCGATTCTTCGCCTCTTCCAGAAGCCAGGACTCGACCTGCTCGCTCGCCAGTCCGCGGGCGATGATGTCCGGACCCGCGATGATCCGGCGACTTTCGCTGTTCCGCACCAGGAGCGAAAATACGACCCCCTTTTCGCCCAGCTGGCGACGATCCTTCAGCACCAGCTTGGACACATCGTTGCCTTCACGGCCCTCCACGAGCACTCGCGGCTCTTCGATCTTGTCGACGACGGCAATCGAGTCCGGAGTGATCTCGAGGACATCGCCGTTGGTCGCAACCACCCGACGATCCTCGCCGATGCCGCAGTCGGCGGCCAGGCGCGCATGATGCACGAGATGGCGATACTCGCCGTGGATCGGCACGAAGAACTTCGGATTCACGGCTTCGATCATCTGCCGGAGCTCGGGCTTCGTGGCATGTCCTGAAACATGAATGTCGTGGATGGCTTCGTACAGCACTTCAGCGCCCTGCTTGAAGAGCTGGTTGATCATGCGGCCGATGGCCTTTTCGTTGCCCGGAATGTAGCGCGAGCTCATGAGCACGAGATCGCCCCGGCCGAGCTGGATCTGCTTGTGCTCGCCCAGCGCCATGCGCTGAAGCGCCGCTCCCGTTTCGGCCTGAGATCCGCTCGAGATCACGATCACGTCCCTGCGATCATGCAGGTGCAGCTCGTCCATGCTCATCAGCACGGACTGGTACTCCTTGAGGTAGCCGGCATCGAAGCCGAGCTTCGAATTGGCCTCCATGCTGCGGCCCGTGAGGATGACCTTTTTGCCGAGCTTCGAAGCGATCTCGAAGATCTGCCCCATGCGCCCGATGTTGGATGCAAACATCGCCACGACGGTCAGGCCCTCGGCAGCCGAAAAAAGCGCTTCGAAGCGCTCATAAATGCGGCTTTCGCTCATCGAGTGCTCGCAGCGCTCGACGTTCGTCGAGTCCGACAGCAACAGCAGGACCCCCTCTTCTCCGGCCTGCTTGAAGCGCGAGAGGTCCATCATCGATCCGTAAAACGGAGTGGGATCGATCTTGAAGTCGCCCGTGTGGACGACGCGACCCAGGGGCGTGTCGATCAGCAGCGCTACGGCATCCACGATGCTGTGGTTCACGGATTCGGGCGTTACCGAGAAAGCGCCCAGGCCGATCTTCTCGCGCATCCGCATGACGCGCAGGTCGACGGAATCCGTCAACCCGTACTCGTCCAGCCGCTTGCGAATCATCATCGACGTGAAGTTCGAGGCGTAGAGCGGCGCGCGCACTCCGGATTTCAGAAGGAACGGAAGCGCTCCGATGTGGTCTTCATGGCCGTGGGTCAGGATGATCGCGCGAACCTTGTCCTTGCGTTCGACCAGCCACTGAAAATCCGGAATGACGAATTCGACGCCAAAATGGTCAAGATCAGAGAACAGGATGCCGCAGTCGATGACGATGATCTCGTCCTCGATCTCCATCACCATGCAGTTCATGCCGATTTCGCCGAGCCCGCCGAGCGGCAGGAGGCGCAGGGAAGAATTTTTCGAGGACTTCGCCGACGACTTATTCGAAAGGCTCATCGCGTGGTTCCGAGCGCGTGCCGAATGCGAGCCGCGATGACTTCAGCAGCAATGTCCGTCTCTTCTCCGACGGTGAGGTCGGCATACTGGCGGGTCGGTTCGAGGAACTCGTGGTGCATGGGCCTGACTGTATCGTAATACTGGCGGATAATGCCATCGAGGCTTCGTCCGCGCTCACGGACGTCGCGGTGCAGGCGGCGGATGAAGCGAATGTCGGCCTCGACGTTCAGGAACACCTTCAGGTCAAAGAGGTCGCGAAGTGCGGCGTCCCAGAGCGTGAAAATTCCCTCCAGAATGATGACCTTGCAGGGCCCAACCGGCTCGCTTTCAGCAGTTCTCTGGTTGGTACGGTAGTCATAGACCGGCACATTCACCCGGCCTTCAGCCTTGAGCTGCTCAAAATGCGAGCGAAGCAGGGGCCAGTCAAACGCCTCCGGATGGTCGAAGTTGAACCCACCACCGGACATGGCCAGCTGTTGCGGGGGCGTCGGCAGATAATAGGAATCCTGGTGCAGCAGGGCAACCGACGGGTCGGCAACTCGCTGAATGATCTTCTGCGCAAACGTGGTCTTTCCTGATCCGGAGCCGCCGGCGATGCCAACTAAGAACATGTTGGAAGGGGCGGGTACCACATTTTTCGCGGGTCGTCACGATCACTGTCGCGAGGTCAAAGCCTTCTCCATCCGCTCATATCCTGCGAGAAATACACGGGTCTGCTCGTCCTCCGGTGTTTCGGGGCGGAGAGGAAGCCGCAGTCGATAGCCTGCAGGCAGCCGCTGATGGCTCTTCCAGTGACTCTCGGAAAGGGCGGGATTCAACTCGCGGATCCGAGTCAGGGTGGACGAGTCCCACTCAAAGTACCAGACCAGATCGCGGGCCCGGATCGGACGGCTCATTTCGACTTCGAAAAACTGCAGGGGGCCATCCCGGCTGACCGACCCAAAATAGCGTTCCGCCTCGCGCTCCACCTCGATGGCAGCAAGGAGGCAGGTAAAGAAGTTCTGGCTCGCAAAGCCGAAGGTGCGTGCTCGGTAGCCGGTAATCAGCTCTTCCAGACGGTTCGAACCGACCTGTCGCGTGGCCCGCATGAGTCCCATCCGACCATGATTGTAGGCGGTGACCGCGAGGGGCCAGTTGCCAAGCGCTTCAAAGTTGGTTTTCAGGAGCTTGGCTGCGGCCTCGGTCGCTCGAATGGGATCATTCCGCTCGTCGTACTCCGGCCGGATCTTCATGTAGAGGCGTCCGGTCGAACGCATGAACTGCCAGATTCCGCTGGCGCCCACCTTGGAGCGGGCCTTGAGGTTGAAGCTGCTCTCGACGAAGGGCAGCCGGGTCAGCTCTCGCGGAAGCCCCTCGGCTGCGAAGATCTTTTCCATCGTCGAGAGATACCGCCCCGAGGCGATGTAGCCTTCCAGAAAGCGGTTCTTCTGCCCGAGCTGTGACCTGAGCCTGCGGCGATGGCTGGCATTGAGGTACTTGTTGGGCTCACTCACCTTTTCGAAAAGACGAATGACATGGCGCTCATCCTCGGTCAGAGAAGGCAGATCCGGAGTCAGCTCTCCGGAGGCGAGGGACTGGTTCTTTCGGTGCAGCGAGAGAAGCACCTTGCGCCACTTGTCCTTGAGCGACCGCACTCGGCGAAAATAAGCCCGATTCGACTCGCCGGGCTCGACACTGACCACCTCATAAATCACGTCAATCTGACGAGCATCGTGAATCAGCGATTGATTGGTGCCATACTCACCATAGATGCGCTTCCAAAACTCCACCTGCCGCCGAAACTCCGGCGTGACGAGAAACTCGGGGTGCCGCGCCACCGGGCTAGCTGAAGCCGCGGGCGTCGGTGCAGCCGTCGTGCTCAGCACGACCCCCGCCGCATCGGCAGGAGTGAGCGCTTTCTGTTCGTCCGCACCGGCCGCAACTGGACAAAGCGACACCGAAACTACGGCAAGGATCCAGGCGCGAGCAGGAGAATGCATGATCCCAGATCGTAGGCGGCGCGCACGGGTTCGACAAGCCGCTGTTTTTTTGACTCCACTTCTTTTGTGCTCGGCCGCTCTTGCATCGAACCAGGAGCCTCCGCGCGCCCACGGTCCGCTCCGGATCCTGATGGACGCTCCGCCGCAAACCCTCAATCCGCGGATGACCCAGGATGCCACGGGACAGCGAATCGCAGCGCTGCTGTTTCCGGCACTCACGCGCCAGGATTCACGCCTTCGTGTCGAGGGTGACCTTGCGGATGACATCCGCTCGGACTCGGGCTCGCGAGTCTGGCGCTTTCGAATCCGCTCCGGCCTCCGCGACCACGCCGATGCGCCGATTGGCCCTTCGGAGCTGCTCGAGTGCTATCGAAATTACCGAGATCAAAAGTCCCTGGCCCTCGTGACCCAGGCCCTGGCCCCGTGGAAGGTGCTTCGAATCGACGGCAGTTCGCTGGTGTTCGAGCTCGAAAAACCTGATCCGTACTTCTCGAGGAACGTCACCCTGCTTCGGTACTTCCGCCAGAAGGACCGAAGGCCCTGTGAAGATCCGGTGGCAGGCCAGGCGCTGATCGGTGCGGGAGAGTTCCGGGCGGAGCTCTCGGGCGGACGCCCCCCGGAACAGGAGCTCGTCATCGAAAGGCGCAACCGGAGCGGCAGCTTCGCTCCTCATGCCCGCCTGATCTTTGTGCGCGACGAGAACACGCGCGTGATTCGCATGATGAGAGGCGATGCCGATATCGCCCAAAACTCGTTTTCTCCGATCCGCTTTCGATGGCTGGCTTCGCGCTATTCCGACGACCTTCGACTGCTCGAGGCGCCGGGGGTCAACGTCAGCTACCTGTCCTTCAATGTCCGCCACTCCGTGCTCCGGCATGCGGACGTGCGGCGCGCGCTTTCTCTGGCCGTTCCGGTTCGCGAGCTCGTGAGGGGCAAGTTCACCGACATGGTCGAGCCGGCTGCAAGTTTCCTATCGCCTCTGCTCGAGGAGGCCGGCACTCCGCCTTTGGCTCGCGAAAACCCGGCCGAGGCCGAGCGCCTGCTCGATGTGGCAGGCTATCCTCGACGGGGCAATTCTCCCCGGTTCACGCTGGTCTTCAAGACGACTCCGGTTCGCGAGGGCCACGAGCCCGCGCGAGTCCTCCAGGAAGCCTTCCGGAAAATCGGCATCGACGTTCGGCTCGAAGTCGTCGAGCCCGCCGTCTTCATGGCGGCCATTCGCAAGGGCTCGTACGAACTGGCGCTCGGGCGCTGGGTGGGCGTGGCTGATCCGTCAATCCTCGAGCGGACGCTTCGCAGCTCCTCGGCGACGAATCGCGCCGGCTACTCGGATGCCGTGATGGATGAGCTCCTCGATCGTGGGGACTGGAAAAAGGTTCAGCTCAAGATGGCGGAGGACCTTCCTTATTTTCCTCTGTGGTTCTGGAAAAACGCCGTGCTACTGCGAAAGGGCCTGACCGGAATCGAGCCCTCCCAGATTTCGCTGAGCGGCGCGCTTCGCCCTCTGATGGAGGTGCGACGCGAGGATTCCGGCGCCACCGCACCGAGCTCGAACGCGGTCCGCAACAAGGAGTAGCCGATGCAGTCCAAACGATCGATCCGTATTCCCCGAGTCCTGTGCCGCGAGCTGCCCACTCCGCAAAGACCGGTGGCGGTCGAGGCCGAAGAAGCAGCACATCTCAAGCAGGTCCTCCGACTGTCGGATGGCTCTCCGGTGATTGCGCTCGATGGCCGGGGACGCGCCATTCCCGGGCAGTACACGATTCTCGACAAGAAGCCCTTCATTCGGACGGCGGAAAAGGCCCCTTCCGAAACACGCACTCCGGCGGACGAGCAGGGTTCGCTCGTGCTCGAAGTGTCGGTCATCAAGGGCGACGCCATGAGCTGGGTGATCGAAAAGGCGGTAGAGCTGGGCGCCCGCCGCGTGATTCCGGTGCTTTCCGATCACGCGGTCGTGCAGGTCGACAAGAAGGGCAGCGAGCACTTTGTCGAACGCTGGCAGCGGATCGCCGACCAGGCCCTGAAGCAGTGCGAGCGCCTGAATCGATTGATCGTCGAAGCTCCGCTTTCAGTGGAAGAGCTGCTAAGAAGGCCTCTTCCCACAGGAGCGGTTCGCGCTGTGGCCGTCGAGCCGAAGGCTCGTGAGGACTGGCCCGTTGCTGCAGAGTCGCTTTCAGGCGGATTTTTCCGAGGTGCTGATGACAAGCACGTGCTCATTGGTCCTGAAGGGGGATGGAGCGCTCACGAACTCGATCTTTTCCGGATCGAAGCTCGAGAAAAGCGTCTGCGCGCAGCCGACCTCGGACCACTCGTCCTGCGAGCCGAAACTGCGGCAGTGTTCACGCTGAGCTGCGCCCTTTCAGCGCGTTTGGCAATTGACTAGCCGCTTGGCCGCGGCGACAACCAAGCTATGACCGAACCTCGCGCTCCCGGCTCAAACCCGTCGACACCGCTGCAGTTCCGTCCGCTCCATTCAGGAGTGGGGTTTCACCCTTTTTCAGATGGGCTTCCTTATGCTCCCGCAGTTCCGACGCGCACGGCGCACTCGACACCGGCGGCAACTCCTGCTCCAGCGACCGGAACCGGCGCCGTTGCCGCAGGCCCGGCCCGGCCCGTGATTTCGAGGCCCATGGCGCAGCCCATTCCGGCGCCGCGACATCCTGCGACGATCGCTCCGCCGTCGATCCGCGTTCCAGGACCAACGCTCCCGCGACCCGAGGCCTTTCTTCGCCATCAGGCAAATCAGCCGACGGTACAGCAGGCTCCCACGCCCGCGCCTCAGACGATCCCGAACATCGAGAAAAATTTCGGTTGGACGTATCCCCTGGCGCGCAGCTTTGCCTTTCTGCTCGACGTCACCTTCAATATCCTGGTCACCGCGACGGTCGTGACAGTGGCACTCGCGTTTGCGGACCTCGAACCCTGGTTCCTGCTCGAGGGCAATCTCGCCGGAATGACCCTGTTTTTCCTAGTGGCGTTCAGCTGGGCTCTGATGGCCGTGCAGGAAATTCTTTTCAAGACGACCGTCGGCAAGCGCGTCATGGGCCTCAAGCTCCGCGGCACCGCCACCGAAATCTTCCTGCGCTCGTTCTTCTTTCTGCCGAGCATCGGATTTGCGGGAGCAGGAATCCTCTGGGCGCTTTTCGATCGCGACAAGCGCTGCTGGCATGACGTGGCGATCAACCTCCAGCCGACTCGGATCACCCAGCTCTGATGGCCGGTTCAAGCCTGCGCACCACCGCGAGCAAGATCAAGTCTCCTGCAGCGCTCAAACGCGCACTCAGCGGCAGGACGGGAGTTGTCTTCACGAACGGCTGCTTCGACATCCTGCACCCCGGGCATATCGAGTACCTCGAGGAGGCGCGTCGCCAGGGACGCTGCCTGGTCGTCGCTTTGAATTCCGATGCCTCGGTCAAACGCTTGAAAGGCAGCGATCGCCCGGTCAATACGCTTGCCGACCGCATGCGCGTGATGGCCGGACTTCAATGCGTGGATTTCGTCACTTCATTTGAACAGGACACGCCGCTCGAGCTGATTCAGCTCCTGGGCTCTCGGGTTCGCGTGCTGGTGAAGGGCGGAGACTGGAAGCCCGAGCAGATCGTCGGTGGCAAGGAAGTGCTCTCGTGGGGAGGCCGCGTGAAGAGCCTCAAATTCGTGGCCGGCAAGAGCACGACCGGCATCCTGAAGAAGATCCAAAGCCTGTAACGTCCACCCGCGGCCCTCAGGCCTGTCTCCGACCGCAACAGATCACGCGCAGAATTTCAGGTTTTCGACGACATCGATCGGCGTGAATGGCTTCATGAAGAAGAACTCCGCACCGTAGCGCTCGACGGCCACCCTCCCGGCCGGATCTCCGGACAGCACGCCCACCCGGGGACGGAACAAGGGAAGGCAGGTTTCTTCCAGCGCTTCGAGGAACTGGACACCGCTCAGTCCGGGCGTATTCCAGTCCATCAGGACGAAGTCGACCGTTTGCTTTTGCAAAAAGTCGATCGCCAGATCGCCTCGCTCAAAACCCACTACCACATGGCCTTCCCAGTCGAGCATGAGCTCCAGGGCAGACCGAATTCCCGCATGATCTTCCAGCACTAATATCCGCACAGCGAGGGGGCTTCTAACGCCGACCGGTATTCCGGACAAGCATGGAACTTTGAACTTATTGTCAAGAAAGCGAAAAATAGGCTTAAAAAAGCAGAAGGGGCCGGAAACCCACGCTTCCAGCCCCTTCTCATTGCATTCTGAAATGCCGAATTACTTGTTCGCGCGAACAGCCTTGTCGAAATAGGCCACCGAAGTCAGGGCCACGCCGTAGACCATCCAGACGAAAAATGCGGCGCTGTTCGGAATCTTCAGCGCGCGAATGTCGAGAAACGAAGGGCTGAACAGGTTGTTCAGGAAGATCCAGCTGAAGGCCCCCCAGGTGAGCCCCATGCCGAGCAGGGCACCGAGCGAGTTCGTGCCGGTGAAGTGGGCGTAGATCATTCCCCAGAATGCGGTCAGGAGTTCGAAAGCGATGAAACCGATCAGGAAGGCCTTGAATCCGGCTCCCGAAAGGCCCAGTTCCGTGGCGGCGCCGCCGAGGAACGGCAGGGCGAGGATCTTGGCAGCAAACCAGATTTCATAGCCGGCCAGCGAAGCCAGCACGGAAGCGAAGATGAGGGCCATCAAGCCGGCGAACGCACCCGCCAGGGCTCCTGCAAACCAGCGCTTGGGATCTTTTTTGAGCCAAATGGCAACAATATCCGAGTCTTTTTCCATGTCCTCGGTTGTCGCATAACTCACCGGGCCGCTCAATCGTCAAAAAATGGTCGGGCCCACCTTTTGGTTTCGCATACGCGTCATGATCCGGGGTCGAATGCCCTCCAGTTTTCGCGTAATCCACGGCCATCGCCCACCCTTCTCCATGCTAGAATTCGAGTCATGCCCGTCATCGATTTTCACGCCCACATTTTTCCGAATCCGATCGAAAAGGTGCTGCCGCACATTCCGAAGCTCGTTCCCAAAGGGGCGGCCGGAGACAAGATCCGTCCCTACCTGAGCGAGATGAGCCTGCGCATGGGGCTCGGTCTCGGGCGCCGCATGGCCCGCCAGTTCCTCCAGCCGGTCTCCGAAAAAATGCATTCCGCCCAGGTCTGGATGCGCCACCTGCCGAATGCCGTCAGACACGGGCTCGATTCGGTCGGCGGCGTGGCCTCGCTGCCGCGCCTTCTGGTCGAATCCACGACCGATGACCTGATCGAAGCCATGGACGAGGCCGGGGTCGACCAGGCGCTCGTGATCGCTCATCCCCCGTTTGCCACCAACGAAATGGTGCTTGAGGCCTGCTCGATGAATCCGGACCGGCTCATTCCCGTCGTGAACATCTCCAAGGGAGAGGACGATCCGGCCGCGAAGCTTCGCGAGTACCTCGACCAGGGCGCAAAGGTGCTGAAGATCCATGCCGCAGCTGATGGCGAGGGCGTCGACAGCGCACGCTACCGCGCGCTTCTGGAAGTGGCGCAGGAGCGCAGGATTCCGGTCATCCTGCACACGGGCTGCATCCAGAATCGCCTGTTTTACAAGGACCCCAGCTGGGGAAAAGTCGAGAGCTTTGCCCCGTGGTTCGAGGCCTATCGCGACGTCACGTTCGTGCTCGCGCACATGAACTTTCATGAGCCGATGAAAGCCCTCGAAATGTGCGAACTCTACTCGAATCTCGTAGTCGACACCTCGTGGCAGCCCGCCGAGATCATCGGCGAGGCCGTGCGACGGATCGGCGCCGAGCGGGTGCTCTTTGGAACCGACTGGCCGTTTGTGGGACAAAATATCGCTCTCGGCAAGTCGCGCATCGAAGAGGGAGTCGAGAGTGGAGTCTACACGCGCGAGCAGGCCGACCTGGTTCTCGGCGGAAACGCCGTGAGGATTCTGGCAGGCACCCACGCAAAAGCCTCAGAGACCACCGAGGCACAGAACACCACGGCCACCGCGCGAGACGCGAAGGATGCCAGCGAAGAAGTGTCTCTGACTTCGTCCGAAACTGCGGCGCCGACGAAAAAGCGCAAGAAGCGCCCGACCACCGAGGCGGGCGCGCCCGAAGGAGCACACTAAGCGATGCCCCTTTGGCTCGAACGAATGAGCGCTCCCGAGCTCGCCGCGCTTCCGCGCGAATCGACGGTGGTGTTTTTTCCGGTAGGCGCACTCGAAGATCACGGCCCGCACCTGCCGATGGGACTCGATCTCGACGAGGCTCAGGCCCTTTGTCGCCTCGCCGCTGAGCGCCTTGAGGCTGAAAAGCCGGGATGGCGCGGAGTCATTGCTCCGGTCGCACCGCTCGCGGTCGAGTGCAACACGAGCCTGTTTGCCTTTCCGGTGCGGGGATACGTGCTTCGCGATTACCTCGTGGATGTGGGGCTTGTGCTGATGAAGCAGGGGTTTCCGTATCTGGTGGCGTTTGCCGGCAACCCGTCTCCGAGACAAGTCGTCGCGATGGAAGAAGCGGGACGCATCATTGCGCGTCGCTCGCAGGGATGGGCCAGCCGGATCTTCAGCAGCGCGGCCAAAAACATCAAGCGCGGAAAACCGGGCCTGGTGGCAGCGCAGGCCGGCGGCACGGTGCCTGGCGATATCTGGAAGACGCCGTTTGGTGCGGATCCGAAGGAGCACGGCGGTGGCCGCGACACCTCGGTGGCGATGTGGTTGTACCAGGGTAGTGCGCGCGAACCGAAAGAGTCGCCCCCGCGCGTGGAGCGCAGCCCTGCCGGGGCCGTGGCGCGCTGCCTGGCCAAGTGGACGGGCAAGGTCTCCGGCTATTGGGGAGATCCGAGCAAGGCCTCGATCTTTACCGGCGAAACGGCGATTCTCAGCATCCTCGATGACACTTTTCCGAAGCTCCGCGCCTGGTTCGAAGGCGCGAACCCGCAAGGACTCTTCCGATCCTGGCACTCCGTCCTGCCCAGCAACCGAACGACTTTCCGGGCCTGGATGCTCCTGCTGCTGATTGCGATTCTGTTTGCAGGATACGTCTATGTCGGGACGCTGGGGTTGGGGGAGTAGGTCGTTCAGGCGCCAAATCTGTGGCTCTAACCATCCTAAATTCGGGAAAAATCCTGAATCTTTTTGGACTCAGCCCTGACCCGGTGACATCCTGATACACATGGTCATTACGAACTCACGCCGGCAAACCCTCTTTGCCCTGATATTCCTGGTAGCCTACGGGGCATTTCGGTTTATTTGGACCGAAATTCTAGACTCCATCCACAATTACGCCAGCTACGTTTTCGAGGTGGTGTTCGTCGTCGTCACACTCAAACTGCTCCCGAACCCCGAGAAAGAAAAAAGCGTGCCCGGCCGAAAACTGGTCAGAGACTTCGCAATTTCATCGATTGCCGGATTCATCGTCTTCAAGCTCGCCAACGTTTTCAGCCTCCCGATTCCATTCGATCTCAGCAGCACGATGAATTTGCTGCTGTTGCTGCTGATCGGGCCCATTCTTGAGGAGCTCCTCTTTCGAGGCGCACTCTGGAGGTTATTCAGAACCATGATCAGCAAGGCGTCCGCGATCATGGTCATCACCTCTGTTCTGTTTTCACTTGCCCACTTCACAGCCTGGTTTCGAGTCCCCATCGACCTCCAACCGTTCATTCTTTTTCAAACAGGATATACCCTTTTACTGGGCCTTTACTGCGGACTGAGGCGATCACAGACTCTCGGCATCTCCGCCCCAGTGTTCTGCCACCTGGGATTTAATCTGGGCTTCTACTTGGGAACACACTGATGAAACTCTGGAGCCAACTCACGAAGGACGAGCTACAACTTCTTATTAATTCGGGAAAAACGACCGCCGTACTACCGGTAGGATCCATCGAGCAGCACGGTGCACACCTTTCTCTGGGATACGATTCATTCATCGCCGAGCGGTTGGCCATTGATTTAGCAAAAGAGTTAGAGGCCATCCTCATCCCCTCCTTCCAATACGGCTCGGCCGATCATCACCTCGGATTCGTAGGAACGCTTTCTCTGTCTGAACAAACATTCATCGCGGTTCTGAATAATCTCGCCAAGTCGATCGCAGCATCGGGCATCCGAAACCTCATCATCGTCAATGGTCACGGAGGAAATTACGGGCCAATCTCAAGATTTATCTCGGCGTGGGATGACACCTCCCTCAAGGTAATAACGGACTCCGAAGAGCGTCTCATCTTCCGTGCAATTACGGATTTGGGTGCAAGCTTTCCGCCGGCAAAGCTCGGACTTCACGGTGGTCTTTTTGAAACCTCACTGGCACTGCACACCCACCCCGGGTCAGTGCGCCAAGATCAGATCCGGCCCGGACTCCTGCCTCAGTCGGGAGATGCCTGGACAGACGACGAGATCAAAGAACTCATCTGCAAAGGACTAATCGAATCGACGGACTCCGGAGTCATCGGTGATCCCACTGGATCCACCCACGAACTAGGGCAACAGTTTTATCAGATCCTTTACCGCGGCTATCTCGAACTATGCAGAAACTTTGTTTAGCGCTACTCACGCTCTCCCTGACCATTATCTTGGCCACATCGTGCTCTCGAGAGAGGCTAGGCACC
>JBIIXZ010000242.1:0-3858 GCA_044347055.1 Bdellovibrionia bacterium | reverse complement strand
TCTGCTCGCCTTCATAGAGGAACACGGTCACTGCTGCACGCGAATGCGCCTCATCGATCCATTGAGTCTGCAGGCTCAGGAGCCTCGCGCTCAGGTATCCACGGCTGCGAAGCTTCTGGATGAAGACTTCGACTGCGCGATCGAGTTCCTTTTCGACATAAATGCCGGATGAGACGTACCCGCCGATGCCCTGTCGAAAAATTCGCTCGAGTTGATCGCGTGAAAAGGCGACGCCGCCGTCAAAATCCAGCGACTCGATCCGCGAACGGACTCCTTCCTGGATCACCCAGGTGACATGGCGCTCAGCCGAACCCGAGCGCTCGACAGGAAATGCGGTGACGACCGCCTGAGAGTATCCCGAGGCGCGATAGGCCTCGACGAACCTTGCTCGAAGCGTTTCGAGGTAGTTGCGACCGAGTCCGAGGGAGCGCTGCTCTCTCACCAATGCGAGCAGCTCGTTCCTCGAGAAGTAATTGTTGCCCCGAAAACCAAAGCTCACCTTTTCGCCCAGTTCGATCCGAACCTGCAGAGACACCCAGCCGGCTGCGGGCTCGCTCCGCTTTTCTCGCGGAAGCGACTCCGGTTCAGGCTGGACCGGCTCTCGGGTGATCTGGACCTCGCCTACGGAGGCTCCAATATATTCCTCATCCACCAAAGCAGCCTGCAATGCGCGAGCACCGCTCGCGGCCCGCTCCTGGTCAAAGATATCGCCCGGCGCGAGGTCAAAGCGCTGCAGGAGTTCGGCCTGCAGGCTTCGCCACTGGGCGTCCGTGCCTCGATCTGAAAATCCGTCAGGCACGATCTGAATCTTCGCAATTCGGGTAGGCGCCCCCTCGTTGACGAGGATGGACCAGACTCCCTTCACGCGGTCAAAGTCCGACTTCACCTCGACCCGAGGAAAACCTCGGTATCGATAGAGCTCTGCCAGATTGTCCGCCGACCGCCTGGCACGAGTCTCGTCGAAGGCATCTCCTGCGCCGAGCTCCAGCACCGCCTGAAGCTCCGCAGCGCCCAGGTAGCTCATTCCATCCGCTTCGACCTGCTCGATGACAGGACCTGCGACTGCGAGCGTCCTGACTCCCAGCAGGGCAATCAACATTGAGGATACGGAAAGCCAACGCAGCATCCGCATCTACTTGAACCTCTTTTGAAGCTTCAAGTCGACCCCGTAGCTGGTCCGGCTCTGCTGGAGCGTGGTCGTGCTCGTGTCCTGCGACGTCGAGCCTTCGAAGAAGTTCCAGACTCCTCGCACCGAAACATTCGGCGAGACATAGAAATCCGCGTTCACTTCGCGCTGGTTGGTCGTGCCGGAGCCGACGGTGCTTCCTACGCTGACGTCGACACGTTTGCCGATTTGCCTCTTGAGCACGATCTTGGGTGCAATGGCCGACTCGATGTCGCCCTGCGGACGAAAGATGCTCTGGCCCGCCTGGGTGTCGAACGCCTCGCCCACCCCCACCTGGAAACCCGTTTTTTCGCGGACATCACGATTGAAGTCGAGTGACTGCAGGATCAGCGAGGCCGCCTCGCTCTGCTGGACGCCCGAGGTGCTTCCGGCGCGCAGGCGCTGCGACTCCTCCAGCGTCCTTCCCATGGCCAGGAGCGACAGGATCTCGGGTTCGGGCAGGACCGGATTCGAACTGAGTTCCACCTTGAAGCGGTCGGCGGTTCCTGAAGTGTAGAGCTGCACCTTCGTGCCGCCGATATCGGTGGTGGCAACGAGGTCAAAGACCGGTGCGAGCACTGCGGGGTTGTCGAACTTCACGAGAGCCGACTGGACCTGGAACACGTGGTCCTTGAAGGTCATCCTTCCCTGGCCAGGGACCAGCTCCGCCTTGCCCAGCAGCCTCGGCGCCTCGATCGTATTCACGATCGTGACGGCGGCCCGCATCTCCACGTCCAGGAGCTCGTTCTGGAACTTCAGGCCGGAGTCGGCATTGACGTCGACCTTCAATCGGAACTTCGGAAAGTCAAAAGCCACGTCTCCGGTCGGAGGTGGAGCGTAGAGGCTCGACTGCAGCGACACCCCCTGCCCGGCACCGGCGATTCGCTCACGCGAGAGCCCCTGCTCCACGCTGATGTTTCCGGTGATGTCGTACGGCACGGAGCTTCCGGCAACCCTGATCCGCGCATCGCGAATCTTGAGGAATTGAAAGGGATAGACCTTCAGACGATTCTCATCGAGCTGCGCTGAAATATCGATCAACGGAAAGCGATCCGTGAAGAACTCGATCATTCCTGAGGCAGATGCCCTGCCCTGGGCAAGATCCGACTGGAACCCCGAGAGCAGGAGCTTGCCGGCCCGAATGGTGAGTCGACCCTGCAGGTTCTCGAACGGAGAATCGAGCGCTGCGGTACGCAGATATCCTTCACGCACATCCACCTTGCCGGAGACTTGCGGCGCAGCAAGCTGGCCACGCACCTCGAGATCGAGGTCCGCTTTTCCGGATGCCTGCTGCACCAGGGCACTCAGAAACTCGAGGCTCGAGAGATCCGCTTCGCCCGTCAGCGTGCATCGCCACTCACCCTGGCGAGAGGACAACGACACGCGTGCCACCGAGCCGCGATCGCCGAGAATTCGAATCTGCGGCATGGAAAGATCGCCCTGCACCATCCTTCCGGAGACTGGCTCGGCCAGCTGGAGTGACGCGCCCTCCTTTCGGGCAACGAACTCGGTGACGACGATCCTGCCGGAGCCGCGATCGAACGCGGTTCCCGGGTAGGATAATTCCAACGATCCTGTGGCACGACCCAGCAACGAGAGGTCCTGGACGCTTTTGGGATTGAGCAACAGGAGCAGCGGCGAGAAGTCGGCCGAACTGACCGCCAACCGAAGCAGATTGGAGGCAGCGGGGCGCGGATCATGGCTCCACTCCGCCTTCACCTGTTCGCCCAGGGCACTGCCCGATGCCGACCAGATGCCCTGACGGCTCGAGACCCGAAGCGAGCTCTGAGGATAATTCCGCGAGCGGATCACCGTGCGAGTCAGCGAAATCTGGGTGGTCGACTCGAGGGACGTCAGGGTTCCAGACCCCTCACTCGATAGCTGGACGTCTCCGCGGATGGGAATTCCCAGTCGAAGCATCCAATCGAGGTCACGCAGCGAAAACCCCTGCGTCTTGAGGTTCCAATCAAAGCGGCTGCGGGAATCGAAGGAAATGGCGCCAAGAATGGCTCCCGAGCGCTTGCGGGCATCCAGCTCCTTGATGAAATAGCCGCCCTGGTCATAGCCGCCCGTGAATTGAACCGAACGAAACCGCTCACCGAAGAATGACCAGTCACTTCCGTCAATCTTCGTTTCCACCTTCATCTGCTCGAGAGACACGCCGCCGGTAATGCGTCCCGTGGCCTGGAGCCGGCCCTTGAGGGACTGCGGAAACCAGGCAAGCTCCTCGGTGAGCGGCTCGAAGATGGCGAGGAAGTCCTCGGTTCTTCCGCCGGGAAAAGAAACGCTGAGATCCATTCGGCCATCGCCCCGAAAGTCGATCGGCCCGGAAATGGTGTACGGCGTCTCGCCATTTCTCCCGCGCACTCCTTCGAAGCTCAGGACGTTCTGGTCTTCAATCAGCGAGAATCGCCCCTTGAGCACGCCGAAGTTCATGCTCAAGTAGGAAGCGTCCTGTAGATCCGCATCAAAATCGATCTGAAGCGCCTCGGAGGAGCCATGGACATGCGTGGCCAGTCGCCCCTGTCCCCGAATCTTGCTGCTGCCCAGCTCGACCAGGTCGGAAAGGTGCGCCGAGCCGTTCGCCTTCAGGTTCCAACGGGTGTCTTTTCCAGACCAGTCGACGTCGCCGCCCACATCGAAGGCGCTTTTCTCAAACTTCCATTGCAGCTGCTCCGGCACGAATCGCCCCG
>JBIIXZ010000241.1:0-3873 GCA_044347055.1 Bdellovibrionia bacterium | reverse complement strand
CGGGAAGACATACTCATCATCGCTACCGGAGCCGGACCTCTGCCTCGCCTTGCTCAGCCGCGAAGACAGTTTCTCATAATCGTCCTGTTCGAGGATTCCCTGCATCAAGGCCCGAAGCGGGCTCGTCGCATCGTTCACAAAGGTGGTTGCAGCACCTTGCGATGCGATGACCTGAATCTGAGAGGGATTCGCCAGCTGCGGAAGCTGGCACGCGGTTCCTTCAAACGAAAAGCATTTGGTATCAAAATAGAGAAGCGAGTTTCCGGGCGAGGATTCCGCTCTCTCGTTCAAGGCCCGATTCAATGAGGACCAGCTCAGCTCGGCCTTTGCACTGCGAGTGTTCGGAAGGAACACCACCACTTCCTGTTCCGGATTACCGGGCTTTCGTCCGATCATCAGGTCACCCGAGCGGACCATCAGCATCCGCTTCTGTTCGTGCCCCTCACGAACCATGTAGTCGAGCTCACCCGATTTCACGCGCGATTCGATCCATTCCGGAAAATCCGAGACCGGTTGCTTCTTGAACCGAAACCCTTCGCTACGATAGAAAGCGAGGTACTCGCCCAACGTTTCTCGCGCATCCGGGGCCTCGAAGCCTGTATCCGTCCAAATCAGTCCCTGGATCTTGCGGTCGCGAGCCCAAGCCTCGTAAGGCGGGGCGTTCATCGCGACCCGCCGGACTTGCAGCCCGTCAACAAGAGCCCGAGAAATCTTGAACGCGCCGCGATTCTCTCCGAGGCGGAGCACTACCCCGCTCCGTCCGGAAGATTCCGCAAATTTCCGAAACTCCTCGGTCGTAAAAATCCTCTCAAATCCGATGACCCCCGCCCGAGCCCCCTCGAAGGGTTCGGAGGCACTCACGCGAATGCCCCCGCCTTCGAGAACATGCGCGACCGCGATCGGAGCCTCCGAGGGATCAAAAAGCCGATGAAAGGCACGCTCCCAAACCGAACTCTCGCGAGCACCAAACGGAGCCGCTACCGTAAACGCACTTTGAAGGTACTCCAGCGGCCGCAACCCGTCGGTACCGGTGCCATCGGAACTAGAATAATAGGTGGGCGCTGCGCCTGCTGGAGGCCTCAACTCACGCGAGAAATCGAAGAGTTTTCTCAGTTCCGCCCGCGTCTGTGAATCCGCCTGCGAGGCAATCGCCTGGAAAACTTTGTAGGCGACAGCGATGCGGCCATTCTCAAACTCCTTTCGGAGGCGATCGTTGGAACTTGCCGAACCCAGGCCGCTGTTGCGGCCGAGAAGTCCGATGGAGTACTGAGATCTGTAGTCTCGAAGCGCCGCCACAACGCTTCGAATCTCGGCCGGAGACAACGTCGCGCCCTCAAAGCGCAAACCACTCTTCATCAACCAGTTTTGCAGCTCGAACTCCTGGCGAGTACCCTTGAACAGGATTCCGATCGCGAAGCGAAGGGCGGAATCTGGATCGCGCTCCAGGACCTGAGGAGCCCAGTTCATGGCTCTCCGAAGCTCCGGCGCAACCCCAAACCCCAGATTCTGGTACGGACCGCTCCATGCACCTGACGAGTCAAAGATTCGGCCAATGATCTCGGCACTCTGACGTTCTCGGTCGGTAAGCTCGACTTTTTGCGATACGGATCGCCCGAGGCCCGGGACATCGGCAAGCTCCGCCATCCGGTCGGCGCAGGCCTGCGAGCGCGCACCGCGCGCGGCGTGGGCTGGAGTAATCACCAGCATCGCCGCCAGGACGGACGCCATGCTACAAAAAGCCGACCTGATTTCGCGTGCTCTCATTTCTCCACCCACTCGAGCGGCCCGCCCGGAGAATCTTTTTCAAGAACCTCCGTGCGGTAAGCGTACGAATTCGGCAGGACGTACTGATCCTCCTGACCGGAAGCGCCCGCCCTCTTACGAGCAGCCTTGAGGCGTGACTCCATTTGGGCGTAGTTATCCTGCTCGAGGATTCCCTGCATGAGCGCGCGAAGCGGACTCGCGTCATCGTTGACGAACGTCGAGGCGACGCCGCTAGAAGACACCACCTGGATCTGAGACGTCTTGGCAAGATTCGGAAGCTCGCACGCAGTTCCTTTGAACGAATGGCACTTGGTATCGAAGTACAGCAGCGAGTTCTCGGGCGCCGATGCCGATCTCTCGACCAAGGCCTGATTCAATGTGGCCCAGCTGAGTTCCGACTTGGCGCTTCCTGTATTCGGGATGAAAAGAACGACCTCTTGTGGCGGCTTTCCCGCTTTTCGGCCGATCATGAGGTCACCGGAGCGAGCCATTTTCAAATTTTTGACTTCATGCCCTTCGCGCACGAGGTAGTCGAGCTCTCCCGACCTGACGCGTGATTCGATCCACTCCGGAAAGTCCGATACCGACTGTTTCTTGAACTGAAACCCTTCGCCTCGGTAGAACGCGAGATACTCGTCCAGCGTTTCGCGTGCATCCTTGGCCTCGAATCCAGTGTCGGTGAAGACGAGTCCTTGAATTTTGCCATCGCGTGCCCATGCGGAATACGGCGGTGAGCCCTCCACGGAATTTCCGATTTTCCGAGCCTGTTGGAGTTCATCCAAAACGGACCTGGAGATTCGAAAGCCACCGCCAAAGGTCTCCTCGCGAAGCAACACTCCCTCAGAGTCCGCGAGTGAGCGAAGGTCGCTCGGCTTGAAAATGCGTTCGAATCCGAGGTCTCCGGGTTTCGCTCCGTCGAACGGATCGGAAGCGCTCACGCGAATTCGGCCGTCCTCGAGAACATGGGCGACGGCAAGCGGCTCGTCAGTGGCTCCGAGAGCGCGCTCCAGGGCGCGCTTCCAGACCCCGCTCTCTCTGGTCCTGAAGGGCGCGGCTGTTTCGAACGCACGGTCCAAACCGTACAAAGCAGCATGACGATCACGAGCGTGGAGCCTCAAATAGCTCAGAAGCTCTTTTTTGGTGGCGGCATCGGATTGCGACGAGAGGGCCTGAAAAAAGGAATAGGCCGCCCTGGCGCGCTTCCGCTCGAAGGCCACTCGCAGGCGCTCCTGAGCTGCGGGGCCCGTAGCAGCCATCTCCTCGATGGGAGTCAACCAACGCCCCAGAAATCCATAAGTCGTCATCGGTTGATAGCTCTTCAGTGCGCCGACGATCTCCTGGACCTCGGCTTTCGATAAGGTGGCGCCCTCGAATCGAAGACCGCTTTCGACCAACCAGTCTTCGAGTGCGCGTTCCTGCCAAGTGCCTTTCAGAAGCACTGCCACGGCAAAACGAAGAGCGGTATCCGGATCTCGTCTCAAAAGCTCCGGGGTTTCTTTCATGACCTTCCGGAGTTCCGGGACGACATGGTCTCGGTAGTAATAATGATCACGCCTCCAAGTGGCTTCACCCGGATCGCAGAGCCTCCGAATGACTGCGGCATTGGCTCGCTCTTTGGCCGTGAGCTCGATCCTTTTGGCAGCGACCGGAACCATCGTCGCTGACTCAGCAAGGTCCGCCATGCGATCGGCGCAGGCCTGCGACCGTACGGCTCGACCCGCTTGCGCGTCAGGCCACGAGCTTGCCAGTAGAGCGAGCACACAGATCAGTAGCGACCTTCTGCGCAGAACCAAGATCACCGCGCACCCCCCGCAATCGCCTGAAACGCCGGAATACAGCCCCGCTCAGAACTGCGCAGGCGACGCCTCTGGGCGATGGCCGAACGGATCTCGCGCAGATTCAGCGGCAGCTTGCCCAGCTCCGGCTCCAGGTTCTCGGCCAGCCTCTTTCGGAAACGGTCCATGATGAACGTTTCCGAAATTTCCGGAAACTCGCTCTGCAGCGCCGAGCGCAGGGCGAAGAAATTCGAATGCACAAAGTAATTCGAGGCGGCATCGAGCGGATTACCCTTGGTGAGCAGCACCGACTCATGCGCGATGCCTTCCGGAA
>JBIIXZ010000240.1:0-3889 GCA_044347055.1 Bdellovibrionia bacterium | reverse complement strand
CGTGAATGACAAGCCGTTCTGGTGGCGCCCGTGCCAGCTCGTCTACATCAACGTGGACGATGCCACCGGCCTCAAGTCGAAGTCGCCCGTACGTTCGCTGGGTCTCCAGATCGGGTACTTGTCGACTGTGCAGCTTGCCGACTCAAAGGTGCGACTCGGAATCTGCGTGACCGCGCAGGTGGAAGTCACGTCGAGCACGCGTGCCTATATTCGCGGCGAGGGGTTCCTGGGTGACAAGTTCGTGGAGCTCAAGCCTGTCAAGTATGTCGGGCCGTCCGTGGATGCCGTCCAGGATGCCGGAGAAGGAGAACCACAGGGTTTTCGTGTTTACCCCGAGGACCGCAAAGTCTCGTTTCTCCAGAGGGTCCTGAACTGGATCATTCCGTCTGCGAACGCCGAGGAGCCGACTGCGGGAGCTTCGCCGACCGGGGCTGCACCCGGGGGGCGCGGCAGGACTCGCGAGGTTCCGGTGGGCTCCAGTGGCCAGGACGTCCAGCAGGTGGTGAACCAGGTCAACAGCCTGGTCAACGAGGTGACCTCGCTGACTCAGAACCTCAAGCAGGCTATCAAGCCGGAGGAGCTGCGCACGACCATGCAGCAGCTCAATCGCACGCTGGAGAATGCCTCCAGGACGCTGGCGCCCGAGGGTAACTTGAATACCACTGCCCAGCGGACTCTGGCCAAGCTCGAGGACGCCATCGAGCAGCTCCGAGACACGGCGATCAAGATCAATCGTGGCGAAGGTTCCGTCGGGATGATCCTGAATGATCCGTACTATGCGGAATCGGTGAAGGAGCTGCTCAAGAATGCCAACCAGCTGCTCAATCGCGCGAGCGGAATGCGGTTCGTGGTGGATCTCTCCGGGATATCTCTGCCGAAGGCGGAAGGTTCTCGCGGCGCCGTTTTCGCCTCGATCTGGCCGCGGCCCACTCGGTACTATCGACTCGGTGTTTCGGTGGACTCTGCCCGAGGACGCCAGACCGTGATGACGACCACCACCGAGAGTGGCGGAGTGTCGACGACGGTTCGTTCGACGACTCGTGAAGAAACAGCGCTGATGATCTCGGCGATGCTGGGCAAGGTCTTCTTCAATCGCCTGGATCTCTCCGCGGGCGTCCTGCACAACGACGGCGCGGTCTCGCTGGCGGGCTATCTCGGTCCGAAGGGGCGCGAGGACCACCACAGGCTGGGCATTGATCTCTACTCGCGAGCCCTCGGCCAGGGTTTTGATGCTCGTTTCTGGGGCTCGGCGAAGTTTTTCGATGCGCTGTATCTCACAGCGGGGCTCGAGTCGGTGAATCGCGTGAATGGAAGCGTGAATTACTACTTTGGTGCCGGAGTTTCTTTCGACGACGAGGACATCAAGATTCTTTTTGCCCTGCGCTGACTTCACCCGAGGAAGGACTTTGCCTTGCTGCCCGCTTCGGGTAGTTTGTGGGCACACATCTTACGAAAGGAAGAGAGACATGGATTTTTCGCTTTTCTCTGCGGCAGGCTTCCAGATGGTTCTTCGCTGGGCGCACTTCGTCTTCGGCGTCATCTGGATTGGTCACCTGTACTACTTCAACTTCACCCAGGGCCCGTTCATGGCCGAAACCGACGCTTCCACCAAGTCGGGCGTCACCCAAAAGCTCCTGCCGCGCGCTCTGTGGTGGTTCCGCTGGGGCGCCATGTACACCTTCGTCACCGGCTGGCTGTACCTCGGTCATCGCTGGGGTGAGATGGGTGCAGCATTCCTGCAGACTTCCTATGGCACCAGCATCCTCACCGGCGCGATCCTCGGCTCGCTGATGTGGTTCAATGTCTGGTTCATCATCTGGCCGAACCAGAAGGTGGTCATTGCCAACGCCGAGAACGTGGCCAAGGGCCAGCCCGCCAACCCTGCGGCAGCAGCCTCGGCCGGTGCGGCTCTCCTCGCCTCGCGCACGAATGCCCTGTTCTCGATGCCCATGCTGTTTTTCATGGGATCCGCATCGCACCTGCCGATGAACGTCGATGCCTCGAAGGTGGGCACGTACTTCATCGCGCTGGCCGTAGTCCTGGGTCTGCTCGAGTTCAATGCCGTGAAGGGAAAGACCGGCCCGATGACGACCGTGAAGGGCGTCATTCACATGGGCGTGGCATTCACGTTCGTGCTGTATTTCCTGGCTGAAATCATCCTGTAATTCAGGCAGGGATCGCTGATTTGAAAGGGCCTGCTTCCGAGAGGGAGCGGGCCTTTTCTTTTTCGGATCGCGTTCCAGCACCACGAGGCAATGACATCCCATCACCCCGTCCGCTCCTCGCGCATCCTGCGCTCTCGCTTTCGGCATCCTGCCTCGCGAGAGTCGGGACGGGGTGATGGGATGTCATTGCCCGGGCTTGGTGCTCGGGCAATGAACCGACGATCCGGAAGAGATTCGCCCACGAGTTCCCTGCGAAGCAGGGTTGTCTGAAGTGGGCGATCTCTTTCGGTCGGTGGTTCAGCGGCTGGGGTGCGAGGGGGACGGGCGATTACGCCAGCGACTGGGGCAGGTCGCGCCCGGGAATTCCGAGCAGGTACAGGATGGCCTTCAGGTTCTGCTGATTCAAGGCGAGGTCGGCGCATTCGCCCACCGACGGCTTGGCGTTGAATGCGATTCCGAGACCCGCCTTTTCGAGCATCGGAATGTCGTTCGCGCCGTCTCCCACGGCAATGACCTGGTCGAGATGGATGCCTTCCTGCTGCGCAATCAGCTCCAGCAAGTCGGCCTTTCTCTGGGCATCCACCACGGGAGGGCGAACTTCTCCCGTGCAGGCACCGTCCTGGAAAACGAGGTGGTTGGCGTAGGCATAATGCAGTCCGAGCCTGGTCTTCAGTCGGTCTGCAATGCAGCTGAATCCACCACTGATCAGTGCAACTCGGTAGCCCAGGTCCTTCAGCACCCCGATCAGCTCTTCAGCCCCGGGAGTGATCTGGGTCCGGTGGAATACGGTTTCGATCTGGGCGTGCGTGAGCCCGCGGAGCTTCGCCACGCGACGCACGAGCGCCTCGGCGAACGGAACCTTGCCGCTCATGGCCTCATGCGTGATCCGGGCGACTTCGTCGTAGACTCCCATCTCGCGCGCGAACTCGTCGATGATTTCGGATTGGATCAGCGTCGAGTCCATGTCGAAGACAATCAATCGCTTGGCTCTCCGAAAGAGTCCTTCGGCTTGGAGCGCGATGTCGACACCCTCGTTCCGGGCGATGGCGAGCAGGTCGGTTTTCACCGACTTCTCGTCGACCTCGATTTGCGACGACACCAGCATTTCGACGCAGCCGAACTGGTCTTCGCTGAGCTTTTCGATCACATCGATGTTGATGCGGTTGCGGGCGAGGTAATGGGTGACCTCGTGCAGGGTGCGGGCGGGAATGGAGCTCGCCATGAGGGTGAGTGCATAGCGATTGGAGCGTTGAGTGGAGAATGCCCCATTCGTGAACTCATCGGCCTCGAAGATTCGGTACTCCATCTTGAGTCCCAGATCGTGGGCCTTGGCCAGCAGGCGCGGAATGGGAGTTGGTGCCTCCGTGCTCGGCGATTCGATCTCGAACAGGAGCGATAGCGACAGCCATCCATGCAGCACGGCCTGCCCGATATCCACGATCCGGCGATCGGCATCGGCCAGAATTCCTGTCAGTTCGGAAGTGATGCCTGGAGCATCGCGTCCGGAACAGGTGACCAGAGCAAGAGGAGAGGAGGTCATGAGCCCCGAGTCTAGCGGGGGCCCACCGGACAGTCCACTGGAGGTTTGGGCTGTTTTGTGCCAGTTTTGCGGCATGGCCGACGTCAAGCTTTCCACCCAGCCGTACAAGGGAACCCGCGACTTTTATCCCGGAGACATGCGCATCCAGAAGTGGATCTTCGACCAGATGCGCGCAGTCGTGGAG